>NZ_JBYSYM010000047.1:0-38305 GCF_058783375.1 Acidovorax sp. FW305-C-20-28 | reverse complement strand
GAAAGTAGGTCATCGTCAGGCTCTTACAGCCCCAACCGCCCCCAGTACCATTTGGTATTGGGGGCGTTTGCTTTGGGGGAATGCAAAGCCTGCGGGTCGCCGGGGCCAGGCCCCGGTTGCGGGCCAGCCAGGCTTGCGTTTTTGCTTCTTCGTCCACCATCTTTCTCCTCCCTTCGATCACCATGCAGCTGCAAGACATTCTGTATTCCCAGGGCTTCGGTACGCGGCGCGTGTGCGCCGGTTTGGTGCAGCAGGGGTGGGTGGCCGTGAGCACCAATGGGGTGCATGGTGACTACCTGCCCTGCACCGAGGCGGCGGCCGACTTCGATCCCGAGGGCTTGCACCTGCGTGTGCAGGGGGTGGACTGGCCGTACCAGGAAAAGGCCTATGTGCTGCTGCACAAGCCGGCGGGCACCGAGTGCTCGCAAAAGCCATCGACCTACCCGAGCATCTACACCCTGCTGCCGGCACCGCTGCGCCAGCGCCCGAGCAAGACGGCCGTGCAGGGCATCCAGGCCGTGGGCCGGCTCGACCAGGACACCACAGGCATGCTGCTGCTCAGCGACGATGGCCAGTTCATCCACCGCATGAGTTCGCCCAAGAAGCATGTGCCCAAGGTCTACCAGGTGACGACCAAGCACCCTGTGGACGAGGCCCAGGTCCAGAAGCTGCTGGCCGGCGTGGTGCTCGATGACGATCCCAAGCCCGTGCGTGCCGCGGCCTGCGTGCAGGTGGACACGCACCGCCTGGACCTGACGCTGACCGAGGGCAAATACCACCAGGTCAAGCGCATGCTGGCTGCCGTGGGCAACCGCGTGGAGGGGTTGCACCGCTCGCAGATCGGCAGCATGCCCTTGCCGCAGGATCTGGCTCCCGGCCAATGGCGCTGGCTCAGTGCGCAGGACCTGGAGGTGCTGGTGGCCTCGCCGCTCTGAATGGTGCGCAACACGGTCCGCAGGTCGGGAAATCCGTGAAAAATACGGAACTTCCTTGATCCAGGGCTGCTCCCTGTGCAGATGTTACGCCTTGCGGCATGGATGCCGGACTCCCGGCGCTACACTTGCAAACTGTCTTGAAAGTGCTTGGTTGTTTGTGAAGATCTCTTTTCCCGTGCGCGCACGCGCCGCCCTGGCCGCTGTGGCCCTGCTGTGGGGCGCCAGTGCGGCAGCCAGCGCACAGACGGCGCCGCCTCCGATTTTTGTGCTCAATTCGCTGGAGGCCAACGTCAGCGTGATCGACCCGCTGACCTGGACGGAGACCTCGCGCATCCCCACCGGCAAGGAGCCGCACCACCTGTACCTCACGCCCGATGAGCGTTCGCTCATCGTGGCCAATGCGCTGGGTGATACGCTGACCTTCCTGGACCCGCGCACAGCGCAGGTGCAGCGCACGGTGCGCGGCATCGTCGACCCCTACCACCTGCGCTTCACGCCCGACATGAAGTGGCTGATCACGGCGGCCAACCGGCTCAACCACGTGGATTTCTACCGCTGGGACGGCAAGGAGCCCACGCTGGTGGCGCGCGTGAACACCGCACGCACCCCGAGCCACATGTGGATCGACAGCCGCAGCACCACGGTCTATGTGTCCATGCAGGACAGTGACGAGCTGGTGGCCATCGACATTGCCACCCAGGTGGTCAAGTGGCGCATGAAGACCGGCCCCATGCCGGCCGACGTCTACGGCACCCCCGACGACAAGCATGTGTTCGTGGGCCTCACGGGCGGCGACAGCGTCGAGGTCTTCGATGTCTCGGGCCGGGAGCCGCGCAGTGTCCGCAAGATCAAGACCGGCAACGGCGCGCACGCCTTCCGCGCGGCGGGTGACGGCAAGCACCTGTACGTGAGCAACCGCGTCGCCAATTCGGTCAGCAAGATCGACATGGCCAGCATGGCCGTGGTGGACAGCTACCCCGTGCCCGGCGGGCCCGACTGCATGGAGGTCTCGGCCGATGGCCGCTGGATCTACGTGAGCTCGCGCTGGGCGCGCAAGCTCTCGGTGGTGGACACCGAGGCCAAGAAGGTCGTGCGCCAGGTGCCGGTGGGCAAGTCCCCGCACGGTGTATGGACGCTGCAGCACGCTCCGCGGTAGCCACTGCATGAGCCCCAGGCGCCTGCGGGCCCTATTGCTGCCCCTGGCCCTGCTGGCAGGGGTGCCTGCCGGCCAGGCACAACAGACCGGCGACAGCCGCTGCGCCAAGCCCGTCTACCTGACACTGGACACAGGCCACATGGAAGTGGCCCCGCTGATGGCCGCCGTGCTCAAGCGCCAGAACGTGCAGGTGACCTTTTTCGCTGCGCAGGAGCGCACGAAAGAGGGCGATGGCAGCCTGGGTGAGCACTGGGCGCCCTGGTGGCGCGCCCGGGCTGCCGAAGGCCATGCCTTCGCCTCCCACACCTGGGACCACACCTACTGGCGTGCCGACCTGGGCAGCGCCGCCAACCCTTCGTTCAAGGTGCGGCCTTCGGCCGGCCCGCGCGCGGGGCAGGATTTCACGATGACCGCGGCCGAATACTGCGCCGAGATCACCAAGGCTGCGGACCGCCTGCAGGCCATCACCGGGCAGAAGCCGATGGCGCTGTTCCGCGCCCCGGGGGGCAAGACCTCGCCCCAGCTGATCGCCAGCGCCAAGGCCTGCGGCTACACGCATGTGGGCTGGTCGCCGGCGGGCTTTCTGGGGGACGAGCTGTCCACCGCGCAGGCCAGCAACGAGGCGTTGCTGCGCAAGGCGCTGCGCGACATCCGGGCCGGCGACATCCTGCTGGCGCACCTGGGCATCTGGTCGCGCACGGACCCCTGGGCGCCCGCCGTGCTGGAGCCCCTGATCGTGGGGTTGAAAGAGCGTGGTTTTTGCTTCAGGACACTGCGCGAGCACCCGGACTACGCTACAAAGACCGTGCGCTGATGCACGGCACATACGGCGACAGCAACAGGAGCGGCTAAGGCAATGGAGTGGTTGAGCGCGGTATTCGACGGAGCGCAGCAGTGGCTGTTCGAGACGGTGGTGCAGCCGCTGATGTTCGCGGGCGGCCTGGGCAACCTGCTCGAGGACGGCTATGACGCCACCGGCTGGCTGCTGGTGGGCCTGTTGCAGCTGGTGGTGATCATCGCCATCATCGGTCCCATCCAGCGCTGGCGCCCGGTGGAGCCGGTGACTAACCGCGCCACCATCCGCACCGACATCCTCTACACCCTGCTGCACCGCCTGGGCCTGTTCCGCGTGGGCCTGTTCTTTGCCATCGACCCGTTGATGGATGCGCTGTTCGGCGCGGCACGCATGTCGGGCATGAGCACCTTCCACCTCGACGGCCTCTGGCCCGGTGTGACCGACGTGGCCTGGGTCAGCCTGTTGCTGTACCTGGTGGTGTTCGACTTCGTGGACTACTGGATTCACCGTGGCCAGCACCATTTCGAGTGGTGGTGGAAACTGCACTCGCTGCACCATGCGCAGCAGCAGATGACCATGTGGAGCGACAACCGCAACCACCTGCTGGACGACATGCTGCGCGACACCATCCTGGTGGTCGTGGCCCAGCTCATCGGCGTGGCGCCGGGGCAGTTCGTGGCCATCGTCGCCATCACACAGCTCAGCGAGAGCTTCCAGCATGCCAATGTGCGCCTGTGGTTCGGCCGCGTGGGCGAGCGCCTGTGGGTGAGTCCGCGCTTTCACCGTCTGCACCACAGCATTGGCATCGGGCATGAGACCGTCAAGCCCGCCGCCGCGGGCGAGAAGGCCCCGCGCGTGGTGCTGGGTGGGCACAACTTCGGCGTGCTGCTGCCCTGGTGGGACATGCTCATGCGCACCGCCAACTTCGAGCAGCGCTACGACCCTACGGGGGTGCGCGACCAGGTCGAGCCCGGGCCCGATGGCCGTGTGCGCGACTATGGCCGCGGCTTCTGGTCGCAACAGTGGCGCGGGGTGCTGCGCTTGATCGGAAAAGCCTAGCTCCGCTGAGAAGCAACGCTGCGCACCAGGCCCCAGGCCACTTCGGCCACGGGTGCCAGCGCACGGTTGGCCCGGCGCACCAGCACGATGGCGCGCTCCACGCGCGGTGTGAGCGGTCGCACCTCCAGGCCTTGCAGCCCCGCCGGCGGCAGCGCCAGCGTGGGCACGACCGAAATCCCCAGGCCGGCATCGAGCATGCGAAAGATGGTGGTCACATGGCCGACCTCCTGCGCCACGGGCGCCTGCACGCCATGCCCGCGCAGCGCATCGTCGATCAGCCGGCGGCTGCCCGAGGCATGGTCCAGCAGCACCAGCGGCTCACCGTGCAGCGCGGCCCAGCGCACGCTGCGCTGGCGTGCCAGCCGGTGCGTGGGCGGGCAGACCAGGCAAAAGGGCTCGGAGAGGATGGGCTCGGCATGCAGTTCGTCGCTGCGCCCCGGCTCGGGCTCGATCACCACGCCGAAGTCCACCTCGCCCGAGAGCACGCTGGCCAGCGCATCGTGCTGCATGCGGTCCAGCAGCAGCAGCTCCAGCCCCGGGTGTTCCTGGCGGCAGCGGGCGATGCACTCGGGCAGCAAGTTGGCCGACAGGGTGGGGCTGCTGGCCACGCGCACGCGGCCCTGGCGCTGCGTGGCCAGGCCGCGCACGTCCAGCAGCATGGTGTCCAGATCTTCCAGTACGCGCTGCAGGCGCACGGCCAGGCTGCGGCCCGCCTCGGTCAACACCACCTCGCGCGTGGTGCGGTCCAGCAGCTTGATGCCCAGGTGCTGCTCCAGTTCGGTCACGCAGCGGCTCACGGCGGGCTGGGTCAGGCCGACCTGGTCGCCAGCGCGGGTGAAGCTGCTGTGCAGGGCCACGGCCTGGAAGACGCGCAACTGGCGCAAACTGGGATTCATGCGGAGAAATTATAAATTCATCAAATCAATCCATTTCTCTTTGGTCGGCAAACACGGTCCAATCGGTAGGTACCGTTTTTCAATGGGCGTTCACGCCCCTGCACCCATGGCCCGCTCCCGCCTGCTTCCCGACAATTTCACGCTCTACCTCGTCGCCACGGTCATCACGGCCAGCCTGCTGCCGGCGTCCGGGGCTTTCGCCAAAGTGCTTGAAGTGGCCACCACGGCGGCCGTGAGCCTGCTGTTCTTCCTGCACGGCGCCAAGCTCTCGCGCCAGTCCATCCTGGCCGGCATCGGCCACTGGCGCCTGCACCTGGTGGTGGTGGCCAGCACCTTCGTGCTGTTCCCGCTGCTGGGCTGGGCGCTGCGGCCCGTGCTGGAGCCGCTGGTCACGCGCGACCTGTACACCGGCATCCTCTACCTGTGCGCGCTGCCGGCCACGGTGCAGTCGGCCATTGCCTTTGTCTCCATGGCGCGCGGCAACATCCCTGCGGCCGTGTGCAGCGCCTCGGCGTCCACCCTGCTGGGCGTGGCCTTCACGCCGCTGCTCGTGGGCCTGCTGATGTCGCAGAACGCCGCCATGGGTGATCCGCTGGCCGCCATGGGCCGCATCGGCGTGCAGCTGCTGCTGCCCTTTGCCATCGGCCACCTGCTGCGCCCCTGGATCAGCGGCTTTTTGCAGCAGCGCGCGGCCGTCATGAAGGTGGTGGACCAGGGTTCCATCCTGCTCGTGGTGTATGCCGCCTTCAGCCATGCCGTCATCGATGGGCTGTGGTCCCAGGTGCCCCCCACGGCGCTGGCCGGCCTGCTGGCCGTGTGCGCCGTGCTGCTGGCGCTGGTGCTCACGCTCACCACCTGGAGCGCGCGGCGCCTGGGCTTTTCCAAGGAGGACGAGATCACCATCGTGTTTTGCGGCTCTAAGAAGAGCCTGGTCAGCGGCGTGCCCATGGCCAACGTGCTGTTCGCTGCCAATGTGGCGGGCGCCATCGTGCTGCCGCTGATGCTGTTCCACCAGATGCAGCTCATGGTGTGCGGCGTGCTGGCGCAGCGCTATGCGCGGCGCGAGGCCGCGGCCAACACGCCTGCCGTGCCTGCCACCTCGGCGGCGCAGTCCAAGGCCTGAGCCCTGCTTCGCAGGTGGTAAGGTCGGGCGCCACGCCTGTGCGTGGCGTTTTCCTTTGTGGGGTGGGTGGCAGCAGCATGATGAGCAAGAACAGTGCGACGGGCATCGGCCTGGTCGCCGTCCTTTTGTGGGGCGCGGTGGTGGGATCGATCCGTGGCCTGAGCGAACACCTGGGCCCGGTGGGCGGCGCGGCGCTGATGTATTCGCTGGCTTCGGTGCTGCTGCTGGCCACGGTAGGCCTGGGCCGGGTGTGGGAGTTCCCGCGCCGCTACCTCGCCTGGGGCAGTTTGCTCTTCGTGTCCTATGAGCTGTGCCTGTCGCTGTCCATCGGCTATGCGAGCAATGCGCGCCAGGCCATCGAGGTCGGCATGGTCAACTACCTGTGGCCCAGCTTCACCCTGCTGGCCGCCATCGTCTTCAACCGCCAGCGTGCCAACGCGCTCATCGTCCCAGGCTTTATCCTGTGCCTGCTGGGCATCGCCTGGGTGCTGGGCGGCGAGAAAGGTCTGGACCTGCCGGGCATGGTGCAGAACGTGCAGCTCAACCCCCTGAGCTACGGCCTGGCGTTTGCAGGCGCGCTGATCTGGGCGGCATACTGCGCCGTCACCGCCCGCATCGCGGGTGGCAAGAACGGTGTCACGCTGTTCTTCATGCTCACGGCCCTGGCGCTGTGGGTGAAGTACCTCTTCTTCGCCGACGAGGGGGCTATGCAGTGGAGCCTGCAGGCCGCCCTGTACCTGGCGATGGCGGCAGCCGCCATGGGCTTTGGCTATGCCGCGTGGAACGTGGGCATCCTGCACGGCAACATGACCATCCTGGCCGGTGCCTCGTACTTCACGCCGGTGCTGTCGGCCGCGCTGGCGGGGCTGCTGCTGCGCACGCCGCTGCCCTGGTCGTTCTGGCAGGGCGCCTGCATGGTGTGCGCCGGCTCCATCGTGTGCTGGCTGGCCACCCGGGGTGCCAGGCCAAAGGCGGCGGCTGCGTGATGCCGGCCACGGCAGGGGCCGCTATGCTCCGGCCTCGAAGGGCCTGAATGGCAGGCCCGAAAAGGAAAGGAGCCCGCCGCCATGCCCCTCGCCCCTGTCTCGGCCACCCTTCTGGCGCAGGCCCAGGTGGCCTATCGGCTGCATGAACACGCCGAGGCGCACACCACACAGCAGTTCATGGCGCTCGGATTTCCGGTGCAGCAGATGGTCAAGACCCTGGCCTTCCAGGCCGGCGACGGTGGCATCGTGCTGGTGGCCTTGTGCGCCACCGACGCGGTGGATTACGGCGCCGTCGCACGGGCCGTGGGCACCTCCCGCGCCAAGCTCACCCCCTTGGGCGAGGAGTTGCTGCGCGAGCGCCTGGGCATGCAGGCCGGCGGGGTGGGCCCGTTCGTGCAGCAGGACGGGGTGCGGGTGCTGGTGGACCGCCTGGTGCCCGCGTTGCCGGCCGTGTTCTGCGGCTCGGGTGAACGCAGCAGCACGCTGGAGGTGGCGGGCCAGGCCTTTTCGGCCATTGCAGGGGCCGTGCTCGGGGATTTCGCCAAGCCTGCCGATGCGGCGGTGAAGGGCCCCTAGTGTGCTGTCCCACAAATAAGTGGTACTAAAACCGCGTCTTTCACGCCATGGCTGCGTTGCAAATCCTCGCGATAGCACCGGCTATCGCTGCGGTTTGCGCCTTGCCATGGCGCGAAATCCATCGGTTTTATTTGTACCACCTATTTGCGGGACAGCACACTAGCGCCGCAAGGATGTCATCGGCAGAAGCCGGGGCTCGCGGTATGCTCGCGCGCATGGGATTACTGCTGGACTCCTTCTGGCGCGCCGCCGCGTACTGCATGCGCCCGCGCGTCATCGCCTTGTCGCTGCTGCCTTTGCTGCTGATGGCGGCGCTGGCCTTCGGGCTGGGCTACTTCTACTGGGATGCGGCGGTGCAGAGCATGCACTCACTCCTGGAGAGCTCGCCCATGCTCAAGAATTTCTGGAGCTGGCTCGAAGGCTGGGGCCTGGGCCGGGTGGTCGGGGTGCTGGCGCCCATGATGGTCATCCTCACGGCGACGCCGGTGCTGGTGGTGGTCTCGCTGCTGCTCGTGGCCGTGCTCATGACGCCGGCCCTGGTCACGCTGGTGGCCGAGCGGCGCTTTCCCGAACTGGTGCGCAAGAAAGGCGGCTCTTTCTTTGCCAGCCTGGCCTGGTCCGTGGGCTCCACGGCCATGGCGCTGGTGGCGCTGGCCGTGTCGGTGCCGCTGTGGCTGGTGCCGCCCCTGGTGCTGGTGCTGCCGCCGCTGATCTGGGGCTGGCTCACCTACCGCGTGATGGCTTTCGATGCGCTGGCCGAGCATGCCAGCAAGGAGGAGCGCAAGCGCCTGTTCGAGCGCCACCGCGCCAGCCTGCTGGGCATCGGCATCATCACCGGTTACCTGGGCGCAGCGCCCAGCATCGTCTGGGCCTCGGGCGTGCTGTTCGTGGCGGCCTTCGCGGTCCTGGTGCCGCTGGCCATCTGGATCTACATGCTGGTGTTCGCTTTCTCGTCGCTGTGGTTCACGCATTTCTGCCTGGCGGCCCTGCAAGAGCTGCGCGAAGACGATGTGCGGGCCACCATGCCCGTGCCTTCTCGCCTGCCGCTCGACACGCTGGCCCCCGCGCCTGCTATTGAAGACATCGCACCGCCTGCGGCCAGCCTTGCGGCCCCCGGAGCCCTTCCTACCGATCCCCGCACCCCATGACCCCCACCTTCGGCCTCATCATCGTCGGCGACGAAATCCTCTCGGGCAAGCGTGCCGACAAGCACATGCCCAAGGCCATCGAGCTGCTCGCCGCGCGCGGCCTGTCCCTGTCCTATGCCGACTACGTGGGGGACGACCCGGCACGCATCACGGCCACCTTGCAGCGCGCTTTCGCCTCGGGCGACGTGGTGTTCTCGTGCGGCGGCATCGGCGCCACGCCGGACGACCATACGCGCCAGTGCGCGGCGCGTGCGCTGGGCGTGGACCTGGCGCTGCACCCCGAGGCCGAGCGCCTGATCCGCGAGCGCATGCAGGATGTGGCGCGCGAGCAGGGCCTGCCCTACGAGCCCGAGCGCCACGACAACGTGCACCGGCTCAACATGGGCATGTTCCCGGTCGGCGCAGAGACCATTCCCAACCCCTACAACAAGATCCCCGGCTTCAGCTGCGCGAGCCCGGGCGGGCAGGGCGGGGCGGTGCATTTCGTGCCCGGCTTTCCGGTGATGGCCTGGCCCATGATCGAATGGGTGCTGGACACCCTGTATGCCGATCATTTCAACCGCACGCCCCAGACCGAGCATTCGGTGGTGGTCTTCGGCGCCATGGAGGCCGCACTCACCCCGCTCATGGAGCAGATCGAAAAATCGCACCAAGGTGTTCGGGTGTTCAGTTTGCCCAGCGTGGATCATCCACAATACGGGCGGCATATCGAGCTGGGCGTCAAAGGCCCGGCGCAGGCGCTTCCCGCGGCATGGACGGACCTCAAAAAGGGTCTGCACGAATTTGGTGCAGAACTCGGCCCCGAAATGGTGCGCAACCTGTGATGTGCAATGGGGGTGATTGCAATGCACCAATATTGTGCACTCAAGCGCCACCGAAGAAGTCCGGACCGGGCTGCTGCTCCGCGATAGTGCGGTAGTTGCACCCCGCTGGCACGCAAACTGCTTTTATTTCGGCAAATTCTTTTTTCAACAAGCGCTTTACCCAGGAGAACCTGATGGCCAAGACCGTTGCAGACGTGATGAAGATGGTGAAGGAAAACGAAGTCAAGTTCGTTGACTTCCGTTTTACCGACACCCGAGGCAAGGAACAGCACGTGACCGTGCCGGTTTCGCACTTCGACGAAGACAAGTTCACGTCAGGCCACGCATTTGACGGTTCGTCGGTGGCTGGCTGGAAGGGCATCGAAGCCTCGGACATGCAACTCATGCCCGACCCCAGCACCGCCAACATCGACCCCTTCTTCGAAGAAACCACGCTGTTCCTGCAGTGCGATGTGATCGAACCCGGTGACGGCAAGGCCTACGACCGCGATCCCCGCTCCATCGCCAAGCGCGCCGAAGCCTACCTCAAGGCCTCTGGCCTGGGCGACACCGCCTTCTTCGGCCCAGAGCCAGAATTCTTCATCTTCGACGGCGTGCGCTGGTCCAACGAACCCGGCCGCGTGTTCAGCGAGATCGAAGAGTACGAAGCCCCATGGAATTCGGGCGCCAAGCTCGAAGGCGGCAACCGTGGCCACCGTCCCACCGTCAAGGGCGGCTACTTCCCCGTGCCTCCCGTCGACAGCACGCAAGACATGCGCGCCGAGATGTCCCTGATCCTCGAATCCCTGGGCATCCCGGTTGAAGTGTTCCACCACGAAGTGGCGGGCGCTGGCCAGAACGAAATCGGTACCAAGTTCAGCACGCTGGTCGAGCGCGCCGACTGGACCCAGGTCCTGAAGTACGTGGTCTGGAACGTGGCCAACGCCTACGGCAAGACCGCCACCTTCATGCCCAAGCCCTACGCTGGCGACAACGGTTCCGGCATGCACGTGCACCAGTCCATCTGGAAGGACGGCAAGAACCTGTTCGCAGGCGACGGCTACGCCGGCCTGTCGGACTTCGCGCTGTACTACATCGGCGGCATCATCAAGCACGCCCGTGCCCTGAACGCCATCACCAACCCCGGCACGAACTCGTACAAGCGCCTGGTGCCCGGCTTCGAAGCCCCAGTGAAGCTGGCCTACTCGGCCCGCAACCGCTCGGCCTCGATCCGCATCCCTTACGTTGCCAACCCCAAGGGCCGCCGCATCGAAGCACGCTTCCCCGATCCATCGGCCAACCCCTACCTGGCCTTCTCGGCCCTGATGATGGCCGGTCTGGACGGTGTGGAAAACAAGATCCATCCCGGCGAAGCCGCCACGAAGGATCTGTACCACCTGCCTCCAGAAGAAGACAAGCTGGTGCCCACCGTCTGCCACAGCCTGGACCAGGCCCTGGAGTACCTGGACAAGGACCGCAGCTTCCTGACCAAGGGCGGCGTGTTCACCGACTCCATGCTCGACGCCTACATCGAGCTGAAGATGGGCGAAGTCACGCGCTTCCGCATGGCTCCCCACCCTGTCGAGTTCGACATGTACTACTCGCTGTAATCGGCCCTTCCAGGCGGTTACACCCCCAAAAGGCGGCGCAAGCCGCCTTTTTTCATGGCGCCGGCACAACACCGGCTGCGGAACCAACCGTGGCTGCGGTGCCTCTGTAGAACTGGGGCGCTGTGCCTGCAGCCTTGCCCCAGGCCCGCCGCCGGCGCCCTGGCCCGGTTGGAAACCCCCATGGCCGCGGTACTTGCGCAATTGGCGATGCGGGGTGATTGGGGGATACTCTCTGGCTATCCCCTGCATAAGCTGCTGCGCGAGGAATTTCCATGAAGAAGACTGTCACCACCCTGTTGTTGCTTGCCGCCCTGGCCCCGGTTGCCGGCTGGGCGCAGGACCGCATCTACCGCTGTGGCAACGAGTACACGAACAACACCACCCAGGCCAAGGAGCGCGGCTGCAAGCTGGTCGAAGGCGGCAACGTCACTGTGGTGCAGGGCTCGCGCCCTGCCGCCGCGGCGGGCGGTGCCGCGGCGCCTGCCGGGGGCAGCGCGCCCTCGGCATCGCCACCGAACGCGCCGCGCGTGAACACCAACGACCAGAAGGCCCGCGATGCCGATGCGCGCGCCATCCTCGAGTCCGAGCTGCGCAAGGCCGAGGCCCGCCATGCCGAACTGGTCAAGGAATACAACGGTGGTGCGCCCGAGCGCAATGCGCTCGATCTGCGCAACCCGCAGCGCTACATGGAACGCACGGCCGAACTCAAGGCCAGCGTGGCCCGCAGCGAGAGCGACATCGCCGGCATCAAGCGCGAACTGGGCCGCGTTGCTCCCGCCAACTGAGCCCGATCGACCCTGCGTGTGAGCACACCCCCCGACACCTCCAACCCGTCCGAAACCGAGCGCTTCCATTCGCTGGACCTGATGTCCACGCTGGTGGCGGTGCTGCGCATCGATGGCGCGGTGCTGTTTGCCAACGCGGCCCTGGAAAACACCCTGGGCCTGTCGCGCCGCACGCTGGAGGGCGGGGATTTCTCCGGCTTCTTCACCGACCCGGCCCTGCTGCAGACGGCCCTGGCCGGTGCCCGTGTGCAAGACTTTGCGGCACTGCGCTACGAGGCCAGCTTGAAGCGCCTGCACCAGGAGCCCGTGCCCGTGCATGTCAACGTGGCGGCGGCCGAGCAGGCCGGTGAGATCCTGGTGGAGCTGTGGCCCCTGGAGCAGCAGGCCCGCCAGGACCGCGAGGAGCGCCTGCTCGACCAAGCCCAGGCCAACAAGGAACTCATCCGCAACCTGGCCCACGAGATCAAGAACCCGCTGGGCGGCATCCGCGGTGCCGCGCAGCTGCTCGAGATGGAGCTCGAGAGCCGCGAGCTCACCGAGTACACCCAGGTGATCATCCACGAGGCCGACCGCCTGCAGAGCCTGGTGGACCGGCTGCTGGCCCCGCACCGCCACCCGCATTTGGTAGGCGACGTGAACATCCACGAGGTGTGCGAGCGCGTGCGCTCGCTGGTGCTGGTCGAGTACCCGCATGGCCTGCGCGTGCAGCGCGATTACGACACCTCCATCCCCGAGTTCCGCGGTGACCGTGCGCAGCTCATCCAGGCACTGCTCAACGTGGTCCAGAACGCGGCGCAAGCCCTGTCCGAACGCGTGGCCGCAGGCGATGCCGTGATCACCCTGCGCACGCGCGTGGCCCGACAAGTAACCTTTGGTCGCCAGCGCTATCGGCTGGCACTGGAATTGCATGTCATCGACAACGGACCGGGCGTACCCGATGCCATCAAGGAGCGTATTTTTTACCCTCTGGTGTCGGGTCGGGACGGCGGATCGGGGCTGGGGCTCACGTTGGCGCAAACCTTCGTACAACGGCACCATGGATTGATCGAATGCGACAGCGTACCGGGTCGCACCGACTTCCGCATCCTGATCCCCTTGCCCTGAGGTCCCTGACGACACGCAACCACAGGGAAGGTAAGCAACACATATGAAGCCGATCTGGATAGTAGATGACGACCCCTCGATCCGCTTCGTCCTGGAAAAGGCGCTGGCCCGCGAGAACCTGCCCACGCGCAGCTTCACCCATCCGCGCGAAGTGCTCGATGCACTGGCCGACATCACCGCAGGCGACCCGGCCCGCCAGGCCCCCCAGGTCCTGGTGAGCGACATCCGCATGCCCGGAGGTTCGGGCCTGCAACTGCTCGAAAAAGTCCGCGAACTGCAGCCCGGCCTGCCCGTCATCATCATGACGGCGTACTCCGATCTGGACAGTGCCGTATCGGCCTTCCAGCGCGGGGCCTTCGAATACCTGCCCAAGCCTTTCGACCTGCCCAAGGCGGTGGAGCTGATCCGCCGCGCCGTGGAAGAAAGCCAGCGCGAGGAAGTGACCGAAGAGCGCCAGACCGAGACGCCCGAGATGCTGGGCCAGGCCCCGGCCATGCAGGACGTGTTCCGCGCCATCGGCCGGCTCAGCCAGAGCCAGGTGACGGTGCTGATCACGGGCGAGTCGGGCTCGGGCAAGGAGCTCGTGGCACGGGCGCTGCACAAGCACTCGCCCTGCGCGGACGGCCCCTTCGTGGCCATCAACACCGCTGCCATCCCCAAGGACCTGCTCGAATCCGAACTCTTCGGCCACGAGCGCGGCGCCTTCACGGGGGCGCAGACGCAGCGTCGCGGCCGCTTCGAGCAGGCCGAGGGCGGCACGCTGTTCCTCGACGAAATCGGCGACATGCCGTTCGATTTGCAGACGCGCCTGTTGCGCGTGCTGTCGGACGGCCAGTTCTACCGCGTAGGCGGCCATGCGGCGGTGAAAGCCCATGTGCGCGTGATTGCCGCCACCCACCAGGACCTGGAAAAGCGCGTCAAGGAAGGCGGTTTCCGCGAGGACTTGTTCCACCGCCTGAACGTCATCCGCCTGCGCCTGCCCGCGCTGCGCGAGCGCCATGAAGACGTGCCCATGCTCACGCGCCACTTCCTGCAGCAAAGCGCGCGACAGCTCGGCGTGGAGCCCAAGCGCATTGCCGACGCAGCCCTGGTGCGGCTGGAGCAGTTCGCCTTTCCGGGCAACGTGCGCCAGCTCGAGAACATTTGCCACTGGCTCACTGTGATGGCCCCGGCCCAGGTGATCTCGCTGCAGGACCTGCCGCCCGAGGTGCTGGAAGCCCCGGTGTTCCAGGCGCCTGCGCGCGCCGCCGTGGCCGAAGGCCATGCGGTGGCACCGCAGCCGGTGATTGCCATGCCCGTGGCAGCCATTGCACCCGCGCCCGAAATGGTGGGTGGCCTGCATGCCGTGGCCCCTTCGGCGCCGCAGTTCGTTGCGGCAGCTCCCGCGGCCGCCTGGGCGGCAGACACCATGGCTGCGCCGGCTACCCAGGCCAGCAGCCCCGTGCTGAGCTGGGAGCAGGCGCTGGAAGCCGAGGCGCAGAAACTGCTGTCCGGTGGCCAGCCCGAGGTCTGGGACGCGCTCACGCGCCGCTTCGAGTCGCGCCTGATCCGCACGGCCCTGGTGGCTACCCATGGCCGCCGCATGGAGGCCGCGCAGCGCCTGGGCATCGGTCGCAACACCATCACACGCAAGATCCAGGAACTGGGCCTGGACGCACCCGACGAAGGCTGAGCGGGCCATCGCATCGGCCGCGAACCGCAAGCCCCGGGCCTGTGCCCGGGGCTTTTTTGTTGTTGCGTGGCATTCCTACAGGCGGCGCGCAGCAGCCTGTGTAGCCTGCAGTTTCCTTCCCCCACGCTGAGGACGCCCCATGCACCTCGAAGGCTCCTGCCACTGCCGCGCCGTCCGCTTCTCGCTCGAAGCCGACAGCCCTGTGCCCTTCATGCACTGCCACTGCTCCATCTGCCGCAAGACGGCAGGGGGCGGCGGCTATGCCATCAACCTGGGCGGCGATGCGCGCACGCTCAAGGTCCGGGGCGCGAAGCACCTGGGCACCTACCATGCGGTGATGCGCGAAGAGGGCCAGCGCGCCAGGCGCTCCAAGGCCGAGCGCAAGTTCTGCCTGCAATGTGGCAGCGCGCTGTGGCTGTGGGATCCGCGCTGGCCCGAGCTGGTCCATCCCCATGCCTCGGCCATCGACACGCTTTTGCCCAAGCCGCCGGAAGTCGTCGAAGGCATGCTGGAATTCGTTGCGAACTGGGTGGACGTACCCAAGGGCCGAGGCCACCGGCACTACCAGGCGTTTCCCGATGAATCCCTGGCCGAGTGGCACGCGCGGCATGGGTTGAAGGCGTAGCCGTCAGGCCTGCGCCACCCATCCCCGAAACGCCAGGCCCGCATAGAACAGGCGGATGCCGTCAAAGCCGGCCTGCGCCAGCAGTGCTTCTTCCTCGTCCGGGCCGAGCAGGGGCAGGGCGGTGTCGATGGCCGTGGCGGCGCGCTGGGCTGCCTCTGCATCCACACCCGAGGCCACGGCGAACGCCGCATAGCGTGCCAGCCACTGTGCGCGCTCCTTTGGCGGTGCCAGTGGAAAACTCAGGTGGGCCGTGACCAGGGGCGCTCCGGGCGCGAGGCGTTGGCGGATGGCCTTCAGGGTGGCGAGCCGTTCGTCCAATGGAACGAAATGCAGGGTGAGCAGGCAGGTGGCCGCATCGAAGGGCCCTGCAGGTGCCGTGTGCACATAGCCCTGGTGGAAGTCCACGCGCGCAGCCAGCGGCCCGAGCGTGGCCTGCGCCAGCTGCAGCATGGGCTCGGACGGGTCCACGCCCACGAAGCGCCAATCGGGCTGCGCCTGTGCGAAGACACCCAGTTCGGCGCCGCCGCCTGCGCCGACCACCAGCACCCTGGCCTCGGGCGGCGCACGCTCGGCCAGCAGCACACCGGCCATTTTTTGCAGATCGTCCCAGCCGGGCACAAGGCGGCGGGTGCGGTCGGGGTAGGACGCCACGGCCTGGGGATCGGCAAACGGGGCGTTCGGGTTGTCATGGGTGGAGGAGGTGGACATGCTGGCCCTCATTAAGTAACTTTTATTGTTTCATATGTGGCGGAGCCACTGCAACTCGCGCGTTTCAAGCCCCTGGGGTCGTCGACAATGGGGCTGTTGACCCGAGGACGCATGAAGCCCCCTGCCACGCCCGACATCTCTCCTGCTGCCACCCTGCAGGATCCGGCCCTGCTGCGGCGCCTGCTGCGCTCCAAGGACCGCATGGACGCCGCATCGCACGAGGCCTGGCCGGTGGCCCGGCTGGCCGAGGTGAGCGGGGTGTCCGAGGCGCATTTCGCGCGCTCGTTCAAGCAGGCCTTCGGCGTGCCGCCACACCGCTACCTGCTCACACGGCGCATCGAACAGGCCTCGACCCTGCTGCGCGACACCGACCTGCCCATCACCGACATCGCGTTCGCCACGGGCTGGGAGAGCCTGGGCACCTTCGGTCGCATCTTTCGCGACATCACCGGCAAGAGCCCCAGCGTGCTGCGGCGCGAGGCGCGGGCCGAGGCCGGGCCGCTGGCCAGCGTGCCGGCCTGTGTTCTCAAGGCCGCGGAACGGCCGGACCTCACGATCGCAGTTTTGGAGAAGCGCCGGCGCGCGGCGGACGGTACAAACCGGTCTTCGACAACCCAGGAGATCGAACGATGACGATGACGACCTTGATGAACCCGCCCACCCAGGGCATTGGTGTGGTGGGCGTGTATGTGGACGACCAGGACGCTGCGCTGGCCTTCTACGTGGAGCAGCTCGGCTTTCGCGTGCACACCGATGTGCGCAACGGCAGCTACCGCTGGCTCACGGTGCAGGACCCGGCGCAGCCCTCGTTCCAGCTCGGCCTGTTCACGCCGGGGGCGCCCATGCACGATGAGGCCACGGCGCAGACCCTGCGCGCCATGGTGGCCAAGGGTGCCATGCCACCGCTGGTCTGGCATGTGGCGGACTGCCGCGCCACCTGTGCGCAACTGCGCGAGCGCGGCGTCGAGTTCACCCAGGAGCCCGTGGACCGCTATGGCAATGTGGACGCGGGCTTCCGCGACCCCGCGGGCAACGGCTGGAAGATCATCCAGCGGGCCCAGGAGGGTGTACGGTGAGCGGCCCGGGGCTCTGGCTGCGGCGCAGCCACCGCTGGGTGTCCATCGTGTTCACGCTGACCGTACTGGCCAATTTCGCGGCCATGGGCCTGGGACGGGGCGCGCCACCTGCCTGGATCACCTACGCGCCGCTGGCTCCCCTGGCCGCTCTGCTGCTGACGGGGCTCTATCTGTTCGTACAGCCCTACCTGGCCCGACGGGGTGGTGCATCCGTGCCCCGTTCACATCCGTTCTAGCCGCAGGTGCAGGCCCTGGGCACCATGGCGGGCATGAACTCTTCATCCTGCACTCCGCACCGTCCCGCCTGGCCGCACCAGGCCTTCACCGCACCGTTCACCACCACGGGCCGCTCGGCCCTGGTGCCGCCGCCGCCCTGGCACTATGCGGGCTGGCTGCTCAATGTGGCCTTCCAGTTCGATGCCGGGCGTGCGGCACCGCTGGTGCCGCCGGCGGCAGGCCGGCCGCTGGGTTCGGGCTGTGTGCACTTTGCCGACTGGCAGGCCTGCACCCCGCACGGCAATGAACTGCTGGACCCGGTGCTGGCGCAGTACCGCGAGACCATCGTGGTGCTGGAGGTGGAGCGGCCCGATGGCAGCCGCGCCATGTACTGCCCGGCGATCTGGGTGGACCAGGACATCTCCCTGGTGCGCGGGCTGCTCCAGGGCTGGCCCAAGAAAATCGGCAGCACCTGGCTCACGCGCAGCCTGCCCTTGGACCACCCTGCAGCCGCCCCGCTGCGCGCCGGCAGCCGGCTGGGCGCGAGCCTGGCGGTGAAGGACCGCCGCGTGCTTGAGGCACAGGCCACGCTGACGGGTCAGCCCGGGCGGGCGCTGGGCTTTCTGGGCACGCCCACCATCGGCGCCGTGGGCTGGCCAGACCTGCGGCAGCCCGCGCAGTTGCCGGCCCTGGCGCTGGTGAAGCCTGCCATCGGAGAGCGTGTGGGCAGCGGGTGGCATGCCGCCACAGCCACACTGCAGCTCACGCCGCATCCTGCCGAGGACATCGGCCTGCTGGAGGGCCTGGTGGCGCAGGAGGCCAGCGCGGGCTGGGTGGGCATCACCGTGTCGGGGGCGGTCGATGCCTGAACAGCCGCCTGCCGCCGTGGCGACCCATCTGCGCTCGGAGGTGCAGCGCTTGCGCGTGTTCGACCTGGAGCAGGTGCGCCACCAGCAGCACGGGCAGGAGTGGGTGCCGCACTGGCACGAGGAGTGGTCGTTTGGCGCCATCGTGCGCGGCGAATGCCATTGCAGTGTGGCCGGGCGCCCTTTCGTGGCGCGCACGGGCGATGTGGTCGCCATTGCGCCCGGCGTGGTTCACACGGGGGCATTGAGTGCGCCGCAGTACCGCGGGAGCGTGCTGGTGACCATGCTCTATGTGCCCACCGCATGGCTGCTGCACGAGGGCTTGGAGGCTCCCGCGCGCAGTGGCCTGGTGCACATGCCCCGGTTGGCCGAGCGCGCGCGCAGCCTGGCCGACACGGCCGAGGTGCAGGCCTGGTTGCGGCGCGTGGTACCGGCGTTGCGCCGCAGCCTGCGTGCCAGGCCACCTGCCGTGGAGCCGCCGCTACCGAGTGTGGCAGCGCGTGCGCTGATCGGGCGGGTGCAGGCCGCCGTGGCAAGCGGTGAGGCATCGGTGGCCGGCCTGGCGCGCCACTGCGGCGTGAGCCGGGAGCGCGTTCACCGTGTGCTCACGCAATGGGTGGGCATGGCGCCGGGGGAGTACCTGCGGGCGGTGCGCCTGCACCGGGCGCGGCAGATGCTGCTGGCGGGCGAGCCGGCGGCATCGGTCGCGGTGGAGTGCGGCTTTGCCGACCAGGCGCACTTCACGCGCTGGTTCCGCCGCTCCTTCGGGTACACGCCGGGGGACCTGCTGCAGGCTGCTGTTCGCGGCTGACCAGCGCGGCCGCCGCAGGGCAGGCACAATCGCCCGGCGGCAGGGCCTTGGCCTTGCCGGTTGTCGGACTTTTGCGCCACGCCCCCCTTTGTTGACCGATGCCCGCGCCCGCACTGCGCGCGGGCGCCTCCTTTCTCTTCATGCAATCGCCGCTGCCCGTCTTTGCCCTGTTGTTCAATGCCTTGGTGTGGGGCCTGGCCTGGTGGCCGTTCCGGGTGATGCACGGGGCGGGCCTGCACCCGCTGTGGGCCACGGCCACGATGTACGCCCTGGTGCTGCTGGGCCTGCTGGCGCTGCGGCCGGGCATCCTCGCGCAGGTGCGTGAGCACCCGGGGCTGTGGCTGCTGGCGCTGGCCTCGGGGTTCAACAACGTGGCCTTCAACTGGGCCGTGACGGTGGGCGACGTGGTGCGCGTGATTTTGCTGTTCTACCTCATGCCCGCCTGGGCGGTGCTGCTGGCCTGGCGCATCCTGGGCGAGCGGCCCACGCCCATGGCCATCGCGCGGCTGACCCTGGCGTTCGCGGGCGTGGTGCTGGTACTGCTGCCCGAGGGCACCTCGCCCGCGCGCCTGCTGCAGAACCTGTCCATGGCCGACGGGCTGGCGCTGATGGGCGGCTTCATGTTCGCGCTGGTCAACGTCACCGTGCGCCGCCTGCATGCCGTGCCGGGCCAGGCGCGCATGTTCGCCATGTTCGGCGGCTGCATGCTCATGGCGCTGCTGGCGGGCGTTGTCGGCCTGCAGTTCGGCGTGGTGGAGGCCTTCCCGGCCTTCAACGCCACCTGGGCCGTCACGGCGTTGCTGCTCTCGGGCGTGCTGATGCTGGGCAACTGGGCGCTGCAGTTCGGCGCTTCGCGCCTGAAGGCGGGCACCACGGCGGTGGTCATGCTCTCCGAGGTGGTGTTCGCCAGCGTGTCCTCGGTGCTGCTGTCGGCCTCGCAGCTGGAGGCGCGTACGGTGCTCGGGGGCTCGTTGATCCTGCTGGCGGCACTGCTGGCGTCGTTGCGGCGTTAGTGTGCTGTCCCGCAAATAAGTGGTACTAAAACCGCGTCTTTCACGCCATGGCTGCGTTGCAAATCCTCGCGATAGCACCGGCTATCGCTGCGGTTTGCGCCTTGCCATGGCGCGAAATCCATCGGTTTTATGTGTACCACCTATTTGCGGGACAGCACACTAGCCTGGCAAACGCGCTGCGGCGCGTTTGAGCGCTGCAGCGAACGCCAGCGCTGCGGGCTTGGGCTGGGTGCCGCGGCGCGACACCAGGTACAGGTCCAGGTGCGCCACGGGCTCGCGCAGCATGGCCACGCCCAGGCCCTGGCGCAGGCACTCCTCCATGGCGAAGGAGGGGATGACGGCATGCCCCCGGCCGGCGCGCACCATGCCGATGATGGTGCCCAGAAGGTTCATGCGCGGGC
Organism: Acidovorax sp. FW305-C-20-28; assembly: GCF_058783375.1. NCBI lineage: Bacteria > Pseudomonadati > Pseudomonadota > Betaproteobacteria > Burkholderiales > Comamonadaceae > Acidovorax > Acidovorax sp. FW305-C-20-28. Next base: position 17,940 of record NZ_JBYSYM010000047.1, on the reverse strand, counting down.
GCTCTTCGTGCGTGCGGCCCAGGCGCGAGAGCTGCTTTTCGATCACCACCTGGATCGGGTTGCCCGAGGGCAGGCTCACCAGGGGCAGGCCGGCCAGGCTGCTCCACGGCAGGCTCTCGGTGAGGCCGCTGGTGCCGGCACCGGGCGGGCTGATGCGCATGAGCCGGAACTTGCACAGCGGCTGGCGCGACAGGCCCACGGCGGGCTTGACGAAAAAACCGAAGCCGATGTCGGCCTCGCCTTCCAGAACCTCCTGGCGCACGGTGCCCACCTCCACGTCGGCCAGATGCACCTGCACCCCGGGGTGGGTGTCGGCGAAGCCGCGCACCACGTCGGGCAGCAGGCTGGCCGAGATCATGGGCGTGGCCGCCACCCGCAGGCGCGAGCGCACGGCCGCCTCGCTGCCGTCGAGCACGGAGCCCAGCGTGCGCAGTTCGCCCACGATGCGCTCAGCCACGGGCTGCAGCCGCCGGCCCGCATCGGTCAGCGTCAGCGAGCGCGTGGTGCGATCGAACAGGCGGGCGTCCATCTGTTCCTCCAGCTCCTTGACCAGCATGCTCATGCCCGAGGGCGACAGGTGCACCTGCTCGGCCGCCTTGGCAAAGCTCTGCAGCCGAGTCACCTCCAGGAAGGCATGCAGCTGGCGGCTGCTCACATTCATCAGCTTTGTTGACGAATTCATCAGAAATTTCCGTTTGATTCACATCAAGACTGTCGTTGTAGTTGTGGTCCAACTTCCAAGGAGACAAACGACATGGCCTTTTCATCCCCGATGGCGACCCGCCGGCGCCTGGTGCTCGGCGCCCTGGCCACGGTGGTCGCCCCCTTGGTCCGTGCGCAGGGCAGCGGTGCGGATACGCCCGTGCGCCTGGTCGTGCCCTTCACGCCCGGCACGGGGATCGATCTGATCGCGCGCCAGATCTCGGTGCCGCTGTCCGAGCGGCTCAAGCGCCCCTTCTTTGTCGACAACAAGGCCGGGGCCTCGGGCATCATCGGCACACAGGAAGTGGTGCGTGCGCCGGCCGATGGCACCACCTTGCTGGTCAGCGTGAACACGCTGGTGATGAACATGGCGCTGTACCCCAAGCAGGGCTTCAACCCGCTGACCGACCTGCAGCCCGTGGCCCAGACCAGCTGGGGCCAGCTGCTGCTGGTGGCCAGCGAGGCCTCGAAGGTCCAGTCGCTCAAGGAGCTGATCGAGCGCGCCAAGGCCAAGCCCGGCGCGCTCAACTACGGCTCGCCCGGTGCCGGCACGCCGCACCACCTGGCCATGGAGCTGCTCAAGAACCGCGCCAAGGTCTCGCTCACGCACATCAGCTACCGCGGCACGGCACCCGCGGTGACCGACCTGCTGGGCGGCCAGATCGACGCCATGTTCCTGCCCATCCACGTGGCCCTGCAGCATGTGAAGGCAGGCAAGCTCAAGGCGCTGGCCATCAGCTCCGACACGCCCCACCCGCTGCTGCCCGAGGTGCCTTCGCTGAACAGCCTGAAGGTGGGCGACCTGAATGTGGACATGTGGTACGGCGTGTTTGCACCGGCTGGTACGCCGCGTGCCTATGTCGAGCGGCTGAACACGGAGCTACGCGACCTGCTGGCCCAGCCCGCCGTGGCCAAGGCCTTCGAGACCCAAGGCATGACGCCCGCCCACAGCACGCCCGATGCCTTCAAGAAGCTGGTTGCGGCCGACGCCAAGCGCTGGTCCGACCTGATCAAGGCCCAGGGCATCACGGCAGAGTAATGAAGGCATTGAACGCAATGAACAAGGAACAAGCCATGGCCCCACACCAGGACGCCGAGGTGGTCATCGTCGGCGGCGGCCCTGTGGGTATGGGCCTGGCGATCGAGCTGGGCCAGCGCGGCGTGCGCACCATCGTGGTGGAGCGCTATGCGCAGCCCCAGCCCATTCCCAAGGGCCAGAACCTGACCCAGCGGACCATGGAGCATTTCCACTTCTGGGGGGCCGAGGCGCAGCTGCGCGCGGCACGCACCATCCCCAAGGAATACGGCATTGGCGGCCTCACCGCGCACGGCACGCTGCTGGGCCCGCACAGCTACGACTGGCTGCAGCGCGACCTGGTCAAGCCCTATTACTTCACCGGCAACGAACGCCTGCCCCAGTACGCGACCGAGGCCGTGCTGCGCGAGCGTGTGGCGCAGCTGCCCTCGGTGCAGACCGTGTACGGCTGGGAGGCCAGGGCCGTGGTGCAGGACGCCGACGGGGTGTCCATCACCATCGCCGAGCGCGGCGGCAGTGGCGGCGAGCGCGTGCTGCGCAGCGCCTACGTGGTGGGGTCGGACGGCGCCCGTTCGCTGGTGCGCGAGCAGGGCGGCATCACCCAGACCCGCACCGACCACGACCGCATGATGGTGCTGCTGGTGTTCCGTTCGCACGGGCTGCACCAGCTGCTCGAGCGCTATCCCGGCAAGTCCTACTACAACGTGCTGCAGCCCGAGCTCAAGGGCTACTGGAAGTTCTTCGGCCGCGTGGACCTGGGAAGCACCTGGTTCTTCCACGCGCCCGTGCCACCGGGCACCACCAAGGACAACTTCGACTTCACCGCCTACCTGAAGGACGCGGTGGGAGCTCCGTTCGACGTGGAGTTCGAGCACATCGGCTTCTGGGACCTGCGCTTCATGCTGGCCGACCGCTACCGCCAGGGCCGGGTCTTCGTGGCCGGCGATGCGGCGCACAGCCACCCGCCCTATGGCGGCTATGGCGTGAACTCGGGGCTCGAGGATGCGCGCAACCTGGGCTGGAAGCTGGCCGCCACCCTGCAGGGCTGGGGCGGCGAGCGCCTGCTCGACTCCTACGACGCCGAGCGCCGCCCGGTGTTCGCGTCCACCATCAGCGACTTCATCGCCAAATCCATCGACACGGACCGCGAATTCCTCGACGCCCATGACCCGGCGCGCGACAAGGCTGCCTTCGAGGCTGCATGGAACGCGCGCGCCCAGGGTGCCGTGGGCGAGGTGCATGCCTTCGAGCCGCATTACGAGGGCTCGCCGGTGGTCTGGGACAGCGCTGGCCGCGCCAGCAGCGCCAAGGGCTCGCACCGCTTCGATGCGCGCGCTGGCCACCACCTGGCGCCAGCGCTGCTGCCCTCGGGCCGCAATGTGTATGAGGAGCTGGGCACCGGTTTCACCCTGCTGGCGTTCGGTGCCGGTGCACAGGAGGTCCAGGCCTTCCGTGACGCCGCTGCGGCGCAGTCACTGCCGCTGGCGGTGGTGCAGGTGCAGGCTGCGGGCGAGCACGAGCGCTACAACGCCCGGCTGGTGCTGGTGCGGCCGGACCAGTTCGTCGCCTGGGCCGGCAGCGGTGCCGAGGTGGGGGGCGACCAGGCCCGCGAGGTGCTGCAGGTGGCGTCAGGCGTACCGGTCGAGGTGGCGGCGACCGCCTGAGCGCAGTTACGGCTTTTTCTTCTGCAAGGCCTTCAGCCGCGCCCGCTGCTCGGGTGTCGTGCTGGGGGCGTACAGGCGCCCGACCAGGGCCTGCTGCCATTCGTCGCCGTGCTCGGGCCAGGTCTCGATCAACTGGGTGAGGCCTTCCACATCTTCTGAATGCACCAGCGCGCGTACGCGCTGGGCGAACGGTGACAGCGGTGGTGGTGGAGGGGGCTCGGGGGCCGGCTCCCGCATCACCGGCTGGGCGCCGGGGCGAAAGGGATCGCGCCCTTCGCGCATGAAGCGGCGTATCGCCTCTGCCGAGATCATGCTGCCCGGCTCGTCCGCATCCTCGTCATCAAACTCGAACAGTTCGGGATCCAGATACCCGTCCCAGTTCTCGTGCGCATTCCACTCGCAGATGGGCAGGTGGTAGCCGCCTTCGGCATGCATGTCATGGTCCAGGGTGATGAAGGCGCGGCCATGCATGGCACCGTTGATCACCAGACTGCCATCGTTGTATTCGCCATAGATGATGTTGGCCACCTTCACATTGCCCATCACGCGCATGTGGCTGTCGCCGTGGCCGAAGCTGGTGGCATGGATGCTGCCGCTGACCAGTGTCTGCCCGGGGTAGGTGTAGGTGAGCTGGCTGAACACGCCGTCGACCTGCACGTCGCCTTCCACGATGACGCCCGCATGCAGGCCGAGGTCGGCGATGCGTTCCAGGTCGAAGTGCGTGTGCCAGTGCAGCCCGTGGCGGAACCACGCCAGCCTGCGGGGCTGGCCACGCAGCTCGTCGGCGCCGTTGATGGCCAGGAAGGGCTCGAGCAGCGGGTGCGGGATGCGCGCGTCGCCGAACAGCTCGTCGGCCACACTGCCCTCGGCCACCGGCAACGACGGGTTGCAGGGCACGAAATCCCGCTCTTGCCATTCCTTCTGCAGGCGCTGGTAGTGGGCTTGCGCCTTGGCGGCCGTGCCATAGGTGGCGTTGAGCACCAGGCAGGGTTGTCCGATGGTGCCGCTGCGCACGCGCAGGCGCGTGCCGCCTTCGTGCAGCAGCAGCTCGATGAACTCGCCGCGTTCGGCCGATTCGAGATGGCAGCTTGCAGGGGTGTCGGGGGAACTCATGCGGCATTGTCCATGCCGCAGCCTGCGCTTCCCAGAAGGGCACCCCTGCCATCTGTTTCAGGCTGTTGCGGTGGGGGCTGAATGCAGTCTCCCAAGGGGCCGTATGTCCTACACCGGCACCCTCTGCATGCCGACTCAGGGGGGCAGGAGGGCCTTCCACAATGAATCCATCGTTCAACCAACCGGAGACCTCTCATGGCCGATTTTCACGATGCCAACCGCGATCCCCTGACCAATGAACCTGGCGCCCACCCTGTGGGTACCGGCGTGGGCGCTGCGCTGGGTGGCGCCGCCGCGGGCGCTGCTGCCGGCGCTTTCGGTGGTCCGGTGGGCGCTGCCGTCGGCGGTGTTGCTGGCGCCGTAGCCGGTGGGCTGGCGGGCAAGGCCGCTGGCGAAGCCGTCAACCCCACCAACGAAGACGCCTACTGGCGCGAGAACTACGAACGCGAGCCCTATTTTGTCGGCGGCCGCACCTACGACGAATACCGCCCCGCTTACGAACTGGGCTGGAGTTCGGTCGGCCGTTACGAAGGCGACTACGACGCCATCGAGCCCCGCTTGGCCGACGACTGGCGCGCACGCCATGGCGATGCCGGTCTGGCCTGGACCGACGCCCGCCCGGCCACCCGCGCCGCCTACGAGCGTGCCTATGGCAGCCGCCCCCTGGAGGTCGCCGGTGACATCGACAACGACGACGTGATCGACACGCTCAACGACCTGCTGGAATCGGCGCGCGATGGCGAATACGGCTTCCATGCCAGCGCCGAGCATGCCGACTCGGGCCAGCTCAAGGGCATCTTCCAACGCCATTCGCGTGAATGCGCGGCCGCTGCCGCCGAGCTGGAGCGCGAGATCCGCGCCCGCGGCGGCGAGCCCGCCAGCGGCGGTACCGTGGCCGGCGCGTTGCACCGGGGCTGGGTGTCCGTGAAGACGGCGTTGTCCACGCAGGACGACAAGGCCGTGCTCGAAGAGTGCGAGCGTGGCGAGGACGCTGCGGTGGCCCGCTACCGCAAGGCCCTCAAGGCCAACCTGCCGCAGGACCTGCGTGCCCTGGTGCAGCGCCAGGCCGATGGCGCCCAGCGCAACCACGACGAAGTGAAGGCCCTGCGCGACAGCTTCATCCCCGCGCGCTGACCGCTGCGTTCGCCGGCCCGACTGGCCTCCTGCCTGCCTGTACGCAGGCGTGCAGGGAACAGGCGGGCTGCCACTGTGAGGACCGTGGCCGCGCCCTGACCAGAACAACAGCGCCGCCGCCGCTCCCCCGCTACCGCCGCCCTGGGTTTGCGCCCATGGCGGCGGTGTGCGTTGGGGGCTTCACTTGGGGCCGAAATGCACCACGGCAAAGTCGATGAAGCTGCGCAGCTTGGGCGTCACCCGGCGGTCGGGCGCATAGACCAGGTGCAACGGACGCGAGGGCACGCGGTAGCCGGGCAGCACCTCCACCAGGCGTCCATCGGCCAGCGCATGCTGCACGGCATCCATCGGTTGCAGGATGATGCCCAGGCCGGCCAGGGCGGCGTGCACCAAGGGCTCGCCGTGGTCGGCAACCAAGCGGCTGTGCACGGCCACGGTGACGCGGCCCTCGGGGCCGTCGAAGCCCCAGTGCGTGCGCAGCTCGGTGTGGGCAAAGCCCAGGCATTCGTGCTGCTGCAGATCGGCGGGGATTACCAGTGGTGGGGCATGGGCCTGCAGGTAGGCCGGGGAGGCACAGGCCACCAGCCGGTAGGGCGCGAGCGCCCGGGCGATGAGCCCGCTGTCCTGCAGCACGCCGACGCGGAACACTGCGTCATAGCCTTCGTCCACCAGGTCCACCGCGCGGTTGGAGGTGGTGAGTTCCACCTCCACCTGCGGGTGCGCCTGCATGTAGCCCGGCAGAAGGGGTGCCAGGGAGTGGATGCCAAAACTCACCGGTGCGTTGATGCGCAGCCGCCCGCTGGGCACGGCGCGGGCCTCGGCCGCCAGTTGTTCGGCCTGCTCCAGCTCGGCCAGGATCAGGCGGGCACGCTCCACATAGGCGCGGCCGAAATCCGTGAGGCTTTGCCGCCGCGTCGTGCGGTGCAGCAGGCGCACGCCCAGGTGCTGCTCCAGCGCCTTTATGTGCTTGCCCACGAACTGCGGCGACATCTGCAACGCATCGCCCGCGGCGCGGAACGAGCCCAGTTCCACCGCCTTGACGAAGACAGCCATGCCTGTGAAGCGGTCCATTGCAATCCATTGGTTTCCAATTTAAAAACATTCTAGGCATTTATCTGAATTTGGTTTGAATTGACACTGGCTTCCTCGTTTCAACACCGCAATGAAGGAAAGGAAGAAGCCATGACAACCACAGCAAGCCTCCCGAAGATCGCCGTTCTGGGCGCAGGCAATATGGGCGCCGGCCTGGCCCGGGCATGGGCCGGTACCGGCGCCACCGTCGCGATCGGTGCGCGCGATGCGGGCAAGGCCCGGGCGCAAGGACTGGGCGATGTGCCGGTGCTGGCCATGGAGGCTGCCGTGGCGCAGGCCGATGTGGTCGTGCTGGCGCTGCCCCATGGCGCCAGCGTGCAAGTGCTGCAGGGCCTGCCGGCCTCGGCGCTGCAAGGCAAGGTGCTGGTGGATATCAGCAACCCGGTGACGCCCGACTTCCAGGGCCTGCAACTGGGTACCACCACCTCGGCGGCCGAAGCCATCCAGGCCGCTGCACCGGGCGCGTACGTGGTCAAGGCCTTCAATACCATCTTCGCGCAACTGCTGGCGCCCGAGGCGCGCCAGGGCAAGGCCCCGGTGCAGGTGTTCGTGGCGGGCGACGACGTGGGGGCCAAGGACCGCGTGCAGGAGCTGGCGCGCGCGCTGGCCTTCGAGCCGGTGGACGCCGGCCCGCTGCGCAACAGCCGCTATCTGGAGCCTCTGGGTGGCATGAACATCCAGTTCGGCTTTTTCCTGGGTTGGGGGCCGACCACGGCGCCCGCCTGGGTGCGCACCTGAACCGCCAGGCCAGCGTCCTGTTCACCCACCCAAGGAGAAACTTCCATGAACCAGCACCCCTTGTCTCGCCGCGGCCTGGTCGCCGTGGCCACCGTCGCCTCCCTCGCTGCAGGGCTGGGTCTTGCCACCGTGCCTGCGCATGCGGCCGGCGGCGCCGACACCGCGGCCATCCGCCAGACCCTGCAGCGCTACGAAGAAGCGCTCAACCGCTCCGACACCGCAGCCATCATGCAGCTCTACACCGACGACGGCGTGCAGATGGCGCCCGATGCGCCGGCCGCCACCGGACGCGAGGCGCTGCGTGCCGCCTATGCCGCCACCTTCCAGGCGATTGCGCTGCAGCTCGCCTTCACGGTCGATGAGGTCCAACTGCTGGGCAAGGACACGGCCCTGCTGCGCAGCCATTCCACGGGCACGCTCAAGGTCCAGGGGCAAGCCCAGCCTGCAGGTCCGGCCGCGTTCAAGGAACTGTTCGTGCTGCGCAAGCAGCGTGACGGGCAGTGGAAGTTCTCGCACTACGCGTTCTCGGCGGCACCGGCCAGGCCCTGACTGCTGGCATGCCGGCACAATGCGGCTGTTCTGCCGCATCTCCAACCCCACGCCATGACCACCATCCACCTGCGCCCGGAACTGCCTGGCGACGCATCGGCCATCGAGGCCGTGACCGTTGCCGCCTTCGAGCATGCACCGCATACCTCGCACACCGAGCAGTTCATCGTGCGCGAATTGCGCGCCCGCGGGGAGTTGGCGGTCTCGCTGGTGGCGGTGGAGCAGGGCGCCGAGGTGGATGGGGACCTGGACGGCGAGGTGCAGGGCGTCGAGCACATCGTCGGGCATGTGGCCATCTCGCCCGTCACCGTTGACCCCTCTCCCGCGGGCGGCGGCTGGTATGGCCTGGGGCCCATCTCGGTGGTCCCGGCCTGCCAGGGCCGGGGCATCGGCGCGCAGCTGATGCGCCAGGCCCTGGCGCAGCTGCAGGCGCTGCCAGGGGCTGTGGGTTGCGTGGTGCTGGGGGACCCGGCCTACTACACGCGCTTCGGCTTTCGGGCCGAGCCGGCGCTGGTGCTGCCCGGCGTGCCGCCCGAGTACTTCATGGCCCTGGCCTTCGCGGGGCCGGTGCCCGCTGGCACGGTGAGGTACAGCGAGGCGTTCGAGGCGAAGGAATAAGAGAGGAGGGGGGGCTACCCCAGCGTGACCACCACCGGTGCGTGGTCGCTGGGCTGCGGGTTCTTGCGCGGGGCGCGGTCCACCACGCAGGCCGTGACGCTGCCGCGCAGGGCTTCGCTGACCAGGATGTGGTCGATGCGCAGGCCCCGGTTCTTCTGGAAGCCCAGCATGCGGTAGTCCCACCAGGAGTAGATCTTCTCGGGCTGCTCGAACATGCGGAAGGCGTCGGTGAGGCCCAGCTCCAGCAGGGCCTTGAAGTGGTTGCGCTCTTCGGTCGTGTGGTGGATGGTCTCGCGCAGGCCCACGGGGTCGTAGGAGTCGCGGTCTTCCGGTGCCACATTGAAGTCACCCACCAGGGCCAGGCGCGGGTGGGCTGCCATCTCGGCGCGCACCAGGTCCTGCAGTGCCTGCAGCCAGCGCATCTTGTAGGCAAACTTTTCCGAGCCCGGCTCCTGGCCGTTGACGAAATAACCGTTGATCAGGCGCAGCGGACCGGTGGGCGTGTCCAGCGTGGCGATGATCACGCGCGCCTGCTCGTCCTCGTGCGCGGGGATGTTGCGCACCACGTCGGCCAGGGGGTGGCGGCTCAGGATGGCCACGCCGTTATAGGTCTTCTGGCCAAAGGCCACGGCCTCGTAGCCGGCCTCCTTGAAGGCGTCGTGCGGAAACTTGTCGTCGGTGAGTTTCAGCTCCTGCAGCCCGATGGCATCCACCGGGTTGGCGGCCAGCCAGGCCAGCACCTGGGGCAGGCGCACAGAGAGGGAGTTGACGTTCCACGTCGCGATCTTCATCACCATCATCGGTCCTTGCTTGTTCAATCTCGGTCGCTCGCAGCGACTGCGCTGGGGTGCATCCTATCCTCGATTGACAAGCAGGGCTCCGAGGGGCCATCGAACTGAAAAACTGCATATCCATTGCATATGCAGATGCCCTGAAAATACTATTGGATTTGATGACGCCACAGGCTTATCGTTGCGCCAAATTAAAACGCTGGAGACAAGCCTTGCCATTCGATTCCATGCCCCCGCCCCCGGACAGGTAGCCGCCTGTCTGCGCCCGTGCGGGGCTTGCGCCGCCGCCTGAGCCGCCAGCCCGAGGCCGCCTGCCGGGCCTCGTGGATTTTCCCCCGTTCCCAACCCCCACTTCGTATTCCGTACCCGGAAGGCATCGCCATGTCCACGCCCAAAGCATCCCACGTCCTGCAGCAAATCTTCATCCTCGCCACCGGCAACGCCGCATCCGATCCTTTGCTTGCCGAGTTCGAGGCGGTGGTGGCCGCCGATGGCCACTACGGCCGGGTGGCAGCGGCCTTCGAGGCGGCCATGGGCCAGATGGCCGCCAGCCGGGGCGCGGGCGGCGTCATTCAGCAACTGGCGCTCAATGGCCTGGGAGTGGTGCTGTCGGCCAATGACGGCCTGGCCATCGCGCGCCTGGCGCAGGAGCAGGGCCTGACCACCTGGGCCAAATTGATGGACTTCCTGGTCAACGCCGATGGAGGGATCTACACCGCGCTGGACCACCGTGCCGAAGCGGCCAATGCCTTCAACAGCGCACTGGCCAGCCAGAACAAGGGGGCCCTCTTCTCCGGGCAGGGCGTGGCGACTGCGGTGCACACCCTGCTGCAGGGCATTGGCGCCAGCGATGCCAGTGCAGCGGCAGGCATCAGCGGCGTGCAGGCGCTGGCTGCACGGCTCAGTACCGCCGGCATCCAGGGCCGTGTGGCCGATGGGTATGTGAAGGGCGCCACTGTGTTTGCCGACGCCAATGGCAATCACAAGCTCGATGCGGGCGAGTGGTCCGCCACCACCGATGCCGCGGGCGGCTTCACGCTGCCGGCCAATGTGCAAGGGACCTTGGTGGCCACGGGTGGCACCGACCTGCTCACGAACAAGGCCTTCAAGGGCATGCTCACCGCGCCGGCCGGCAGCACGGTGGTGAACCCCCTCACGACCCTGGTGCAGGCGCTGCTGGACAAGGGCGGCGCCACCACCACGGTGGAGCAGGCCACGGCCTTGCTCGCCAAGGCGCTGGGCCTGCCGGCCAGCGTCAACCTGCTCACCTACGACCCGCTGGCCGTGCTGGCCAGCAGCAGCGCCAGCGCCGCCGACAAGGCCGTGGCGCTGGGCTACCAGAAGGTGGCGGTGGCGCTGGTGAATGTGATCGGCATCGGTGCGGCCGCGCTGGACGCGGCCGAGGCCAAGGCAGGGCAGCCGGGCGTGGCCACGCCGCACGCGGGCCAGCCGGGTGCGGCGGCGGGCACGCTGATCGCGTCACTGGCGGACGCCATCGCCAGTGCCGCGGGCACAAGCGGTGGCGTGGCGAACCTTTCGGACGCCGCCTTTCTGCGTGCCATCGTCGCGGATGCCGCGGGGGACTATGGCCTGCGGCTGGATGCCACCAGCCTGGACAACATCAGCAAGGTGGTGGACGCTGCCAACGATGCGGTCAGTGCCGCCGGCAACGTGGCTGTGCTGGGCCAGGTGGCCGCTGCGGCCGCCGATGCGGCAGGCTCGGTGGCCACGGGCAATTTCCAGGCGGCGGTCAACGGCTACACCGGCGCTGCCTTCACGGCCGCGGTGCAGCAGCAGGCCGTGGGGGAACTGGCGCCCGGTGTGTCCGCAGGCCAGGGCAGCAATCCACCCGCGCCACCGGCATCCGGTGGTGGCGGTGGCGGCGATGCCCCAGGCCCCGGGGACACGCAGGCTCCCACGCTGGCCATCACGAGTTCCGCAGCGGCGCTCAAGACCGGGGGTACCGCGACCATCACCTTCACCTTCAGCGAAGACCCGGGCAGCAGCTTCACCGCGGCGGACATCACGACGTCCGGCGGTACGTTGGGAGCGCTGAGCGGAACGGGCCTGGTGCGCACGGCCACGTTCACGGCCACGGCATCGGTCAACCTGGACACGGGCGGCCACATCGCCGTGGCCAAGGACAGCTACAGCGACGCGGCCGGCAACAAGGGCGCAGCCGCCGCCGTGGACATCGCCACGGTGTTCAACCCGGTGCTGTTCGTGGGCAACAGCGCGACCTTCGCGCGCATCGACCCGGCCATGTCGTACAACACCTACGACGCGGCGACCAATCCCTTTGGCGTGCACGACCTCACCTCGCCGGCCAATGGCGGCACCTTCACCAACCTGACCGGGGCCAACCTGTACGAACCGCATCCCTGGGGCGGCGTGGCGGGCCTGTTCGACAAGTTCGCCGACCAGGTGGGCCTGGGCTACGACGTGTCGCTGTCCACCCGCAATGCGGCCACGCTCAAGGGCCACTACCTGAACTCCTCGGCCGCAGGCTGGGACATGCGCGGCAACATCGCCAGCCAGAAGTGGGAGCTGGTGGTGCTGCAGGACCAGACGGACGAACCCCTGCCCTCGGGCTCGGGCAGCATTACCTTTGCCGCAGGTAGCGCAACGGCCAACCTGGTGATCACGCCCAGGGCCGATGGTGCCAAGGAGTACGACGAGACCCTGGCGCTCAAGCTGGCCGCTTCGGCCGGAAACTACCGCGTGGGCACCAGCTCCGCCATCGGGACCACCATCCTCAACGACGACCCCGATGCGCCCGCAACCAACCCGGCCCTGGCCACGGTGTCGCTGGCGGCAAGCCCCGGCCAGGTGACGGAGGACGGCACGGCCAACCTGGTCTTCACCTTCACGCGCACCGGATCCACGGCCAGCGACCTGACCGTGACGTTCACGGCGTTCCGCGACGGGTCCACGTCGCCATCGGTCTCGACCACCGTCAACGCGAGCCAGGACCTGGAGATGTACAACACCACGACCGGTGCGTTCTCCGCGGCAGGCGGCGCTGGCACATCGCCCTACCGCTTCACCAGCGGCAGCGGCTTTGCCAGCAGTTCGGACACCGGGGCGCCCACCACCACGGGCAGCGTGTCCTTCACCTCCAACACGGGCACCATCGTCATCAAGGCGGGGCAGACCTCGGCCAGCATCACGCTGGACCCGCATGTCGACGGCACGGTGGAGGCCGACGAGGCGATCCGCCTCACGCTGACGCACCCGACCACCGGCACGGACTACAACCTGGGCACGCTCGGGGCCGTGAGTGGCACCATCGTCAACGACGACTTCGCGGCCGGTACCGACACCAGCCTGCCCAACATCACGCTGGGCCTGAGCTCGGCTGCGGGCGTCTACGAGAACGCCGGCCAGAACCTGGTCTACACCTTCACGCGCAGCGGCGACACCAGCTCTGCGCTCACGGTGAATTTCACGGCCGACGGCACGGCCACGTACTTCGCGGCCGATCCGGCCAAGTCGGACTTCGGCATCTCCGCCAATGCCACGCTGACCACCACCTCGGGTGCCAATGCCGACATCGGCGAGTTCCAGAAGTACGCTACGGCGATCGAGAACTTCGTGCACACCGGCGCGGCCGACACCACCACCCAGCCCGGCACCACCATCGCGGGCAACCCGAATGCGGACGCCTCGACCGACATGTACCTCTACGCCACCTGGGCGCGGCCCGACATGGTGGCGGGTGCCTACGACATGCTCACCTCGCGCACGCTCAATGCCGCGGGCGCCTACGAGGGCTCGGGGGCCATTAGCCAGTCGGACACGCAGGCCACGGCCTATTACCTGTCGCTGGAGGGCATGACCACCGACCTGCAGAATGCCTACGCCAACCTGGCCGCCGTCAACCCGGACTTCAAGGGCGTGGCGCCGGTGGGCACAGCCTTCATGACCGCCGTGCAGAATGGCCTGGCGATCCGCGACCCCTATACCGAGGCGGGCGGCACCAGCGTCGCCGGCGGCGGCAAGGTCAACCTCTGGCACGACGACAACCTGCACGCCAGCAAGTACGGCTCCTACCTGTCGGGCCTGGTGCTGTTCGAGACCCTCACCGGCCTCGATGCGCGCTCGCTGGGGGCGGGTGACAAGGTGGCGAGCGACCTGGGCATCGACGCGGCCACCGCCGTGGCGCTGCAGAAGGTGGCCTCGGCCACGCTGGGCTTCGACCAGTCCTACCAATGGAGCGCACCTGGCAAGGTGGCCGACCTGGGCGGCAGCAACGCCGCGGCCACGCTGGCCACGGCCGGCGGCTTCAGCTTTGCCGACCCCGCGTTTGCGGCGCACACCGTGAGCGTCACGCCCACGGCGGGCGCTTTGGGCACGCTGACCGCGCAACTGCGCTCCGACGGCCACACCGGCCAGGTCAACTGGCTCTACACCGTGGGCAACCAGACCATCGACCCGCTGCTCACTGCCGGCCAGCAGCGCCACGACCAGTTCACGGTGACCCTGGACGACGGTCATGGGCATGTGAGCACACGCCTGGTCGACATCACCCTGGTGGGTACCGCTGTCATTTGAGAAGGGGGCGGCGATGCGCAGCAAGCTGTGCTCCGCGTCACAGCCTTGGAAGCCGCACAGGCCTATTATTTCCTTGCCGGCCTCCAAGCGGCATCCCCTCTTGCGACAAGCAAGTTGCTGCCCGCCTTCGTGCGGGCTTTTTTTTGCGGCTGGGCTGGTGTTCTGTCCCGTAAATAGATGCCAAAAATAAAACCGATGGATTTCGCGCCAGGGCGAGGCGCAAACCGCAGGGATAGCCGTAGCTATCGCGAGGATTTGCAACGCGGCCCTGGCGTGAAAGACGCGGCTTTATTGGCATTTATTTGCGGGACAGGACACCAGGGGCGACTTCCGTGAACTTCTGCGCGCTGCGCGATTCAGAACGCGTGACGCATACCAAAGGAACAACGAAGCATGAGCAAGACATTCAGATCCATGGCCGCCGCACTGCTGCTGGCAGGTGCTTCGGGCGCGGGCATGGCCGCAGGCGGGTCGCTGGACGGCGTCTACCAGTGCGCGGTGGCCGGCACCGGCGTGTTCATCACGGTCAGCGGCCAGCCCAGCGGTCCCTCGATGTTCACCATCGCAGCCCTGGGTCCGGCGAATGCACTCTATGGCTACGGCATGGGCACGGCCACGGCCTCGTCGTTCACGGGCACCACCAGCTTCAACCTGCCGTTCACCCTGTCGGTGAGCCAAGGCAACCTGATCGGCAGCATGGGCGTGCTGCAGGGCAGCACTCCCGCCCAGCTGCCGGTGAACTGCGCCAAGCTGTTCTGAGCCTGTCCGGGCAACGGGCTTGCCCGCTCAGTCCTTTCGCCGCTCCAGCGTCACGAAGCTGAAGGGCAGTCCATTCGTGGAGGTATGCGTGCTGCGCGCCGTCTCGTGCCAGCCCGCGTCGAGCACCGGGGCATGGGCGTCGCCCTCGAAGTCCTGCGCAATCTCGGTGAGCTCGATGCGGTCGGCCAGGGGCTGGGCCTCGGCGTAGACCTGGGCGCCGCCGATCACCCACACCGTCTGGCCGGCGCTCGTGTGCCGCAGGGCGTCCTGCAGGCTGGCGGCACGTACGGCGCCTTCGGCAGACCAGTCGGCCTGGCGGGTGATGACGATGTTGGTGCGGCCGGGCAGCGGGCGAAAGCGTGGGGGCAGCGAGTCCCAGGTCTTGCGGCCCATGACAACTGGGCAGCCCTGGGTGAGCGACTTGAAGTGCGCCATGTCTTCGGGCAGGTGCCAGGGCAGGCGGTTGTCCTTGCCGATCACGCCGTTGGCGGCGCGTGCGTAGATCATGTGCAAAGGCATGGCGTCTCGCTTTCTTGCTAGATGTGCAGCGCGGCCAGGGCGCCCACCACCACGCCGATGCCGGCCACGCCGTACATGCCGTACTCCAGCCACTTCTTGCGCGTGAGCAAGGCAATGGCGGCGAGCGCGATCGCGACCTGCAGTGCCGTGGTGGCCTGGGCCCAGCGGTGGTGCTGGTGCATCTGCTCTTCGCTCTGGCGGTCGAACTTGTGGCTGTCGGCCTCGAGCTTTTCAGCGACGACCTTGATCTCGTTCTTTTCGCTCTCGTAGCGGTCCACCTTGGCCTGGTAGGTGGCCTTGCGGTCTTCGGGTGCCAGGTCGCGGGCCAGCTCGGCCAGGGACTGCTTGGTGCTCTTGGACTGGAAGTAGTTCCACTGGTTGGAGGCCTCGGTCTTCTTGATGGCCGCATCGTTCTTGAGCAGGCCGGCATTGGCCTGGGTGGCCCCGCCCATGTACGCGAAGATCGCGCCCACCGTGGCCACGATGGCCGTGAACATCGCGATCTTGCTCATCGACGAGCCGCCGTTTTCGCTGCCGTGGCTGACTGCGTGGTCGTCGCCATGGCCGTGGCCCTGGGCCGCATGCTCCACTGCGTGGTCGTGGGGGCCGTGTACGTGAAATCCTCCGGAAGACATGGTGGGTGCTCTTTGTAGTAGTGGTTTAAGGGAAACGGGAATGCAGGGCAAGGCAGGCTGCAGCCGCGCCGTGGACTGCCTTGGCTGGTGCGGGGCGGGGGCAGGTCAGACGGCGACCGGTGCCTTGATGGCAGGGTGGCACTGGTAGTCCAGCACCTCGAAGTCTTCGTACTGGTAGTCGAAGATGCTGTCCGGCCGGCGCTTGATGTGCAGCGTTGGGTAGGGGTAGGGCGTGCGGGCCAGCTGGGTCTGCACCTGCTCGTGGTGGTTGCTGTAGATGTGGCAGTCGCCGCCGGTCCAGATGAAGTCGCCCACGTCCAGATCGCACTGCTGGGCCACCATGTGGGTCAGCAGCGCATAGCTGGCGATGTTGAAGGGCACGCCGAGGAAGATGTCGGCGCTGCGCTGGTAGAGCTGGCAGCTGAGCGTGCCGCGGACACCGGGCTCCTGCGCGGGCGCCACGTAAAACTGGAAAAAGGCATGGCAGGGCATGAGCGCCATCTTGTTCAGATCGGCCACGTTCCAGGCGCTCACGATGATGCGGCGCGAGTCGGGGTTGGTCTTGAGGGTCTTGATGACGTCGCTGATCTGGTCGATGTGGCCGCCGTCGGGCGTGGGCCAGCTGCGCCACTGCACGCCGTACACGGGGCCCAGGTCGCCGTCTTCGCGCGCCCATTCGTCCCAGATGGTGACGTCGCGTTCCTTGAGCCAGTTGTTGTTGCCCGAGCCGGTGAGGAACCACAGCAGCTCCTGGATGATGGAGCGCAGGTGCACCTTCTTGGTGGTGACCAGCGGAAAGCCTTCTTTCAGGTCGAAGCGCATCTGGTGGCCGAACACGCTGGTCGTGCCCGTGCCCGTGCGGTCGGACTTGTGCACGCCCTGCGTGAACACATGGCGCATGAAGTCCTCGTACTGGGAGCGCACGGGGCGGGTTGGCTGGGCAGAAGGCTGGGTCATGGAGTCGCTCGCGGTGGGGCGCTGGGCCATCATCAAGGGAAGGCCGTTGCCGACTGCGGATTTTATGCGGAGCGGAGCCATCGGGCATTCATCGGGCATTGGCGTATCGTTCGTCCATGACCTCTTCTTCTGCCTCCATCACCATCCGCCCGCTCGAACCTGCCGACTGGCCCACCGTCTGGCCCATCCTGCGCACCACCTTCCAGGCCGGCGATACCTATGCCTTTGCGCCCGACAGCAGCGAGGCCGAGATCCACAAGGCCTGGGTGGAGCTGCCGGCGGCCACCTTCGTGGCCTGTGGAACGGACGGCGAGATCTTGGGCACCTACTTCATCAAGGCCAATCAGGCCGGGCTGGGTGCCCATGTGTGCAACTGCGGCTATGTGGTGGCGCCGGCCGCTCAAGGGCAGGGGGTGGCCTCGCTGATGTGCGAGCACTCGCAGCGCCAGGCCGTGGCCATGGGCTTTCGGGCCATGCAGTTCAACCTGGTGGTGGCCAGCAATGTGCGCGCCGTGCGCCTGTGGCAGCACCTGGGTTTTGCCATCGTGGGCACGTTGCCGGGGGCCTTCAGGCACCACGCACTGGGCTATGTCGATGCCCATGTGATGTTCAAGACATTGGTGGCCTGAGCCGCGGGCGCGGCCAAAACAAAAAGGGCTCCCGCATGGGAGCCCTTTTTGCTGAGGGGTGGGGAAACACTTCCACATGGTGGCGGTGCCCACGACCGTGAAACACCACCACCATGGGAAGGCCCGCAACTGGCGGGCCTTGTCTTGAAGGCCCTTGTTCTTACAGGGCGCTGATTTCGCCCGAAGGGATCTGGCCCAGGCGCACGGCTTCGGCAGCCGCTGCGCGCACGGCAGCGCGGTCAGCGGTGGACTTGTAGGTCACGACGCGCGAACCAGCAGGTTCCTGGCTGCGGGTCTGTGCCACGTTGGCGGCTTCGGCAGCCACTTCAGCGCGGGTGCGGTTCGTATCGAACTTCAGGGCGAACTGCGAAGAGTCGGCTTCGTCAGCGTGGGCGCCAAAGGCAGAGAAAGCAGCCACAGCGGCGATGGAGAGGATGCGAGCGGTCTTGT
>NZ_JBYSYM010000046.1:0-39134 GCF_058783375.1 Acidovorax sp. FW305-C-20-28 | reverse complement strand
GGGGTCGCCTTTTCTTTGCCTACTTTCTTTTGGCGACGCAAAAGAAAGTAGGTGCGCCGCCGGGCGCACATCCCGGCCTCCGCCCTCAGCAAAAAAACAGAAGCAACCACAGCCACAGATCAGGAAAACTCAAGCCGCCTGATGCAAACGAGGCTCAACGAACGAAGAGCCTTCAAGACGACGCAGCGCCTTGGCAGCCGCCAACACCCCCAGATCAACCAAGGGCTCCAGCAACACCACCGTCATGTACGCAGCGCCAAACGTGGCAATGCTCTCCAGATTCGCAGATCCCACACCCGCACCGTAGATAGCCCAGAAAGCCACCCACATCACGATCCCGCCCTGGTAGGCCACCGACAGCTTGAAGGTCTGCGCATACGTCATGTCCACATACGCCATGCTCTCCGGCACGATGCGCTTGGCCAGCGTCGCCGTGGCGAACAGCGGCACCAGCAGGGTCGTGACGTTCATCCCGTACTGCGGCAGATCCTGCTGCGCAAAGAACACGCTCTGAATCAACAGGCCACCTGCCAGCCCGATGGCGGCTGGCGCAGCACCGAACAGCAGCAACAAGGTCGTGCCCAGAATCAGATGCACTTCGGACACCCCCACCGGGTGGTGCGGAAACAGCTCGAAGAACGCGAACACCAGCGCCGTGGTGAAGATGGAGCGCAACAGCAGGGCCACGGGGCCCTCCTTCTTCACCATGTCCAGCGCGAGCTTGCTGGCGTACAGCAGTGCCGTGGCGCCTGTGGCGTAGCTCAGGAAGATCTTGGTGGTGTCCACCAGTCCGGGTTCGATGTGCATCTCACGACTCCTTGGTTGAAAACAAAACAAAAACAGAAAAGCAAAAAACTCAGCGCGGCAATGCCACCCACTGGCCGAACAATTCATGCACCGCGATGCGGTGGTCGAACACGGCCTCCAGCGCGCGGTGCGTCACCGCCTCGTTGCAGCCGCCCTGGTGCGTGACACGGCCTTTGGCCATGACTACCAGGTCGTCCGCATGCAGGGCCAGCGAGACCTCGTGCAGCACGCTGACCACCGTGGCGCCACCGGCCACCAGGGCACGCACGGTGTGCAGCCAGTCGGTCTGGTGCGGGGGGTCCAGGTTGGCCAGGGGTTCGTCCATCAGCAGCACCTTTGCCTGCACCGCCAGGGCGCGGGCCAGCAGCACGCGCTGGCGTTCGCCGCCCGACAGCTGCGACAAGGGGCGGTCGCGCCAGTCCCAGGCCTGGGTGGTGCGCAGGGCCTGCTCCACGGCGGCATGGTCGGCGGGCGATGGCGGGGCCAGCCAGGGCTGGTGCGGCAGGCGGCCGAGCATGGCCACGTCGTAACTGGTCAGGTCGTCGGCCGAGCCTTCGTTCTGCCCCAGCCAGGAGAGCTGGCGTGCACGTTCGCGCGCCGGCACCTGGGTCAGCATGCGGCCGAGCAGGGCCACCTGGCCGTCGACCTGGCCGCGCGGCAGCAGGCCCGCCAGCACCTTGAGCAGGGTGGACTTGCCAGCGCCGTTGGGGCCGACGATGCTGGTCCAGCGGCCTGCGGGCAGGTGCAGGTCGATGCCGTGCAGCACCTGCACCCCGCCCACGCGCGCGGTGATGTGGTGGGCGCTGAGTGCGATGCCCTTCACAGGCCGCCTCCGTGCGCGGTGCGCCGGTGCATCAGCCACAGCAGGTAGGTGCCACCCAGGGCCGCGGTGAGCACGCCCACGGGCAGCTCCTGTGGCGCCAGCATCCAGCGCGCCAGGATGTCGGCCGCCAGCAGCAGCACCGCGCCCATCAGGCTGGACAAGAGGATGTGCCGCTCGTGCGTGACGCGCACGATGGAGCGCACCAGGTGCGGCGCGGCCAGGCCGACGAAGGCGATGAGCCCGGTCTGCGCCACGGCCGTGCCGGTGGCCAGGGCCATGGCGGCCACCAGCCCAGCGCGCATGGGGCCGAGCGGCAGGCCCAGACTGGCAGCCGTGGCCTCCCCCAGCGTCAGGCCGTCGAGCGCGCGCGCCAGCACCCAGGCCAGCAGCGCGCACAGCGCCCAGGCCGCACCCATCAGGGTGCAGGCGATCCAGCCGACGAAGGCCGTGCTGCCCAGGATGAAGGCCTGCATGGCCTGCAGGATGTCGGGCGAGGCCAGCTCCACCAGGTCGCGCAGGGCGCCCAGCACCACGCCCACGATGACACCGGCCAAGAGCAGGCGCAGCGTGTGCTGCACACCCCGCGCCAACACCAGCGTGAGCACCACGGCCCCGGCCGCGCCCAGAAAGGCCATGCCCGTGATGCCGATGCGCGCGATCCACTGCGCGGCCACGGGCGACACGCCGAACATCGCCATGGCCACCGCGCCGCCCAGGGCCGCGCCCGAGGCACTGCCCAGCAGGTAGGGGTCGGCCAGCGGGTTGCGGAACAGCCCCTGCGCCACGGCGCCGGCCAGGCCCAGCAACGCGCCGGCCAGCCAGGCCCCCAGGGTGCGCGGCAGGCGGATGTCCCAGACGATCTGGCGTGCCACAGGGTCGTCGCCCATGTGCACCAGGCTCTCCAGCCCGGTGCTGCCCACGGCCGTGCCCAGCACCAGCAGCAGCATGCTGGCCAGGGCCAGCCACAGCGCGCACCAGGCGGCGCGGCGCCGGCCGGCGGCCGAGGGGATCAAGGTCTTCCCGGCAGTCATCGCGCTTTCTCGGTCAGGCAGCGCGCCATGATGCGCGCGGCCTCGGCCATGCGCGGGCCGGGGCGCACCACCACCTCGGCATCGCCGGGGCCGAACACGCAGACACGGTTCTCGCGCACGGCGCGCATGGTGGACCAGCCGGGGTACGGCACCATGCTCTGCATGCTGCTGTTGCCGATCATCAGCACGTCGGGGTTCGCGCGCACCACGTACTCGGGGTTCAGGCGCGGAAACGGGCCGAGCGCGCCCGGCACCACGTTGCGCACGCCCAGGCGCGCGAGCGATTCACCGATGAACGACGCCTCGCTGGCCGCATACGGCCCGCGGCTCACCTCGAAGTACACGCGCGTGTTGCGCGCCTTGGGCGGCAGCGACTGGGCCGCCGCCTGCACGGCGGCGTCGATCACACGCCACAGCCGGTCAGCACCCTCGGCCTGGGGCACGCCCAGCACCTGGCCCACCACACCGAGCACGCGGCGCACGTCGGCATGGGTCTTGGGCTCCAGCACCACGACCTTCAGGCCCAGGGCCTCCAGCCGGTCGCTGGCGCGCGAGCTGGCGGCCAGCAGCACCACGTCGGGCTTCACGGCCACGATGGCCTCGATGCTCGGATCGATCCCGCCGCCCAGCTTGGGCAGGCGGGCCACCGACTCGGGCCAGTTGGAATAGCGGTCCACGCCGACCAGGCGGTGGCACTGGTCGAGCTCGCAGACGCTTTCGGTCAGCGAGGGCAGCAGCGAGACGATGCGCTGCGGCGCCTGGGGCAGCGTCACCACGCGGCCCCGGTCGTCCTTGATCTGCACGGGCTCGGCCCGTGCCAGGCCGGCCATCAGCAACAGCAGCACCACGATGATGGCGATCACCCAGAGGATGCGGCGCACGGGGGTCGGCGTCGGCTCCATCAGCGCGGCTCCTTCAGGTAGAGCGGCAGCCCGGCCGCCATCAGGGTCACGCGCGGGCAGGCCGCGGCCACCCGCTGGTTGAGCACGCCCAGTGCATCGACGAAAGCACGCACCTCGCGCCCCAGGGGAATGACCCCCAGGCCGATTTCATTGCCCACCAGGACCACGGGGCCGGGGGCCTGCTGCAAGGCGGCGATGAATGCCTGGCACTGCGCGGCCCAGGCCTGCGCCAGGGCCTCGCGCTCCTGCACGTCCATGCCCTCCACGCCAGCCGGCATGGTCCAGTTGGTGAGCCACAGGGTCAGGCAGTCGACCACCACCAGGGTGCTGGCGCTGCTGCGCTGGCGCAGCGCGCCGGCCAGGTCGCGCGGCTCCTCCAGCGTGGCCAGGCCGGGCACACGCTCGGCCCGCGCGCGCTGGTGGCGCGCGATGCGTTCGCGCATCTCCTCGTCCCAGGGCTGGCCGGTGGCGATCAGCACGGCATCGCGCCCGGGCGCCTGCGCCAGCCAGTCGCGCGCGATCAGCTCGGCGCGGCGCGACTTGCCGCTCTTTTGCCCGCCCAGGATGAGCTCGGTGGTGATGGCGGTGGTGATCGCGCTCATGCGGCAGCCCCCTGCCCGCCCAGCAGGTGCGCGACGGCCGCAGGGGCCGAGGGAAACCAGGCATGGAAGTAGCTCGCATGGATGCTGCCATGGCGGTACAAGGCTTCGCCGGCATCCGGCGCGGGCGCGGTGTCCGGCCGCGAAGTGCGTCCCACCACCTCGGCGGTGCTCTGCGCGGTGGAGTAATGGAAGGTGTGGCCGCGCAGTGTGTGGCCCGCCACTGTGAGCTGCTGCGGGCCCAGGGCGGCCAGGCGCTTTTGCATGGCCACGCGACCAGGCAGCAGGCCCCACAGCGGCTGCGTTGTGCCATCGGCCAGGGTGATCGATTCGAACAGGGACATCATGCCGCCGCATTCTGCCCACAGCGGCTTGCCCGCCGCCACATGGGCGCGCAGGCTGGCCTGCATGGCGGTATTGGCCGCGATGCGCGCCGCATGCAGCTCGGGGTAGCCGCCGGGCAGCCACACGGCATCGCAGGCCGGCAGCGCGGCATCGTGCAATGGCGAGAAGAACACCACCCGTGCCCCCAACTGCGCCAGGCACTGCAGGTTGGCGTCGTAGACAAAACAGAAGGCCGCATCGCGCCCCACGGCCACCGTGCGGCCCGCCAGCAGGGGCGGCACAGGCGTGGACGGCCCCGGCACAGGAAAGTCCACCGCCCAGCGTTGCAGCCCGTCCAGGCCCATCTGGCCCAGCGGTGTGGCAGCCAGCGCGTCGGCTGCGGCATCCAGGCGCGCCAGGGCATCGCCCAGCTCATGCGCGACGACCAGGCCCAGATGGCGCTCGGGCAGCAGTGCGGCCGCTGCCGTGCCGGTGGCACCGCCACCGGGCGCCACGCGCATCAGCGCGCCCATCCAGTCCGCCGCATCCTGCAGGCCATCGCGCAGCATCTGCGCATGGCGTTCCGAGCCCACACGGTTGGCCAGCACGCCGGCCCAGGGCAGGCCCGGGCGGTAGTGGCGCAGGCCGAAGGCCAGCGCGCCAAAGGTGCCGGCCATGGCCGAGGCATCGACCACGGCGAGCACGGGCACGCCAAAGCGCTGCGCCAGGTCGGCCGCACTCGGCGTGCCGTCGAACAGGCCCATCACGCCTTCGATCAAGAGGAGGTCGCTCTCACAGGCTGCCGCGTGCAGGCGCTCGGCGCAATCGGCCTCGCCATTCATCCACAGGTCGAGTTGGTGCACGGGCGCGCCACTGGCGAGCAGGTGCCAGTGCGGGTCGAGAAAGTCCGGGCCGCACTTGAACACCCGCACCCGCCGGCCCTGGCGCGCATGCAGGCGCGCCAGGGCCGCGGTGACGGTGGTCTTGCCCTGGCCCGATGCCGGGGCGGCGATCAATATCGCCGGACAGCGTGCCGGGGTGACCATTCTTGCGGCTTCTCCTCAGCCTTCCCTCTTCTCATCTGCAATGCTTGCCTGTTACTGCGGTGCCCACTTCAGGCCGACAAAGAACGTGCGGCCCGGGGTGGCATAGGTGCGTGCCAGTTCGTAGTGCTTGTCGGCCGCGTTGTCGAGGCGCGCGGTCAGCGTGAAGTCGCGCGCGATGCGGGTGCTGGCATGCAGGTTGAACAGGCTGTAGCCGCCCAGCACGAAGGTATTGGCCACGGTGTCGAAGCGGCGGCCCGAGGCCTGCACCTCGGCGCCCACGGTCCAGCCCGCGATCTGCGTGTCGGCACCCAGGGTGCCATGGCGCTTGGCGCGGCGCGCCAGCATCTTTCCGGTATCGAGGTCGCGCGGGTTCTGCAGGTCCAGCGAGCCGCGCAGCTGCACGCTGCCCAGGCGGTAGGAGCCCGCGAAGGTCACGCCCTTGTACTCGGCGCGTGCCACGTTGGCGTAGCAACCCAGGGTGGACGGGCAGGGTCCCACAGGGCCAAAGACGATCAGGTCCTGCACGCGGTTGCGGTAGGCCGTCACCGAGAAGCTGCTCGATGCCTGGGCCCAGCGCAGGCCCAGCTCGGCGTTGCGGCTGCTCTCGGGGTTCAGGCGGCCCGTGCCGTACTCGCTGAAGCGGTGGTACAGCGTGGGCGCACGGAAGGCCGTGCCCACCGAGGCCGTGGCGCGCCACTGCGGTGCGAAGGTGTAGCCATAGGCCAGGCTGCCCGTGCCCTTGCCGCCGAACTCGCTGTCCGAGTCGTGGCGCACATTGGCCTGCAGCGTATGGCCGCCCGCGGTGTAGCCATAGCCCAGGGCCAGCGCATCCTGCGAGCGCTTGCGGTCGATGGGGGCGTTTTCCAGCCGGTCTTCGCGGCGCTCCAGCGCGGCGGTCACCAGGTGCGGGCCCTGGCGCCATTCGTTCTGGAACAGGTAGCCACGCAGGCGCGTCTCGGTCAGGTAAAACGAAGGTGTGGTCTGGTACTCGTCGCGCGAATCGGTGATCTGCACGCGGGTCTTGTACTGCGGCGTCCACTGCGCCTGCCAGTTCAGGCCCAGGGCATGCAGCTTGTGCTGGTTGCGGTCGTCACGGCCCAGGCCGCTGTCGTAGCCGCTGTCCAGGTCGTTCACGAGCAGCGTGGCTTCGAGCCGGTGCGTGGCATTGATCTGCAGGCCCACGCGGGCGCTGGCCGAGGTGCTCTCGTAGCCGTCGCGGTCGGGGTTCTGCGTGGCCACGGTGCGGGCGTTGAAGCCCTTGCTCTCTTCGCGGGCGATGCCCAAGGCATAGTCGATGGTGCCGCTGGCGCCGCTCACGCCGGCCTCGGCCTTGCGCGTGCCCTGGTTGCCGAAGCCGATGCCCACATAGGGCGCCACACCCTGCTCGCCGCGCTTGGTGAAGATCTGCACCACGCCGCCCATGGCGTCGGAGCCGTAGACCGCGCCGGCCGGGCCGCGCAGCACCTCGATGCGGTCGATCTGCGCGAGCGGGATCGATTCCCATGCCGCGCCGCCGGTGGATTGCGAGTCCATGCGCACGCCGTCGATGTACACCGCCGTGAAGCGCGACTCTGCGCCGCGCAGGAACACGCCCGTGGTCGTGCCAGGGCCGCCGTTGCGCGAGATCTCGATGCCGGGCACGCGCGCCAGCACGTCGGCCAGGCCCGTGGCGCCGCTGGTCTCGATAGTCTCGCGGTCGATCACGGTCACGTCGGCCACCAGATCGGACAGCGGCTGCGGCGTGCGCGTGGCGGTCACCACGGTCTCGGCCAGCGAGGGCGCGCGCAGGTTCTGCGCGAGCAGCACCGGGGCCTTGTCGTTCTGCTGGGCGTGGGCGGCGCAGGCGCCCAGCACGGCCAGGGACACGAGCGCAGGGCGCAGGCACAAGGACCTGGAAACGGACGCAGCAATGCGCGCACGGGGGGTACGGATCTTCATGGGGCGAATCGTCGGCAAGCAAAAACCCGTGCCGGCCTCCCGCCAGCGAAATGGGTGACACGACTGCCTGCACCAGGGCGCAGGCAGCCACCGTGTTGGCCGGTATCCGGGCTGGCGGAGCGCTTCTCAAAGCCTTCCCAGGTGCTTGTTCAAGGCACCCAGTGGCATGGGGATGAAAAGGGAATCGAAAACCGATTCGTCCGCTGACCGTTGCGGGGGCAGCGCAGGCTCGGCGCGCCATGCGTGGCGCCACCTCCCTGCTTCCCGTTGAACTGCAGCATGTGAACCACACCGCGAGCACCAACCCGGTGATTTTACGACCGATTACAACCCGCCGTCCTACAATCGGTGGCTGTATGGCAACAACACCATCGACAACCGACCAGATCGCCGAGCGCGTGGAGCGGCTCCTGGTGCGCCACGCCGAACTGCAGCGCACCAATGCGCTGCTGTCCGAGCAGGTGGCCGCACTCACGCAGGAGCGCGACTCGCTCAAGTCCCGCCTCTCCGCCGCGCGCTCGCGGGTGGATGCCCTGCTCGAGCGCCTGCCCCAAGCCCCTCCCGCGAAAGACGCCGCATGAAGCAAATCGAGGTGCAGATCCTGCAGCAAAGCTACCTGCTCAGTTGCCCCGAGGGGCACGAGAGCCGACTGCTCGATGCCGTGGAGCGTGTGGACACCGCCATGACGCGCATCCGCGATGCCGGCAAGGTGCGTGCCCGCGAACGCATCGCGGTGCTGGCTGCGCTGAACCTCGCTTTCGAGATCGCCGACCGCGAAGCTGCCGACATGGCCGCCGCGGCGGACCATCCCCACCCCGTGCCCATGGCCACGCCCGTGGCGGTGGGCGACGACATTCCGCCGCCACCGCGGCGCATGGGCGTGCAGGAATCTCTGCTGCCCCCCGATGCCGACGAAATCCAGCGCCTGCAGAACCTGGTGCAGCGCCTGGACCAAGCCCTGGGCGACGACGGGCGCCTGCTGTAGACGGCGTCGCGACCCTGCGCTATCAATGGCGTACAGGTCAGAGAATTCTTTACATCGCCGACAGCTTTCAGGGGCTTTCAGAGCCCCTACAATGAGGGTGTCTGCGGTGCCGCCGGGTTTTATATTTCCTTGAACCAATGCTCTCTGAGCACGGGCTTGGTACATCGCCAGGGGAGCGTGATCGTCTCGCGTCAGATGAACCCAACGCCTGGCTGCCCTCGCCCACCTGAACCCCCGGTTCAGGATGACAGGCCCGGTAGCAAATACCGCAGACACCTCTACCCAAAGGCTGCCGGATCACTCCGGCAGCCTTTTTCTTTGCGGCCAGCCATCCGGTATCCTGCAGCGACCATGCGCGCCTGCATTCCCCTTTGCCTTGCCCTGTGCTGCAGCCTGGGCGCATTGCGGGCTCCGCCCGCCGCCGCCCAGGCAGGCAAGGCCGGAACACGCCAGCACGCAAGCCTGTACGACGCCGCCGTTTTCAACGACCGCACAGCCGTCGAAGGCTTTCTGGCACGCGACCCGGCCAGCGTGAACCGGGGCGATGCGGCCGGCTTCACGCCGCTGCACGGCGTGGCCGGCGAAGAGCACACCGGCATGGCCCGCTGGCTCATCGCACGCGGCGCCAACATGAATGCCGCCAACCGCGAAGGCACCACGCCGCTGCACCTGGCGGCATCTCCGGAAATGGCGAAACTGCTGATCGAGGCCGGCGCAGCCCTCGAGGCCCGGGACCTTGGCGGCAACACCCCGCTGCATTCCGCCACCGAGCATCCCGAGATGCAGGACGTGATGGCGCAGTTGCTCCAATCGAAGGCCGACGCGAATGCCCGCAACAAGGCAGGCAAGACCCCGCTGGACATGGCACGGCACGCGACGAGCCTGCGAAGGCAGCCCTGCTCAGGCGCTACGGCGCGCGCCGCGGCAGCCCGCCATAGGTCCCCGTGCAGGCCAGGCGCCACAGGGCGTGCCGCACCAGCGCAGCAAGAGCCCGGGCACTACAATCCCTGCGCCACCCTGCGGTGCGCCTCGCCCCATTCCAACACCCAACCCCTCCCCCATGCTCGACCCCTTCCTGATCGTTGAACTCGGTGTTCTTGGCCTGTGCACGGGCTTTCTCGCGGGGCTGCTGGGCATTGGCGGCGGCATGCTCATGGTGCCCTTTCTCACCTACATCCTGGGGGCGCGCCAGGTGGCGCCCGACCTGGCGGTGAAGATGGCCATTGCCACCTCGATGGCCACCATCGTCTTCACCTCGGTCTCCAGCGTGCGCGCGCACCACAAGCGTGGCGCCGTGCGCTGGGACATCGTGCAGCGCCTGGCACCAGGCATCGTGATCGGCGGCTTTGCAGCCAGCCTCGGGGTGTTCGCGCTGCTCAAGGGTTCATCGCTGGCGATTTTCTTTGCGCTGTTCGTGAGCTTCTCGGCCACGCAGATGTTCCTGGACAAGAAGCCCGCGCCCACGCGCCAGATGCCGGGCACGGCAGGCCAACTGGCGGCTGGCGGCGTGATCGGCTTTCTCTCGGGCCTGGTCGGCGCAGGCGGGGGCTTTGTCAGCGTGCCCTTCATGACCTGGTGCAACGTGGCCATCCACAACGCGGTCGCCACCAGCGCGGCGCTGGGCTTTCCGATTGCACTGGCCAACGTGGTGGGCTACGCCGTGGGCGGACAATCAGTGCAGAACCTGCCGCCGGCCTCGCTGGGCTACATCTGGCTGCCCGGCCTGGCCGTGATCGCGGTGTGCAGCGTGCTCACCGCACCGCTGGGCGCCAAGGCCGCGCACAGCCTGCCGGTCAAGCAGCTCAAGCGCGTGTTCGCCAGCCTGCTCTTCGGCCTGGCCGCCTACATGCTCTACAAGGGCATCACGAGCATCTGACCGCACAGAGCGGCGGGGCGATCCTTCAGTCTTCGGGATCCGAAACGCGCTGAGCCACCACCGGCTGCGGCGCGGGCACGCCAGGCGGCGCCGCCACCGGCCGGCCCAGCAGGCTGCGGAAGTCCTCGGCCGGCAGGCCGGGGGCGCGCAGAAAGCCCTGGTAGTGGTCGCACTGCATCTGCGCAAGCACCGCGCGCTGCACCTCGGTCTCCACGCCCTCGGCCACCACCTCGATGCGCATCGCGCGGCCCATGCTCACGATGGCACTCACGATGGCCCGGTCGCCATCGTCGTCGGGCAGGCCGCGCACGAAGGACTGGTCGATCTTGAGCTTGTGGATGGGCAGCTTCTTGAGGTAGGCCAGGCTCGAATAGCCGGTGCCGAAGTCGTCGATGGCCAGGCTCACGCCCAGGCCGGCCAGCTCGTGCAGGCGCTGCTCCATCTCGGCGGCGTCCTGCAGCAAGATGGTTTCGGTCAGCTCCAGCTCCAGCAAGGTGGGCGGCAGCTGGTGCACGGCCAGCAGGCGCGTGAGCCGCTCCACGAAATCGGGCTGGCGGAATTCGAGCGCCGAGACATTGACCGACACCACGATGGGGTGGCCACCGTGGATCCAGGCTGCAGCCTCGCGCACGGCCTGCTCCATGACCCAGGCACCCAGCGTGACGATGTAGCCCGACTCCTCGGCCAGGGGGATGAACATGCCCGGCGAGACCGCGCCGAATTCCGGGTCGGTCCAGCGGATCAGTGCCTCGGCACCGGTGATGGCACCGGTCTCCATGCTCACCTGGGGCTGGTAGTGCACGGCCATGCGCTGCTCGCCCAGCGCCTGGCGCATGGCATGCTCGAGCTTCATGCGCGAGAGCAGGTTGGCATTCATCTGCGGCTGGTAGAAGCCGTAGCTGCCGCGGCCGCGCTCCTTGACCTGGTACATGGCCGTGTCGGCCTGCTTGATCAGCTCGTCCAGCGTGGCGCCATCCTGCGGGTACAGCGCCATGCCGATGCTGCACTGGATCGAAAAGCCCATGCTGTCCAGCGTGAAGGGGCGCAGCATCTCATCGAGGATGCGCCGCGCCACGCTCTCGGCCACCACGGCATCGCCGCCATGCAGGTAGATCACGAACTCGTCGCCGCCCAGGCGGCACAGCATGTCGGTCTGGCGCAGGCAGGTCTGCAGGCGCTCGGCGACCAGCTGCAGCACGCGGTCGCCAAAGGGATGGCCCAGCGAGTCATTGATGATCTTGAAGCGGTCCAGGTCGAGGAACAGGATGGCAAAGCCGGTATCGCTCTGGCGCGCTCCCTGGATGGCCGTGTCCACGCGCTGCGAGAGCAGCAGGCGGTTGGGCAGGCCGGTGAGCACGTCGCTGTAGGCCAGTTCCTCGATGCGTTTTTGCGCGGCATGCTGCAAGGTGAGATCGCGCATGAAGCCGATGCTCTGCACCAGCCGGTCCTCGTCGTCGCGCAGCGCCACCCACGACAGCTGCACGGCGCAGTAGGCGTCGTTCTCGCGCGGCAGCCACAGCTCGCCCTCCCAGAAACCTTCGTGCGCCCAGCCGGCTTCCACCTGGGCCATGAAGTCGGCATCGGGTCCGCCGCCGAACAGCGAGGCCGCCGCCGCGCCCTCGAAGGAGCGCGCGTTCTTGCCCACCAGGCGCTCGCAACCCGGATTCATGCGCATCAGGCGGTGGTGGCTGTCGGCGATGAAAATCGCGTCCATGCTCGACTCGAACACGCGAGCCGCCAGGCGCAGGCTGGCCTGCACCTCGTGCTGGCGCGTGATGTCGCGAAACGAGTACACCCGACCCACGGCGCGCCCCTGGCTGAACTGGGGTACCGAGCGGCGCTCGATGCTCATGCCATTGCGCAGCCCGATGATGTCGATGCTCTCCTGCATGGGCTCGGCCGTGATGGCGGCCAGCCGCTCCATGTAGAGCGGCACGTCGGCCACCTGGTCGGCCATGTGGGCAAACAAGGCCTCGTCGTCGCGGCGCACGAGCAGCGGGGCCGGCACGTTCCACAGCTGGGCCAGGCGCTGGTTGAAGGCGCGCACGCGGCCGTCCAGGCTGCACACCAGCATGCCGTCGGCGGCCGAATCGAGCGTGGCGCGCAGCTCGGCCAGCAGGGTCTCGAGTTCGCGCTCGGTGGCCTGCTGGTGGCTGCGGTCCACCATGGTCACCAGGAAGGCCGTGCCGCCTTCGAGCCGCGGCACGCGCGTCACGCGCCGCTCCACGGCCACCAGCATGCCCGTGGCATGCAGCACGCTGGTGTGGGAGTGGATGCCGTCGGCCACCACGGCCGCGGGCTGGCTCCAAAACACCATGTCCTGCGGCGTCGCGGCCAGCTGGGTCACCGGCATGTCGTGCATGTCGGCGATGGACAGGCCTGTCAGCTGCTCGGCCGCCTGGTTGGCTGCCAGGATGTGCAGCGTCTTTTCATCGACGAGCCATACCGCCTCCAGCAGACCGTCGATCCACGCCTGCGGCAGCGGCCGGATCACGCTCCACCCTCGTCGGGGACAGCAGCCACGGCACGTTCGAAGAAGTAGCAGATGCGCTTGCGCGGCGACAGGTAGTCGAGCGCCTCGCGCGGCAGCTGGGCGGGCTTGAGGCTGCGGCGGATGCCGAGCTCGGGCACGGTCTCCAGGTCGAGGATGGGCGCCTCGTCCTTGGGCACGCGCGGGTCGTGCACGATGACCTTGGGGCGCAGCGGCCGTGAGGAGTTGACCGAGGCCACAATGGCATAGCGGTCGTTGACCAGCTGCACGATGGAGCCCGGCGGGTACACCCCCATCATGCGGATGAAGGCCCCCAGCACCACGGCATCGAAGCGCGCCTTGTGCTGGGCAAAGATGACGGACAGCGCCTCGTGCGGGGTCAGCCCGCCCATGCCGCTGCCCGGGCTGCACAGGCGGTCGTAGTGGTTGACCAGCGCCAGCACCTGGCCGGGGCGCGAGAGGTCATGCGCCGTGAGCCGCATGGGAAAGCCGCTGCCGTCCACCATCTCATGGTGCTGCGCAATGGCCAGCAGCACCGGCTTGCCCAGGCCCATGCGGCCCGCCAGCGCCACGGACTCGCGCACATGGCCCTCGTAGCGGGTGCGGTCGGGCGCCGGCATGTGGGGCAGTGCGTTCTTGAACGCATCGGGCAGGCGCATCTTGCCCAGATCGTGCAGCAGGGCCGCCACGCCCAGGTCCTGCAGGTCCTCGGCCTTCATGCCCAGGGCCTTGCCCAGCAGCAGGCTGACGACCAGCACGTTCACGGGGTGCAGCGCGCCGGACTCGCCCACGCCTTCGGACAGCAGGCGGATCACCGAATCGCCGTTGTTGAGCAGATCGGTCACGCAGCCGGCCACCAGCAGCTCGCCATCGGTGCGGGCGCGCTCGGGCAGCTCCACCACCAGCTTTTCCAGCTCCACATAGCGCCGCGTGGCTTCACCAAAGCGCTGGTTGCACAGGGCCAGGGCGCGGTTCTGCGCATCCAGCAGCCGGCGGCGGCGGGCGGCGGCCTCGTCCGCCGCGGGGTCCACGGGGGCTGCCAGCGGGGCGGGGGCCGTGGCCTCGCGCACGGC
Organism: Acidovorax sp. FW305-C-20-28; assembly: GCF_058783375.1. Classification (NCBI taxonomy): domain Bacteria; kingdom Pseudomonadati; phylum Pseudomonadota; class Betaproteobacteria; order Burkholderiales; family Comamonadaceae; genus Acidovorax; species Acidovorax sp. FW305-C-20-28. Next base: position 25,239 of record NZ_JBYSYM010000046.1, on the reverse strand, counting down.
GCCGGGCGCATCGGGCGGCGGTGCATCCTCGGGGCCGCCCACCGGGGGCAGCGGCAGATCACGCAGGTCGGGGTCGCTCTTCTTGGGTACGTAGCGCACCTCGGTCAGCCCCAGCTCGCGCAGGGTGGCGATCTGTTCGGCCGACGCCACCCGGAAGCTGCTCACCGGAAACGGATGGTGCATCCAGCCCAGGTCGAGCTGGATGTACATGCCGATGCGCAGCTGGCGGATATCGATGAGGATGGACGAATTCACTTCAAACGTACGTGAGGAAACACGGCGGCACTTCTGCCACCATTGGTTACACCCATTATCTCCAGTTCTGAAGGCTTGTCTTGCCCTGCCATGCCCCGGGACATTCCCCCTGCACCACGGCTGGCGGGGGCTGCGGCGCGATTTACCTCCTGGTAAAAACCCGGGGGCGGGCTGCGCAGTGAACGGCGTCCCCTGCGGGCCCGGGCCGCACGCCGCATGCGTGCAAGTACGTAGGACACACAAAACAACAGTCCGGCACGCCCCTCAGCGCCGAGGCCACTGTATCACCGGCACCACAGCGAAGGCTTGACGACCAGGTCCATCCACAGCGCCCAGCCCGCCGCCGCGCACAGCAGCCCCCCGGCGATGCGCGTGCCCCAATCGGCCCGTGCCTGGTTGATGCGGCGGCGCAGGCGCCCCCACAACCAGGGCCCGCCCACCAGCCACACCCCGCTGCCCAGGGCGAACAAGGCCATGGTGGCTGCCCCCTGCACCGGCCCGCCGCTGAGTGCCGCCACCAGCAGGGCCGAATAGAGCAGGCCGCAGGGCATCAGCGCCCACAGCAGCCCCGCCGCGCCCACCCCGCCGGCCCCGGCCGTGAGCGGCCGGACGCGCTGCCAGACCGTGCGGCCCAGGTGCTCCACCCAGGCCGGTTGGCGCGCCTGCACCATGAGCAGCACTCCCCAGGCCATCACCGCCAGGTGCAGAAAGGTCCAGGCGGGCTGCAGCGCCGCCGTGCGCTGCGTGAGCCATGCCAGGCTGTCCATGGCCAGCGCCGCCGCAGCGCCCAGGGCCGCATAGCCCGCCACCCGCCCGCCGTGGAAGGCCACCAGCCGACCCAGGGCCGGCGGTGGTGGTTCCAGCGCCAGGCCTGCCGGCCCGGCCCAGCGCACCGCCTGGCCGCTCCCCTGCCCCACCAGCGCCCCACAGGGCGCGGCGCACATGGCCAGGCAGTGCGGGCCGCCAGCCAGGCCCATCACCAAAGCGGTCCAGCCCAGGGCAAACAGCATGAAATCCGCTCCTTTCTACCCAACACACCATCCATCGAACATGACCCCTAGAAACTGGCGCGGCCAAGGCGAGTGCCCCCGCGCAAGGGCCGCCCCGCCGCGCTGGGGGCGTCCCCCTGGGGGAAGGCGCGAAGCGACTCAGGGGGGGTCATATGATCCGGGAGAACCGGGCGCGGTTGCGGTCGGCCTGCAGGTAGCGGTCGAACACCATGGCGATGCCGCGCACGAAGAACCAGCCCATGGACGTGACGGTGATGCCCTCACCGGTCACGCTGACCAGCCCCTGCTCCTGCAGGCCCGCGAGCTGCTCCAACTCTGCCGCGAAGGTGCGGCGAAAGTCGATCAGCCAGCCCGCCTCGATGGACTCGAAGGACAGCTCGCCCTGGCACATCAGCGCCATGATGACGGCGCGGCGCACCAGGTCGTCGCGGTTCAGCGCCAGGCCGCGCACCACGGGCAGACGGCCCTGGTCCAGCAGGTCGTAGTACTCGTCCAGGGTCTTGGCGTTCTGGCTGTAGGTGGCGCCCACGCGGCCGATGGCCGAGACGCCCAGGGCGATCAGGTCGCAGTCGGGCTGGGTGCTGTAGCCCTGGAAGTTGCGGTGCAGCCGCCCCTGTCGCTTGGCCACGGCCAGGGCGTCGGTGGGCAGGGCGAAATGGTCCATGCCCACATAGACATAGCCTGCATCCATGAACTGCTGCAGCGAGCGCGACAGCATGGCCACCTTGGAAGGCGCCGCGGGCAGCTCGGCCGGCACGATGCGCCGCTGGGGCTTGAAGCGCTCGGGCAGGTGGGCATAGGCATACAGGGCGATGCGGTCGGGCCGCAGGGCCTTGACCTGCTCCAGCGTGCGGTCGAAGGATTCGGGCGTCTGCCGCGGCAGGCCATAGATCAGGTCCACGTTGACCGACTCGAAGCCCAGGCGGCGCGCGGATTCCACCAGCGCGAACACCTGCTCGGCCGGCTGCACGCGGTGCACCGCCTTCTGCACGTCGGCATCGAAGTCCTGCACGCCAAAGCTCAGGCGGTTGAAGCCCAGCTCGGCCAGCACGGCCAGGCGCTCGGCCGTCACGGTGCGCGGGTCCACCTCGATGGAGTATTCGCCGCCCGGCGCAAAGCTGAAACTGCGCTTGAGCACGGCCATCAGCTCGCGCAGCTTGTCATCCGACAGAAAGGTGGGCGTACCCCCGCCCAGGTGCAGCTGGCTCACCACCTGGCCGGTGCCGCAGTGGGCTGTGTGCAGCTCCACCTCGCGCGCCAGGTAGCGCAGGTACACGTCGCCCCGGTCGTGGTGTTTGGTGATGATCTTGTTGCAGGCGCAGTAGTAGCACAGCGATTCGCAGAACGGAATGTGCACGTACAGCGACAGCGGCAGCGCCTTGCCCGGCGCGCCCGCCCGGCGCTGTGCCAGGGCCAGCACGTAATCGTTTTCGCCAAACGCCTCCACGAAGCGGTCGGCCGTGGGATAGGAGGTATAACGGGGGCCCGGCACGTCGAAACGGGTCAGGAGTTCGGGCGTCACAGCGGTCATTTCGGGGGCATTCCTTATTGAAGTGGAACTTTGCCGCAGTGCCCGCCCCCTGTCCTTGACCTAGATCAAGTGTTGAAAGTCCCCCAGGGGCCACAATTTGATTCATGTCAGCCACCACCACGCTCCTCTCGCCGGATGCGATCCGTTCGCAACCCCCAACAGCTGCTGCGCCCATGAACCCGCTCACCATCAAAGTCGCCTGTTCCAACTGCAACCTGCGCGAACTGTGCATGCCCGTGGGCCTGAACGACGCGCAGCTGGAACGCATCGACGAGATCGTGGCCACGCGGCGCAAGGTCAAGCGCGGCGGCACGCTGTTTCGCAATGGCGAGACCTTCACCTCGCTGTACGCCATCCGCACCGGCTTCTTCAAGACCTGCGTGGCCACCGAGGACGGACGTGACCAGGTGACGGGCTTCCAGATGGCGGGCGAGATCATCGGCCTGGACGGCATCGTGAACGACCACCACACCTGCGACGCCGTGGCGCTCGAAGATGCCGAGGTCTGCGTGATGCCCTTCGACCGCATCGAGGAACTCTCGCGCGAGGTCACGGCCCTGCAGCACCATGTGCACAAGATCATGAGCCGCGAGATCGTGCGCGAGCACGGCGTCATGCTGCTCCTGGGCAGCATGCGCGCCGAGGAGCGCCTGGCGGCGTTTCTACTGAACTTGGTGCAGCGCCTGCATGCGCGCGGCTTTTCGCAGTCCGAGCTGGTGCTGCGCATGACGCGCGAGGAGATCGGCAGCTACCTGGGCCTCAAGCTCGAAACCGTTAGCCGCACCTTCTCCAAGTTCGTCGAGGAAGGCATCGTCGAGGTCAAGCAGCGCCATGTGCGCATCCTCGACACCGATGCGCTCAAGCGCATCGTGAATTCGCAAACCTGTAGCTAAGAGAACCTGTTTACGATCTCCCAGGGGTCGCGCAGCGGCCTTGGCGGGTGGGATGCAAGGCGCGGGGTGCAGTTGATAGCTCAGCTATCAACAAGCGCCGCAACGCCGCAGACCGCCCGCCAAGGCCACTGCCCGAAGGGTTGGAGCGAAATCGGGCGATTGGACGCCCCGGCTGCTTGCATGGGCACGAGCCCATGCGGCGCACCCGAAGCATCCACTCATCCCGATTGCGCTCCAACGCGATCCCCTGCGAGATCGCAAACAGGTTCTCAAACCTGAAGCCGGGCGAGCACTTCGGCCTTGCCGCTGCTGGCATCAGCCCGCAAGATCAGCGCCTCGCCCGAGCTGGTATTGCCGCCCGCGAGATCGGCGAGCACGAACATGTGCGTGAACCAGGCTTCGAAACTTCCGGCCCGCAGCGATGCGGCCACCAGCGCCTGGCGCAATTCGCGCAAATGGTCTGCGCCAGTGGTCTCGCGTACACCATGCGGGGAGCCTAGCGCCGGCCACACCTGGGGTGCTGCAAACGCCAGAGTCGCCGTGTCGATGCAGCGGCACCAGGGGCTGGCGAGCACCCTGGCCGGTTGCAGTTGGCGCTCCTTGAACCACGCGCCCGTGCGCCGCGCCTGCTCGCGGCCTTCGTCATTGAGGTTGCGCTGGGTGCTGCAATCGCCCAGGCGGAACCCCGGCGGATCGAACGTGCCGGGCGCCAGCGCGTGGCGGAACGCGGCCACCACCCCACCCTTGCGCAACAGGGCTTCGGCCTCCCGATCCTGGCTGGCCCAGGCGCGCAGCGTGGCGAGGGCCAGGCCGGCGCCCAGCAGGGTGCGCCGGCCCAGGGCCGCGTCCTGAAAACGGTGGCATGTCGGCATGGAACTCCCCGGCATCGGGTGAAGCGTTGGCGCCCCACTGTAGCGGGGAGTGCGCCGCCGGGTGCAAACCTGCGGGGGCGCCGGGGTCTTGCCGCGGCGCCCAGGGCCTGCTCAATCGAGCGAAATGCGCTGCGCCTTGATCAGCTTGTGCCACTTGTCGGTTTCGGTGCGGATCAGGTCCGCATACTGGGCCGGCGTGCTGGCCACGGGCTCGATGCCGAAATCGATGAGCTTTTGCTTGACGGCAGGCTGGTTGATGGCCGTGGCCACCTGTTTTTGCAAAGCGTTCACCACGTCGGCCGGCGTGCCCGCGGGGGCGACGATGCCCACCTGGGCAGAGGCCTCCACATTCTTGAAGCCCAGCTCGGCAAAGGTCGGCACATCGGGCAGCTGGGGCAGGCGCTTGGCGTTGGCCACGGCCAGGGGGCGCACCTTGCCGGCCTTGATGAAGGCGCCGCCAGCGGCCAGGTCGACCATCATCGCGGGGATCTGGCCGCCGGCCAGGTCGGTGAGCGCGGGCGCCGCGCCGCGGTAGGGGATGTGGGTCATGAACAGGCCGGCATCGACCTTGAGCAGTTCCATCGCAAGATGGTGCGGGCTGCCGGCGCCGGCCGAGCCGAAGCTCATGGCGCCGGGCTTGGCCTTGGCCTTGGCGATGAAGTCCTTGGCGTCCTTGAAGTCCGCGCCCGGGTGGGCCACCAGGATCATGGGGAACTTGCCCATCAGCGTCACGGGCACGAGGTCCTTGCTGGGGTTGTAGGTCAGCTTGCTGTACAGCGCGGGGTTGAACACCATGGTGCCGTTGTCGGCCGACAGGATGGTGTAGCCGTCGGGTGCGGAGCGGCCCGTCTCGACGGCGGCAATGGCGGTGTTGCCACCGGGCTTGTTGTCGATCAGCACCGGCTGGCCGATCTGCGTCGACAGCTGCTGGCCCACCGTGCGCGCGAGAAAATCGGAGCCGCCGCCTGCCGGGTAAGGCACCAGCCAGCGGATGGACTTGGCGGGGTAAGCAGCAGTTTGCGCGCTGGCCGGTGCGGCCCAGGCCAGCAACGCGGGCAGGGCCAGCATGGCGGCAACCAAGCGACGATTTTTCAACATGTCCAGACCTCGTAGGATTAATATCTGCGTGATGTTACTCCGCTATGCGTAATAACCTGGGGCAGCGTTTACCCTAGGTTCACCCTTGAATCACCATGAGCACATCCCCTTCCCCGGCCCGGGTGGCCGACCGCCGCCAGCGCGTCCAGTCCGCTGAAATGGGCCTGAGCGTCCTGAAGGCGCTGACCCGCCTGGGCGGCGCCGCCAGCCTGACCGCCACCGCCGCCGAGGTGGGCGAGAGCCCCGCCAAGGTGCACCGCTACCTGGCCAGCCTGTGCCAGCAGGGCTTTGTCGAGCAGTCGCCCACCAACCAGCACTACTACCTGGCGCAGGAATCCATCGCCATCGGCCTGGCCGCCCTGCGCCAGTGCGACCCGATCCGCCTGGGCGAGGCCTCGCTGCAGCGCCTGCGCCAGGCGCTCGAAGTCACGGCCTTCCTCGCGGTGATGGGCAACAAGGGCGCCACCGTGCTGCGCATGGAAGAGCCCACGCTGCCCGTCACCGTGAATATCCGCGCGGGCTCGGTGTTGTCCACGCTGTGGTCCGCTACGGGCCGGGTGTTTTTGGGCTATTCCAACGACCGGCAGGTCACCGACATGGCCGAGCAGGAACTGGCCGAGGCCTCTGCCGAGCGGCGCGCGCAGCTCGATGGCACGCGGCCGGTGGAGCAACTGCGCCAGCAGGTGCGCGCACGCGGCTGGGCCATGGCCAACGACTCGCTGCTCAAGGGCATCAGCGCACTCGCCGCGCCGGTCTTCGACGCCACGGGCAATGTGTGCGCCTGCCTGACCACGCTGGGCGCCACGGGCGGCTTCGACCTGCGGCCCGATGGCGCCATCTGCCCCGCCCTGCTGCAGGAGGCGCGCCTCATCAGCCGGGCCATGGGCTACCAGGGCCACTGAGCAAAACCAAGGGTAAACCCGTATCTTTGCATCCATATTGCGTAATACATTTACGCAAAAGGAGATTCACGATGACTGCCCCCGCCAACGCCTCGCGCTGCCCGGTCGACCATGCGGCCATGGCCGCCGCCCTGAAGAGCCCCACGGGTTGCCCGGTGAGCGCGCGCGCGGCGGCGTTCGACCCGTTTGCCCCCAGCTACCAGCAGAACCCGGCCGAGGTGGTGCGCTGGGCGCGCGAGGAAGAGCCCGTGTTCTACAGCCCCGAGCTGGGCTACTGGGTGGTGACGCGCTACGAGGACGTGAAGGCGGTGTTCCGCGACAACCTCCTGTTCTCGCCCTCCGTGGCGCTGGAAAAGATCACGCCCGCCACCGGGGAGGTGATGGACATCCTCAAGAGCTATGGCTTTGCGATGAACCGCACCATGGTCAACGAGGACGAGCCCGACCACATGGCGCGCCGCCGCCTGCTGATGGACGCCTTCATGCCCGAACGGCTGATGGACTACGAGCAGCCCATCCGCGACCTGGCGCGCCAGTACATGGACCGTTTTGTCGACAAGGGCCGCGCGGACCTGGTGGCGGAGATGTTCTACGAGATCCCGCTGACCATTGCGCTGCACTTCCTGGGCGTGCCCGACGAAGGGGCCGAGCAGCTGCGCCACTTTGCCGTGGCCCACACCCTGAACACCTGGGGCCGGCCCACGGCACAGGAGCAACTGGAGATCGCCCACAACGTGGGCCGCTTCTGGCAGACGGCCCAGGGCATCCTGGACACCATGATGGCCCAACCCGACGGCGAAGGCTGGATGTACGACTCCATCCGCCAGCACCACGCGCACCCGGACATCGTGACCGAGTCCTACCTGCGCTCCATGATGATGGCCATTCTGGCGGCCGCGCACGAGACCACCTCCAACGCCACGGCCAACGCCTTCATGACCCTGCTGTCGCACCGCGAAGCCTGGGAGGAGATCTGCGCGCAGCCTGCGCTGATCCCCAATGCGGTGGAAGAGTGCCTGCGGGTGGCCGGCTCCATCATCGCCTGGCGGCGCATGGCCATGCGCGACACGGTGGTCGGCGGCGTGGAGATTCCCAAGGGCGGCAAGCTGCTGCTGTTCCAGGCCTCGGCCAACGCGGACGCCAGCCATTTCGAGGACCCCGACCGCGTGGACCTGCACCGCGAGAACGCGGTGGAGCACCTGACCTTCGGCTACGGTGCGCACCAGTGCATGGGCAAGAACATCGGTCGCATGCAGATGCGCATCTTCCTCGAAGAGTTCGTGCGCCGCCTGCCTCACATCCGGCTGGTCGAGGGGCAACAATTCGATTTCCTGTCGAACACCTCGTTCCGCGGGCCCTCGGCGCTGTGGGTGCAGTGGGACCCGCTGCAGAACCCCGAGCGCCAGGCGGACAAGGCACAGGCCGTGCTGGCCAAGTTCCAGATCGGTCCACCGCCCAAGGACGGCATCGCACGCGCGGTGGTCATCAAGGACAAGATCACCGAGGGCGATGGCCTCTACCGCTTCGTCATCGCCGCTGCCGGCAGCACGCCCCTGCCCACCTGGACCGCAGGCTCGCACATCGACCTGATCGCCGGGGGCCACCGCCGCAAGTACTCGCTGTGCGGCGCGGGCGCGCACCCGGGCTGCTACGAGATCGTGGTGCAGCGCGAGGAAGAGGGCCGCGGCGGCTCGCGCCACTTCTGCGACACCCTGCAGCCGGGCGACGAATTGCAGTTGGCCGGCCCGAAAAACCTGTTCCGCATCGACGAAGCGGGCGCCCACCACGTGCTGCTGGCCGCGGGCATCGGCATCACACCCATCCTGGCCATGGCCGACCGGCTCAAGGCCCTGGGCCTGCCGTACGAGCTGCACTATGCGGGCCGCACGCGCCAGAACATGGCGCTATTGGACCGGGTACTCAAGGACCATGCCGGCCATGCCACGCTGCACATCAAGGCCGAGGGCGCGCGCATGGACCTCCCCGCCCTGCTGCAGCAGGTGGACGCCACCACGCGTGTCTATGCCTGCGGCCCGGACCGGCTGATCGCCGAACTCGAAACCCTGGCCGAACACTGGCCCGAGGGCGTGCTGCGCTTCGAGCACTTCAGCACCGACAACGCGGCGCTCGATCCGAGCAAGGAGCATGCGTTCACCGCCGAGCTCAAGGACTCGGGTCTCACCATCGAGGTGCCGCGCCACCAGACCCTGCTGCAGGCGCTGCAGGCAGCCGGGGTCGATGTGCCCTGCGACTGCGGCGAGGGCCTGTGCGGTGCCTGCGAGGTGCAGGTGGCGGGCGGCGACATCGACCACCGTGACAAGGTGCTCACCAAGACCGAACGCCAGGCCAACCAGCGCATGATGGCCTGCTGCTCGCGGGCTGCGGGGGAACGGGTGGTGCTGTTCCTGTGACCCGCGGGGCGAACGCCTTGCCCCATGGGGGCATGGCGTTCAACCGGCCCTGGCTGGGGCGCCGGCCTTGGCCTGGCCCCGGGCCTGCGCTTCGGTCTTGAGCGATTTCCAGAGGCCCCAGACGTCGCGCAGCACCTGCGGTGTGGCCTCTGCCTCCACACCGTGGCGCAGGGATTCCGCAAAGCGCAAGCGGGGTGCCGGATCGCAGCTGAGCTTGTGAGGCACACGGTAGTTGTCGATCTTCTTGAACAAACCGTGCAGGCTGGACTGCAGCCGCGCTGCCCGGTCGTCATTCCACCCGACGTGCTCCTCGGTCGTGACCAGGCGCTTGCCCTTGAGCGCCAGCGGGGCCTGCGCCAGCAACTGGTAGAACAGGTCGATGGTCCGGCTGGTGAACATGTCGGTCAGGCCGGCAATGCCGTACTCGCCCCGGGCCTGGCCCGCGAGCCAGAATTCACTCTCGTGTATCCACTCGCCCAGGTACAAGCTTACTTGGGACGGTGCATGCCGCTCGAAGCCGAGAAAGCGGATCAGAGCGACGTGGTCATCAACAGCCAGGCCATAGGGCTGGGAGTCCCGGCTGAGCAGGTCGTGGAGGAAGGGGTCGGCAAACGCCCTGCCCGACTCCTCGGACCGGAGAAGCTCGTCGGTTTCGCTGTCCCTGAAGTGGCTGCGTGCCTCGATCACCGCATGCCAGTGTGCCTCGCCCTGCAAAGGGCTCCAGATCAGTTCGCGGCAGCGGATGAAGTCGTCGGGGGATTCCACGACCTTGCCCTCGAAAAACAGGGCCCTCAGCTGCTTGAGCTCTTCCTTGCGGCACCAGTCGAAATAGTCGGCCTGCTCCAACCGGTCCCACAGGTCCTGTCGGGTATGGCCATCGATGGCTTGGGCGTCCATGTCTTTGTTTGCTCCCTGGATGGTGGTGGCGCAGCAGCGACGGGCCCTGCGTTCGGTGTGGAGGGATTCTAGGGAGCCCTGCGCCCGCCGCACTGGACAACTTGTCCATCGAACGCCGCTGTGCCACGCCCTCCTCAATCCTGGGGATACCGCAGGCCGGGCCGCGCCGATAACCTGAAGGCTCCATGCCATCGACCTTCAGGAGCGCCTTCATGAGCCACCCCTCGCACCAGCCCCGCCGCCGGTTTCTGCAACACACCGGCGCACTGGCCGGCACCTTGACTGCCCCGGCCTGGCTGGCCGCGTGTGCAAGCACGGCATCCACGCCGTCGGACCCCACCCAGCTGACCTCTGCCCAGGCCATTGCGCAGATCAAGGGCGGGCAACTCCAAGCCGTGGACTATGTCGCCGCGCTGGCGGCGCGCGCCCGGGCGCTGCAGTCACTCAATGCCCTCATCACGCTCGACGAAGCCGGCGCCCTGACCGCCGCGCGGCGCATCGACGCGGCACGCGCCTCGGGCGTCGCGCTCGGCCCGCTGGCGGGCCTGGTGATCGTGGCCAAGGACAACATCAACACGGCCGACCTTCCCACCACCGGCGGCACGCCCGCGCTGCAGGGCTTCAAGCCGCCACGCACGGCGCCCTCGCTGCAAAAGCTGATCGATGCGGGTGCCATCGTGCTGGGCAAGGCCAACCTGCACGAGTTGGCCTTCGGCATCACCAGCACCAACCTGTCGCCCTTTGCCGGGCCGGTGGGCAACCCGTATGACCCCACACGCATCCCCGGTGGCTCTTCGGGCGGCACGGCCGCGGCCATTGCCGCACGCATGGTGGCGGCCGGCCTGGGCACGGACACGGGTGGCTCCACCCGCGTGCCGGCCGCCCTGTGCGGCATCGTGGGCCTGCGCCCCTCGGTGGGCAATGGCGGGGCCGAGCGCCGCTACCACGACCCGCTGGCCGTCGTGCCCATCAGCCACACGCGCGACACCGTGGGCCCCATGGGCCGCACCGTGGCCGACGTGGCCCTGCTCGACGCGGTGATCACCGGCGATGCCAGCCTGCCCGCCCTGCCGCTCTCGCGTGTGCGCCTGGGCCTGCCACGCCCGCTGTGGGCGGGGCTCGACGCTTCCCTGGCCACCGTGGTGAACGCCGCGCTGGCCAGGCTGCGCGCGGCCGGCGCCACGCTGGTGGAGGTGGACATGGCGCAGCTGATGCCGCTCAACGAGAAGATGTCGTTCCAGATCGCACTGCACGAGCCTGTGGCCGACCTCCCCGCCTACCTGGCGGCCAACAATGCGCCGGTGAAGACGGTGGCCGAAGTCGCGGCCAAGGTGGCCAGCCCCGACGTGCAGGGCGCTTTCGGCGCCATCCAGGCCGACGCCTTCGGCGCCGCCTACCCAGAAGCCATGGCCGTGCACCGACCACAGTTGCAGGCCCTGTATGCCAGCACCTTTGCCCAGGGCAACTTCGATGCCCTGCTGTTCCCGACCACACCGCTGCCGGCCGTGCCCATGGACAAGGCCAAGGGCTCTTCCACCGTCAAGGTCAACGGCGGTGCGGATGCGGACACCTTCGCCACCTTCATCCGCAACACCGACCCGGGCAGCAACGCCGGGATTCCGGGCCTGTCGGTGCCCGCGGGCCTGACCAGCGCCGGCCTGCCCGTGGGGCTGGAGCTCGACGGCCCGGTGGGCAGCGACCGCAAGCTGCTGGCGATTGGCCTGGAAATCGAGAAGCTGCTGGGCAGCGTGCCGGCGCCGAAGATCTAACCGGGCGCTGGCGGGCCCGCCGGCTCGGCGACTGCGTCGGTGAACAGCGCGCGCAGCCAGCGGTGACCCGCGTCCTCCTGCACACGGGCATGCCAGGCCATGGCCAGGTTGAACACCGGTATCTCGAAGGGCACGGGCAGGATCTCCAGGATGGCCGCGTAGCGGCGCAGCAACTGGCTGGGCAAGGTGGCCACGCAGTCGGTGTGGGTTAGCACCAGCGCCACCTGGTTGTAGCTGGGCACGGTGACGACCACCTTGCGGCTGCGCTGCTGTGCGGCCAGCAGCTCATCGATCTGGCTGTGCGGATGGCCCACCTGCGAGACCAGCACATGCGGCAGACGGCAGTATTCATCGAGCGTGGCGGGCGCAGGGCCACGCGGGTGGCCGATGCGCTGCGCCATCTCGAAACGGTCGCCCATCAGGTAGCGTGACTTGAGCGGGCCGGGCACCTTGCCCACGTCGCCCAGGTACAGGTCGACCTCGCCGCGCTCCATGCGCTCCACCAGGCCGGAATCGGCCGCGGGCACAAAGCTCACGCGCAGCTCCGGGTTGCCGATGGCGGCGATGCGCCCCAGTGCCGGCAGGCCCAGGATGCTGAACACGCTGTCATTGGCCGCGATCACGAAGGCGCGGCGTGCGCTGGCGGGGTCAAAGCTTTCGCCCAATTCCACCGCTCCGCGCAACTGGTTCAGTGCCTCGCTGAGCCGGGGTTTCAACTCCAGCGCGCGGTGCGTGGGCACCATGCCGCGGCCATTCTCGGCGGGCACGAGCAGCGGGTCCTCGAACAGGTCGCGCAGCTTGGCCAACTGGCCCGACAGGCTGGGCTGGCTGATGTTCAGGCGCCGTGCCGCGCGCGTGACGTTGAGTTCGTCGAGCAGCGCATCGAGCGAGATCAACAGCGGCAGATCGGAACGCCGGATATCCATGGTGCCTATACCTCCTATCGGCAATTCCGACTCACGCTCTGGTGCCGGTGCGGCCTATCGTTGCGCCCTCACTTCACCGCACTTGTCGCGAGCTTTCAGATGATCCAATTTTATTACCACCCCACCCCCAACCCGCGCAAGGTCGCGCTGCTGCTGGAGGAACTGGGCCTGTCCTACGGGATGGTTCCGGTCGATACCTCGAAAGGCGAGCAGCACAGCGCCGCCTTTCGCGCCATCAACCCCAACGGCAAGGTGCCGGCCCTGGCCGATGGCGATGCCACGGTGTTCGACAGCGCCGCCATCCTGCTGCACCTGGCCGAGAAGAGCGGGCGCTTTCTCGGCGCGCCCGGTGCCGCAGGCCGCGCCGAAATGCTTTCGTGGCTGATGCTGGCCGCCACGGGCCTGGGCCCCTTCACCGGCCAGGCTGTGCACTTCACGCACTACGCGCCCAAGCCGAAGGACTACGCGCTGCACCGTTACCAGTTCGAGGCCGAGCGCCACTGGGCGCTGTTCGACGCCCGGCTGGCCACGCGCCGCTATGTGCTGGGCGATGACCACTACAGCATCGTCGACATGTCGCTCTGGGGCTGGTGCGGCGGCCTGGCCTACCTAATGGGCGATGCGGCGTGGGCAAAGTTCCCGCACGTCAAGCGCCACTTCGACGAACTCAATGCACGCCCCGCCGCCATCGCAGCGATGGCGCTGGCCACAAAGCACACCTTCAAGACCGAGCTCGATGCCGATGCCAAGGCGCAGCTGTTTCCGCACGGCCGCGTGGCCTGAGCCCTGTCGCTGTTTCCAACTTCTTTTTCTCTCACACCATGACGATTCGCCGTTCCCTCATTTCCCTGGCCGCCGCTGCATCACTGCTCGGCCCCGTGCTGGCGCTTGCCCAGAGCACCGCCCCCACGCCCCCCGCTTCCACCGCCACAGCCGCACAGCAGGCCGGCTTCTACCGCTTCAGCGTGGGTGGCGTGCAGGTGGTGGCCCTGTCCGATGGCACTGTGCCGCAAGATCTGCATGCCCTGCTGCACCTGAAGCCCGCGCAGACCGACCAGTTGCTGCAACGCGGCTTTCTGGCCAACCCGGTGGAGGCCTCGATCAATGCCTACCTGGTCTACGCGGGTGACCGCCTGGCGCTGATCGATACCGGTGCCGGTGCCTTCTTCGGCCCCGGCGCGGGTGGCAAGCTGGTGGCCAGCCTCCAAGCCGTGGGCGTGGCGCCTGCGCAGATCAACGATGTGCTGATCACCCACATCCACACCGACCACAGCGGCGGGCTGGTGGACGCGCAGGGCGAACGCGTGTTCCCCAACGCCACCATCCATGTGGGCAAGGCCGACGTCGACTTCTTCCTCGCGCCCGGCAACCAGCAAGGCGTGCGCGGCTACGACAAGGCCTACTTCCAGCAAGGCACCACCGCCCTCGGGCCGTATGTGAAATCAGGCCAGGTGCGCCCCTTCACCGGCGCGGTGGACATCGTGCCCGGCATCCGCTCACGCCCCACCCCGGGGCACACGCCCGGGCACGCCTTCTTTGTGCTGCAAAGCCGGGGCGAGGCGCTGGAGTTCATCGGCGACATCCTGCACGTACAGGCCGTGCAGATGCCCCGGCCCGACGTGACCATCGCCTACGATGTGGTGCCCGGTGACGCCAAGGCGCAGCGGCTGCAGCAATTTGCACGCTTGGCGAAGGAGCGGCGCATGGTGGCTGCGGCGCACCTGCCGTACCCCGGCGTGGGCTATCTGCGCAATGAGGGCAAGGGGAAGTATGCGTTTGTGCCGGTGGACTACCGGTACCGGGCGGGGGAGTGAGCAGCGCAATAGCCGAAACGCGTTGAGAGGGCTATCCCGCCCCGTCAGCCGCTATCGGACCTTGAAAGGCAAGGTCAATGTGGTGCCGTGGTACCTCACTGTGGCTTCGTACCTTGCCTGGTCGCCTCGCAGGTTACTGAGCACTGTCATCAGCTGCCCAAAGCTGGACACCGGCTGCTTGCACACCGAATCCAGCACCCCCTCCACCGGATATTCCGAGTTGGCGAACTCGCTGTCGACGCCCAGGATGACGAGGGCGTTGCTCAACCTCAGGCCGGCGCGCAGATAGACCTGTTCCTCCAACGGTTTCGCTGCTGGGGGATTGGAAGACGCGGTGGCTGATGCATCCTTGAACAGCGTGCAGACCCCCTCGGCGGCGCCAGCCGTATCCACTCGCTCGGCTGTGGCATTCGTCACTACAGCCGGCGGCGCATTGCCAGCTTCGGCGATCCTGCGCATCGCGGAGTCCGTGCGCTCACTGGCCCGGCGCCAGATGATGGGCAAGGCCAGGTGGGCAGGCAGGTGTTCCGAGAAAAGGACTCTGGTGACCGGCAGTCCATACAGCACGACAAGAGATCCCAGGCCAGAACGTCGAACGTCCAGAATCCGACCAAAAGCCCCCGCGTCCGTGCTGTCGTAGATGGAGGCCCTCCACACTTCCTGGGCATCCTTGTAGGCCCCCAAAGCGGCCTCGAACATGCTGATCGCTGCTGCATCCGCCTTGGGGCTGGCTCTGTAGACGCCGAGCGCGCTTGCGGGCTCCTGCACCTGCTGGGCATAGGCGGCGTAGGAAATGCCGGACGACACCGACCCTTGCAAGCCCAGGAATGCATTCTTCACCCTCTCCAGGCTGGGATCCGGCTGTGGGACAGCCGCTGGCCGGGTGTTCATGAGTTCTTGCAGGCATGCCAGTCGCTTGTTGCTGTCGGCGATGTTGTTGCATGCCTCCAGCAGGATGGAAGACTGTGCGCTTGCCCCGATTGCCACGCATGCGGCAGCCCCCAATACCATCAGTTTTTTCAAGACACATCCCTCGGCGACGAATGGATTGGATTATCGCCAGGGTGAGCGCCATGCCATCGGCGCCCAGGGCACAACCCTCAAGCCTAATGCCTAGCCCCTGCCCCCAGCAGCCGCTGCACCAGCTCCGTGCGGTTATGCACTCCAAACCGCTCGAACAGCGCATCCACATGGGTGCGCACCGTCGAATAGCCAATGCCCAACTCGGCCGCAATCTTCTTGTCGGGCCAGCCCGCGCACAGGGCCTGGGCGATCTCGCGGGCGCGGCCGCTCAGGCCCTGCCAAGGGTCGGGTGATACCGGCACAGGCTCCGCCGCGGGCCGGTCACGCATCCGACGCAGCGCACCGGTGAAGGCAGGCTGCACCAGGCGCAGCAGGTCCAGCGTGTCGCGGTCGAACGGTCCGCGCTGGCGGCCGCGCCAGATGCGCAGGTCACCGAGGTTGCGCTCGCCATCCCAGGCAAACAGGTTCACGCCGTGGTGCAGGCCGTCGCGGGCCAGGAAGTCGTTGAAGAACTCGGTCTTCATGAGTTCCTGCTGGGGCAGGATCTGCGTGACCAGGGTGGGCGCACGGCGCTGGCGCAGCTGGTGGGTGATGGGGTCGCGGTACTGGTAGTAGGCCTCGTAGGCCTGCAGGTTGGCGTCATCCATGTGGATGGCGGCGCGCTCGCCAAAGCGCTGAGCCGCATCGTCCCAGGTGTAGGAGGCGAAATGGTCGGCCTGCAACAGGTCCAGCAGGTCCTCGCCCACGGCCAGCCGCAGGGCTGCGCTGCCGGGCAGGTCGGCGGCCTCCAGCCGGCCCATGAGGCGGGACAGTTTCTCGACGCGGGCTTGGCTCAGGTACATGGCGGCAGGGGTGACGGGCCGGCATGGCCCGCCCGCTACTGTAGGGAGATCCCTGTGCGCATTCAAGAGCCGTGCCAGGCTCGCTTTCCCTAAGAGCGGCTAACAAAACTCTTCTGGCGTCGTTGCTGCGCCTTGCCAGAACCGCTTCGCTGAGTTTTGTTATCCGCTCTAAGCGGGTAGCCCTTTGCCCCGACAGCTCAGGGTTGGTGATGCCGGGCGCAATCCGCAGGCCGCTCGGTCACGGGCACCGGGCAGCGGTTGAGCTCGAACGGCGACATGGCCAGCAAGGTGGTGAGCGCGCTCGACGCCATGGTGACCAGCCAGAACACAAAGAACGCGAGGGTGTAGACCCCCTCGCGCGACAGGGCCAGGGCCTGGCCGCCGAACCAGTGCATGTCCTGCGGGTCCACGACGGCGAAGACCAGCATCTCCAGCACGCCCGCCATCAGAAAGGCGGGCCAGGCAATCCACATCAGGCGTTGGCGCAGCATGGGGGTGTCTCCTTGTTTGGGGCTTTGGCGGCGCACACCGCCAGCGGTCAGCGGGGTTTGTCCTGCTCTGGTGTGGCTGCATGGTTGCGGCCCTTGACGGCCGGGGCCATGCTGCTGCGGGCCTTGTCGCCCAGGGTCTTGTTGATCTCGATGCCTTGCTGGTAGTAGTCCTCGGCCACCACAGGGTCAGGGCTCGATACGGCCAGCCACAAAGTGACAAAGCCCGCGACGACGACGATGGCCGGGCCGGAGATGACCAGCCAGACATGGCCGAACTTCCACCAGGGGGCGGTGACGGGTGCAGCGGCGATGGAGGGAGATGAAGGCATGTGGGTCATCCTGAAAAATGTGAGGTAGTCGGGGGGTGGATCCGGTCAGCGCGGCACCAGAAACACCGATTTCTCGGTGACATGGCCGCCGCCGCCCAGGGCCTCGATCTCGAACTGCACGGGGTGCGAGCCAGGCGTGGCCGAACCGTAGGGGATCTGCAGGCGCACGGCGACCCAGCGGGATTCGGCGGCGCCGATGTCGACCTCGGCTTCGGACGCGACCCTGAGGCCATCGAGCCCGTGCGCGCCAATGCGGTAGCGCTGGCCGGACTCGGTGGCGTTCATGATCTGCAGGCGGTAGATATTCTCGAGCTGGCCGCCCGCGACGATGCGCGAGAGCGCGGCACGGTCGCGCACCACGTCTACCTTGAACGGGGTGCGCAGCACCAGGCTGGCGGCCAGGCCCAGGCACAGCGCCAGCAGGATGGCGCCGTACACCAGCACGCGGGGGCGCAGCACGCGGCGCAGCATCTGTGCACCGCTCCAGCGCGCGGCCACGGCGTTCTGGGTGGAAAAGCGGATCAGCCCGCGCCGGTAGCGCATCTTGTCCATCACGGTGTTGCAGGCGTCCACGCACAGGCCGCAGCCTATGCATTCGTACTGCAGGCCATTGCGGATGTCGATGCCCACGGGGCAGACCTGCACGCACAGGGTGCAGTCGATGCAGTCGCCCAGGCCGCTGACCTTGGGGTCCACGGCCTTGCTGCGCGGGCCGCGGGGTTCGCCACGCGCGTTGTCGTAGGTCACGATGAGGGTGTCGCGGTCGAACATGGCGCTCTGAAAGCGCGCATACGGGCACATGTACTTGCACACCTGCTCGCGCATATAGCCCGCATTGCCATAGGTGGCGAAGCCATAGAACAGCACCCAGAAGATCTGCCAGCTGCCCTGCAGCGCCAGCAGCTCGGCGCCCAGTGCGCGGATGGGCACGAAGTAGCCCACGAAGGTGAAGCCCGTCCACAGCGCGAGGCCGACCCACAGCAACTGCTTGAGCGCCTTCTTGCGCAGCTTCTCCCAGGTCCAGGGGCCTGCGTCCAGGCGCAGGCGGGCGCTGCGCTCGCCCTCGACCTTGTGCTCGATCCACATGAACATCTCGGTGTACACCGTCTGCGGGCAGGCAAAGCCGCACCACAGGCGCCCCGCCACGGCGGTGAACAGAAACAGCGACAGCGCGCTGACGATGAGCAGGCCGGTGAGGTAGATGAAGTCCTGCGGGTACAGCACGTAGCCGAACAGGTAGAAGCGCCGCGCGCCCAGGTCGAACAGCACCATCTGCCGCTCGCCCCACTGCAGCCAGGGCACCACGTAGAACACCAGTTGGGTCAGGGCCACCATGGCCCAGCGCCAGCGCGCGAAGCTGCCGCTGATGGAGCGCGGGTAGATCTTCTTCTGCGCTTCATAGAGCGAAACGACTTCGGCCGCGGCGTCCGTGGTGCCTGCAGGCCCGGCAGCAACCGGGGTGATGGGAATGACCTTGCGGGCGGGCCCGCTGGGTGGCTTCATGGCAATTCTCGAAAGGGGTGGCCTGGGGCAATGCCTGTTATGGGCTTGCGGCCGGCCTGGCGCGCCCCTGGCCCTGCCGTGGTGGCGGGGCCGGAGGCGCAGGGTTCAGCTCATTGCGCGGCGGCGGGAGAGGCGCCGCTGTTTGAGAGGCTCCAGACATAGGACGCCAGCACCTTGATCTGGGCTTCCGTCAGCTTCTCGGCCTGGGCCGGCATCTGGTTGGTCTTGCCGTTGTTGATCATGGCGGTGATGGCGGCCTCGCCCCAGCCGTGCAGCCACACGTCATCGGTGAGGTTGGGGGCGCCCAGGGCGGCGTTGCCCTTGCCGTCCATGCCGTGGCAGGCGGCACAGGCGCTGAACTTGGACTTGCCCAGCGATGCGCGCAGCGAGTCGTGCGGGCTGCCCGACAGGCTCAGCACATAGTGCGAGACATTGCGCACGTCCTCGGGCGAGCCCACTGCGGCGGCCATGGGGGGCATGACACCGGTACGGCCCTGCGTGATGGTCTCGCGGATCTTGTCGGGCGTGCCGCCGTGCAGCCAATCGCCGTCGGCCAAGTTGGGAAAGCCCTTGCTGCCGCGCGCGTCGGAGCCATGGCACTGCGCGCAGTTGTTCATGAACAGACGCTCGCCGATGGCATGGGCCTGCGGGTCGCGCGCCATGTCTTCGGGCTTCATGTCGGCAAAGCGGGCGTACAGCGGGGCCAGCTCGGCCTTGGCCTTATCCATCTCGTTCTGGTACTCGCCCAGCTGGGTCCAGCCGAGCTTGCCGGCAAAGGTGCCCAGCCCCGGGTAGGCAGCCAGGTAGGCCAGGCCGAAGACAATGGTGATGACGAACAGCCACACCCACCAGCGCGGCAGGGGGTTGTTCATCTCCACCAGGTCTTCGTCCCAGACGTGGCCGGTGGTGTTGTCGCTGGTGGCGGCGACCTTCTTGCGGCCAGCCATCCACAGCAGGAGCCCGCAGGCGACGATGCCGCCCAGGGTCACGGCGGTCACGAAGACCGACCAGAAATTGCTGGTGAAGTCACTCATGGGGTGCTCTCTTCATGGGTTGTTGTCGTTGTTCTTGCTGCGCCGGGCGGTCATTCGTGCTCGAAGGGCACGCGCCCCGCTTCGTCGAAGCGGTCCTTGTTGCTGCCCAGGTAGGCCCAGACCCAGATGCCGATGAAGCAGACCAACGAGGCCAGCGTGGCAACGATGCGCATGGTGGTGATGTCCATTTTCAAAACTCCTTACTTGAGCGCGCGGCCCATGACCTGCAGGTAGGCCACCAGGGCGTCCATCTCGGTCTTGCCCTTGAGCTCGGCGGCCGCGTCGGCGATCTGCGCGTCGGTGTAGGGCACGCCCACGGTGCGCAGGGCCTTCATGCGGGGTGCGGCCACGGCGGGGTCGACCGGGGTCTTCTCCAGCCAGGGGTAGGCGGGCATGTTGGACTCGGGCACCACGTCGCGCGGGTTGTTCAGGTGGATGCGGTGCCACTCGTCGCTGTACTTGCCGCCCACGCGGTGCAGGTCGGGGCCGGTGCGCTTGCTGCCCCACTGGAAGGGGTGGTCGTAGACGAATTCGCCGGCCACCGAGTAGTGGCCGTAGCGCAGCGTCTCGGCGCGGAAGGGGCGGATCATCTGCGAGTGGCAGTTGTAGCAGCCCTCGCGGATGTACACGTCGCGCCCGATGAGCTGCGTGGCGGTATAGGGCTCCACGCCCTTGACGGCCTCGGTGGTGGACTTCTGGAAGAACAGGGGCACGATCTCCACCAGGCCGCCAATGGCGATCACCAGCAGGATCAGCACGATCATCAAAAAGTTGTTGGTCTCCACCTTTTCGTGGCTGAAGCCAGGGGTGGTTGTCGCGGGAATCTTGTTGTCAGACATGGTCAAAGCTCTCCGTACGGCGTCTGCTCAGGCGTGGGCCGCGTGCACTGCGGGGATGGCCACCTTGCTCGAGCGGCCGGCGATGGCGGTGGCCCAGGTGTTCCAGGCCATGACCACCATGCCGCCCAGGTACAAGAGGCCGCCCAGCAGGCGCACCACGTAGAAGGGGTAGGTGGCCTTGACGCTCTCGACGAAGGTGTAGGTGAGCGTGCCGTCGGGGTTGACCGCGCGCCACATCAGGCCCTGCATGACGCCAGCGATCCACATCGCGGCGATGTACAGCACGATGCCGACGGTGGCCATCCAGAAGTGCAGCTCGATGGCCTTGACCGAGTACATCTTGTCGCGGCCGAACAGGCGCGGCACCAGGTAGTAGAGCGAACCCATGGAGATCAGGCCCACCCAGCCCAGGGCGCCGGAGTGCACGTGGCCCACGGTCCAGTCGGTGTAGTGGCTCAGGGCGTTGACGGTCTTGATGGACATCATCGGGCCCTCGAAGGTGGACATGCCGTAGAACGACAGGGACACGATCAGGAAGCGCAGGATGGGGTCGTCGCGCAGCTTGTGCCAGGCGCCCGACAGGGTCATCACGCCGTTGATCATGCCGCCCCAGCTGGGCGCCAGCAGGATCAGCGAGAACACCATGCCCACCGATTGCGTCCAGTCGGGCAGCGCGGTGTAGTGCAGGTGGTGCGGGCCGGCCCACATGTAGGTGAAGATCAGCGCCCAGAAGTGCACGATGGACAGGCGGTAGCTGTACACCGGGCGGCCGGCCTGCTTGGGGATGAAGTAGTACATCATCCCCAGGAAGCCCGCGGTCAGGAAGAAGCCCACCGCGTTGTGGCCGTACCACCACTGGACCATGGCGTCCTGCACGCCGGCGTAGGCCGAGTAGCTCTTCATCCAGCCGGCGGGCACCGCCGCGCTGTTGACCAGGTGCAGGATGGCCACGGCCAGGATGAAGGCGCCGAAGAACCAGTTGGCCACGTAGATGTGGCGCACCTTGCGCATGCCCACCGTGCCGAAGAACACGATGGCGTAGGACACCCAGACCAGCGTGATCAGGATGTCGATGGGCCATTCGAGCTCGGCGTATTCCTTGCCTGAGGTGTAGCCCAGCGGCAGGCTGATGGCCGCCGCCACGATGACGAGCTGCCAGCCCCAGAAGGTGAAGGCCGCCAGCGGCCCGGCGAACAGCCGCACCTGGCAGGTGCGCTGCACCACGTAGTAGCTGGTGGCGAACAGCGCGCAGCCGCCAAAGGCGAAGATGACGGCATTGGTGTGCAGCGGCCGCAGGCGCCCGTAGCTGAGCCAGGGAATGCCGAGGTTGAGTTCAGGCCAGGCGAGCTGGGCGGCGATGATGACGCCCACCAGCATGCCCACCACCCCCCATACCACTGCCATGATAGAAAACTGCCGCACGACGGTGTCGTTGTAGTGCGCTGCAGCTGTGTTGTGAGTTGAATCCATCGGGCACCTCTTTGTGTTGTAAAGAGTCTCCCGCAGAGGGGCCCGGCGGGTATTGACGCATGTCAATCGTTCCTGAGAATGCGCTCGCCCTCTTGCTCCACGCTCTCGAACTGGCCGCGGTACACAGCCCACCACAGGCCCGCCAGGATCAGCAGGACCAGCACCACGGACAGGGGGATCAGCAGGTACAGGATGTCCATCACACGGCCTCCAGCGCGGTGGGCGCAAGGCCTGGCACGGGGGCCTGTGCGCCCCCCTGCGCCAGCAGCTTCTCGCCCGGCAGCCGCGCCAGGCGCGAGGCATTGAGCACCACCAGCAGCGAGCTGGCCGCCATGCCCAGGCCGGCGAGCCAGGCCGGCATGTACCCGAGCACCGCCAGCGGCACGCACAGCGCGTTGTAGAGCGCCGCCCACCACAGGTTCTGGCGCACCACGCGCAGGGTTCTGCGCGCCAGCAGCAGGGCCTCGGGCACCAGCGCCAGGCTGGCGCCCAGCACCACGAAGTCGGCCTGCGCGCGCGCCAGCGGCACCGCGCTGCCGAAGGCAAAGGACACATGGGCACCGGCGAGCACCGGCCCGTCGTTGAGCCCGTCACCCACCATGGCCACGTGGCGCCCCTGGGACTGCAGCATCTGCAGTGCAGCCAGCTTGCCGGCTGGCGTGCAGTCGCCCTGGGCCTGCGCGATGCCGGCCTGCGCGGCCACGCGCCGCACCGATGCCATGCGGTCGCCCGAGAGCATGTGCACGGCCACGCCCTCGTGCTGCAGGGCCTGCAGCACGGCGCGCGCCTCGGGCCGCAATTGCTCGGCCAGGGTGAAGCGGGCCAGTTCCACGGCCGTACCCTGCCCGTCCACCTCTTCGGACAGCACGACCTGCAGGGTGGTGCCCTCGGCGCCCTCCTCCCCGGCATCCACGCCCGCATGGCGTGCAGAGCCCAGGCGCAGCCGGCGCGGGGCAGCGGCACCCTGGGCATCGCTCACGGTGGCGGTCAGCCCCCTGCCGGCCTCCTCGACCACCTGCGTGGCCACCCACCGCCCCGCGTCTGCAGGCGCGGCCGCGCACAGTGCGCGCGATGCCGGGTGCACCGACTGGCGTGCCAGCGCGGCGGCCAGCGCCAGCGCATCGCTGTGCGCCAGGCCGGCAATGGATGTGTGCACGGTTTGCAGCGCCATGCCGTCGCGCGTGAGCGTGCCGGTCTTGTCGAACACGACGGTGTCCACCGCGGCCAGCGCTTCGAGCCCCTGCAGGTTGCGCACCAGCAGGCCGTGGCGCGCCAGCGTGCCCGCGGCGGTGAGCATGGCCACCGGCGTGGCCAGCGACAGCGCGCACGGGCAGGTGACGATGAGCACGGCCACCGCCACCATGAGCGCATGGCCCGGGTCGCTGGGCCACCAGTACGCAGCGGCCAGCACGGCGGCCACCAGCACGGCGATGAGGAAGGGCCGCGCCACGCGGTCGGCCAACTGCGCCAGGCGCGGCTTTTGCAGCGATGCGCTTTCCATCAGCGCCACGATTTGTGCAAAGCGCGTGGCGCCGCCCACGCCCTCCACACGCACCTGCACCGCTGCCTGCAGGTTGTAGCTGCCGGCCACCACGGCGCTGCCCAGGGGCCGCGCCACGGGCGTGGACTCGCCGGTGAGCAGGGCCTCGTCGGCCTGGGTGCAGCCCTCGGTGATGCGGCCATCGGCCGGAAAGGCTTCGCCCGGCAGCACACGGATGACATCGCCCACGGCCAGGCGGCGCGTGGCCACACGGGTGAAGGTGAGCCCATCGGCACTGCGCCGCTCCACACTGTCGGGCAAGCGGTTCATCACCGCCTCCAGCGCACCGGCCGTGCGGTCGCGCAGGCGCAGCTCCAGCCAGCGGCCGGTGAGCAGAAAGAACACGAACATGGTGAGCGAGTCGTAGAACACCTCCTTGCCGAAGAGGCCCGCAGGGTCGAAGGTGCCCGCCGTGCTCACGGCAAAGGTGATGGCCATGCCCAGCGCGACGGGCAGGTCCATGCTCACGCGGCGCAGGCGGACGTCGCGCAGCGCGCTGGTGAAGAAGGGCCCGCAGGCAAAGCACACCACCGGCAGCGTAATGACCCACGAGGCCCAGCGCAGCAGGGTCTCCATCTCCTGCGACAGGTCGCCCGGCTGCGCCACATAGGCGGGCCATGCGTACATCATCACCTGCATCATGCAAAAGCCCGCCACCAGCCAGCGCCACA
This sequence comes from Acidovorax sp. FW305-C-20-28, assembly GCF_058783375.1. Lineage (NCBI taxonomy): Bacteria > Pseudomonadati > Pseudomonadota > Betaproteobacteria > Burkholderiales > Comamonadaceae > Acidovorax > Acidovorax sp. FW305-C-20-28. The sequence goes on along the minus strand of NZ_JBYSYM010000046.1, from coordinate 1,119 downwards.
GCGCGCGCCGGTTGTCCTGCTGGCGCTGGGTGCGCGCGAACGCATCCACCGCCGGCAGCGCCTGGTAGCCCGCGCGGGCCACGGCCGCCATCCAGCCCGAAGGCACCACCTGCGCCGGCTGCCACACGATGCGCGCGCGGTGGGTGGTGGCGCTCACGTCGGCGGCCAGCACGCCGGGCACGCTGCGCAGCGCGTCCTCGATGGTGAGCGCGCAGGCCGCGCAGTGCATGCCCGACAGCACCACATGCGATTCCCATGCGGGGGCCTCCTGCGGCGCGGTGCCAGCCGGCAATTCCGCAGGTGCGCCGCTGGGGGTGCAGGGGCGGCCGAAGGACGCCCATTCCTGCGGATCGTCGAGCAGCATGGTGGGGTGCTGCGCTTGTGAAGAGTCCACCGGCAAGCCTGGTACCTCTGCGCAGATGGTGGGTGCGGCATTTGACATGGCTCAAGCCTATCGCCGCAGCAGGGTTGGCGGGTTGACCTGGATCAAGGCGAGGAACATCATGGTCCGTACGCTTGCGGTATCTACAAGGAGACCACCATGTACTACCAACGCATTCTGATCGCCACCGACGGCTCCACCCTGTCCGAAAAGGCCGTGGACCATGGTCTGGCACTGGCGGAACTGTCCGGCGCCACCGCCATCGCGCTCAAGGTCGTGCCGCGCTACCCACGCAGTTACTTCGAGGGCGGCGTGTCCGTGGAGCTGGCCGATGTGAAGCGCATCGAGCAGCAGTGGAACGACGCGGCCCAGTCCCTGGTCGACGCCGTGCAGGCGCGGGGCAAGGCGCGTGGCATCACGGTGAAGGCTGTGGTGAGCAAGTCCGACCTGGTGGCCGAGGCGATCATCGCTGCGGCCAAGAAGCACAAGGCGGATTTGATTGTGATGGCGTCGCATGGGCGCAAGGGGGTGAAGCGGATGTTGATGGGGAGTGAGACGCAGCATGTGCTGACCCATTCGCACATTCCTGTTTTGGTGTTGAGGTAGCTCTTTACTTCCTGTTCAACGCTTGCGACGCATGGTTGCTCCATGCTCTGATTGAGGGCGGAGGCCGGGATGTGCGCCCGGCGGCGCACCTACCTTCTTTTGCTTCGTCAAAAGAAGGTAGGCCAAGAAAA
>NZ_JBYSYM010000045.1:0-39216 GCF_058783375.1 Acidovorax sp. FW305-C-20-28 | reverse complement strand
CTTTTCTTGGCCCACCTTCTTTTGGCGACGCAAAAGAAGGTGGGTGCGCCGCCGGGCGCACATCCCGGCCTCCGCCCCATGCAAAAGCACAGAGCAACCACCGCAACAACATCGAACGAGCACCAACAAGAACACGACTAAGATCGCCCCTGTCTGAAATGTTCCATCCCAAAAAGGAGAACCCCTTGCGCCATACCCTGTGCCTGCTGCTCGCCACCCTCGCCATCGCCCCCGCCGCCATGGCCCAGCAAGCCGCCAAGCCCGTCACCACCGCCAGCGGCCTGGTCTACGAATCCCTCAAGGACGGCACCGGCGAATCGCCCAAGGCCACCGACACCGTCAAGGTGCACTACAAGGGCACCTTCCTCGATGGCAAGGAGTTCGACAGCTCCTACAAGCGCGGCGAACCCACCTCGTTCCCGCTGAACCGTGTGATCCCCTGCTGGACCGAAGGCGTGCAGCGCATGAAGCCCGGCGGCAAGGCCAAGCTGACCTGCCCGCCCGCCATCGCCTACGGCGCCAACGGTGCCGGCGGCGTGATCCCGCCCAATGCCACGCTGAACTTCGAGATCGAGCTGATTTCCGTCGGCAAGTAATAGTAAGAAGAAGTGGATCAGCGCGCGGGCCATTCATTCACCCATTCCTTGCACATGCTGCTGAAAGTCGGTGAACTGGCCCGGCGCACCGGCCTCACGGTGCGCACCCTGCACCACTACGACGAGATCGGGCTGCTCGCGCCCTCGGGCCGTTCCGAGGCTGGCTACCGCCTGTACAGCCAGGCCGATGTGCAGCGCCTGCACGGCATCCAGACCATGCGCCAGATGGGGCTGGCCCTGGGTGACATCAGCGGCCTGCTGTCCGGCGAAGGCATGGCGCCCGAGCGCATCATCGGCCAGCAGATCCGCTCGCTGGACCAGCAGATCACGCAGGCCACCGAACTGCGCGCGCGCCTGACCATGCTGCGCGACGGCCTGATGGCTGGGGCCGAGCCCGACATGGGCAACTGGCTCGAAGCCCTCGCCCTGATGACGACCTACGGCAAGTACTTCAGCGCGGCCGAGCTCAAGCTGATCTTCACGAACTGGAGCCTGATCGAGGCCGACTGGCTGGTGGTCAAGGACCTGGTGCGCAACGCCATGGACCGCCAGCAGCCGCCCGACAGCCCCGAGGTCCAGGCACTGGCCTACCGCTGGATGGCGCTGATGCTGCACTGGATGGGGGGCGACCTGGACCTGCTCGACCGCTGGGGCCACATGTTCCGCACCGAGCCCAGCACCCAGGGACGCAACCACGCGCCGCCCGGCGACATGATCGAGTTTGTCGAAACGGCGATCAAGATGCGCTTGGCCCTGCTCGAAAAATACCTGACCCGCGACGACCTGCGCCGGCTTGGGCATGTGCCCCACACGCAATGGGAGCAACTGGAGCAGGATGTACAGCGCTTGCTGGCCGATGGTGCCCCCACCAGCCATCCCGAAGCGGTTGCGGCGGCCCTGCGCTGGGATGCCCTGTTCGGACAGCTGACCGGCCACGACCCCGTGCTGCGCGAAAAGCTGCTCACGGCATCGGCGCAGGAACCGCTGCTGCGCGCCGGCTCCCCGCTGAGCCAGGCGGTGCGCAACTACCTGCTGGAGGTGCTGGCGCAGGCAGCCCCGGCAGAGCAGGCATCCGGCTTGCCCAAAAAGCGCTGAAAACGCTTGACCCTCACGCAACGTGAGGGCCTACAGTCGGCCCCAGAGCTTCCTCTGGACCGACCATGACATCCGCCGACGACCCCCATCCCGCCGACCGCCTGCACGCCCTGGACAACCTGCGCGCCACCATGATGTGGCTGGGCATCGTGCTGCACGTGGCGGTGATCCACCTGGTCTCCCCCTCTCCCCTGCCCTGGCACGACGACCGCTCGACCCCCTTGGCCGACCTGCTCATGGCATTCATCCATGCATTCCGCATGCCGGTGTTCTTCATCCTCGCGGGCTTCTTCGTGGCCTTGCTGGTGCAGCGCCGGGGGGCGCGCGGCATGCTGCGCCACCGCCTGCGCCGGCTGGCCTTGCCATTCGCCGTGTTCTGGCCCGTGCTGTACACCGCGTGCGCAGTGCTGGCCCTGCTGTTCCTGCACCGCATGGCACATGGAACCTGGGGCCTCGACCGGAGCCTGCTGCAGCCGCGCCCCGGCGTGCCCGAGGGCCCGTCCACCATGCACCTGTGGTTTCTGTGGCTGCTGCTGTGGTTCTGCATGCTCGCGGTACCCCTGCACTGGGCCCTGGTCCGCCTGCCGGACCGCGTGCATGCCGCCTTGGCGGCGGCCGTCACCCACCTGGGCGAGTCGCTCTGGGGCGCCCTGGTGCTCGCGCTGCCACTGGCCTGGCTGGGCAGCCGCTACCCCAACGGGATTCTGGCCCCCAGCGGCGCCTTCCTGCCGCCTCTGGCCGAATGGCTGCACAACGGCTTGTTCTTCGGCTTCGGCACCGGCGTGTACCTGCTGCGTGAGCGCCTGTTCGCACACTGGTTGCGGCACTGGCCGCTGTATGCAGCGGCGGGTGGCGTGTGCTTTCTGCTCACGGGCATCCTCATGGAGGCGCAGGCACACCCGGAGGCCTCGGCCTTCGCCCTGTTCCTGGCCACGGGCGTGCTGACCGAGACCGCCATGCAAGCGGGTACCACCCCGCAGCCACTGCTGTTCGCCATTGCCCTGGTCTACAACACCGCGTCCTGGCTGTGGAGCTTTGCGCTGATCGGCCTCTTTCTGCGCTATGTGCAAGGCCGCCACGCCTGGCTGGCCTGGCTGGCCGACAGCTCCTACTGGGTGTACCTGGTGCACATGCCCCTGACCATAGGCTTTGGCGCGCTGCTGTACGGCCTGCCGATGCCGGCACTGGCCAAGATGCTGGTCAACATCACCGCCACCACGGCCGTGTGCCTGCTGAGCTACCAATTCCTGGTCCGTTTCACCGCCGTCGGCGCGCTCCTCAACGGACACCGCCACCGCACTTCCCCTTCTTCTGGAGAACCCATCCATGCCCACTGAAAAGAAACACCCCCTGAGGCGCTTCGCGCCTTCCCCCTCTCTCGACCCGCTGCGCGACTCGGGAGGGGGACGCCCCCAGTGCGGCGGGGCGGCCCTTGCACGGGGACGCTGGCCTCGCGCGCGCCAGTCCCATGCTCTGTGGATGGCGCGCAGCGCCGTGGAGAACTGAAGTGAAACCGAACGCTGCGCTCTGGCGCGACCCCAACTTCCGCTGGCTGACCGGCGGCTCGGCCCTGACCATGCTGGGCGACCAGTTCACCCTGATCGCCCTGCCCTGGCTGGTGCTGCAGATGACGGGCGACACCCTGGTGCTGGGCACCGTGCTGGCCTTGATGAGCGTGCCGCGCGCGCTCTTCATCCTGGTCGGGGGCGCCCTGGTGGACCGCTACTCGCCCAAGCAGGTGCTGATGCTCACCAAGTACGTCAACCTGGTGCTGCTCGCCCTGCTCAGCGGCCTGGTGCTCACGGGCACGCTCACACTGTGGATGGTGTATGCGCTGTCGCTGGCCATCGGCCTGGCCACGGCCTTCAGCATCCCGGCCGGCACGGCCATGATGCCGCACGTGGTGCCGCGCCCGCAGTTGCAGGCCGCCAATGGCATCAGCCTGGGGCTGCGCCAGTTCACCATGTTCCTCGGCCCCCTGCTCGCGGGCCTGCTGCTCGCGCTGTTCGGCGACGGCAGCAGCGGCGCGGATGCGCGGGCCAATGCCACGGGCATCGGCATTGCGTTCGCACTCGATGCGCTGAGCTTCGGCATCTCGGCCTGGACACTGGCGCAGGTGAAGCCCCTCACAGGCACCGCCCCTGCGCCGCTGGGCGCACCACAGGCCGTGCTGGCCTCGGTGGCCCAGGGGCTCGTGCATTTCTGGCGCGACACGGAACTTCGCACCTGCTTTCTCTACTGGAGCGCCATTGCACTGTTCATCATGGGCCCCATCCACATCGCCGTGCCGGTGCTGGCCAGCAGCACGCCCACCCTGGGCGCGGCCGCCTTCGGCACCATGCTGGGCGCCCATGGTGCGGGCACGCTGGCAGGCATGGTGGCCTCGGGCATGTTCCCGCGCCTGCGCTGGGGCAGCCTGGGGCTGACCATCCTCGCGTTCGACGCCGTGATCGGCCTGCTGTTCATCCCCATGGGCATGGTCACGGTCGTGTGGCAGGGCGCGGGGCTGATGCTGGCCATCGGCCTGCTCGGCGGTTTCATGCAGGTGCGCGTGTTCACCTGGATCCAGCAGCGCGTGCCGCCCATGCTCATCGGCCGGGCCATGAGCCTGTTCATGTTCATCTTCATGGGCCTGGCGCCGATCTCGGCGGCCGTGACGGGCTGGCTCATGAAGAGCATCACACTGACCCAGCTGTTCGCCGCCAGCGGCGGTGCGCTGGTGGTGCTGGTGGCCCTGGCCTTTGTGCTGACGCCGCTGCGCCAAGTCAACGATGCGCCTCGGCCTGCGAACTGAGCGAAAAAACCGCCCTTCACTTGCGTGGAGGGCGGGTGAACGTCTTCAAGAAAGACGGCGGAGGAGAGAGATATGCAACCGGTTCCGGCCTGTCCTTGCGGGCTTGGCCGGGCGTTTCCATCACACTTCGGTGACGAACTGTTCGCGTGGGCGACGCACCTTCTTGAGGTTCACCAGCCAGTCGCCTTCGCTGGCGCGGTAGCCCAGGGGCAGGATGGCGACGCTGCGCAGGCCGCGGGCCTTGAGGTCCAGGATCTCGTCGAGGGCCTTGGGGTCGAAGCCTTCCATGGGGGTCGAGTCCACACCCTCGAAGGCTGCAGCCATCAGGGCGGCGCTCAGGCCGATGTAGGCCTGGCGGGCGGCGTGCTGGAAGTTCACTTCGGCATCGCGCTGGGGGTACATCCCGAGCAGCATCTGGCGGTAGTTTTCCCAGCCTTCGTTCTTGAAGCCGCGCTGCTCGTTGGTCAGGTCGAACATCATGTTGATGCGCTCGGCCGTGTAGTTGTCCCAGGCGGCGAAGACCAGCAGGTGCGAGCCGTCGGTGATCTGGCCCTGGTTCCAGGCGATAGGCTGGATGCGGGCACGCACGGCGGGGTCGGTCACGACGATGATCTCGAAGGGCTGCAGGCCGCTGGAGGTGGGCGCCAGGCGCGCGGCTTCGAGGATGCGCTCGACCTTGTCGGCCGGCACGCTCTTGGCGGGGTCCATCTTCTTGGCGGCGTAGCGCCATTGCAGCTTGTCGAGCAGCGGGTTGGCGGCGATGGTGGTGTGGTTGGCTGTGGTCATGGCCCTGGTTCCTGAAATATGGTCTTGGGTGTTGGAGGGACGGCATCGCAATGCCGATGGGTGAACTGTAGGGAACGGGGTGCTGTTCGGTAAGGCCCGCCGGGGAAAAGGATTGTTCGCAATCCATCAACAATCACCCCTTCCATGCGCGGTATGGGGGCTTCGGGAGGCTTACACTTGTTTTCCCCTCCCCCATCGCGCAGTGCCGCCTTGCTGATTGCCCCAGTCCATGAGTGAACCGGACCTGTCTTTCCTGGACCCTTCCCGGCGCCTGCCCGCAGCCGGTGCGGCAGCGGGCAGCGCGAGCTCGGCGTCCGAAAGCAGCGCCGGCAGCCCGGCCGAGGGCCTGGTGGCCGAGCTGCGCGCCTACCAGGCCGAGCTCGAAAGCCAGAACAAGGTGCTGCGCTACAGCCAGGCTGTGGCCGAGAGCGCCTCGGAGCGTTTCGAGACCCTGTTCGCCAGCATGCCGCTGGCGCTGATGGTGATCGATGAGCACGATATGGTGGTGCAGGCCAACTCCATGGCGCACCGCTCCTTCCAGCCCACGGAGCGCGACCGGCCGCTCACGGCACTGATGCCCTTCGTGAGCGCGGCCGATGTGAACCGCGTGAACAACGCCTTCGCCCAGGCCGAGAACCTGGGGCGCAGCGAAGTGACCGAGGTGGTCTTCGACATCGGCGAGGAAGTGCGGATCAAGGGCGACCTGCACATTGCCCACATCGAGGCGCCCCAGGCCGGCGGTGGCCCGCCCGTGTCGCAGTACCTGTGCGCGGTGATCGACCAGGGCCCGCTGCTCAGCGAGCGCCGGGCACTGCAGCACAGTGCCCAGGCCCTGCAGCAGCGCAACGAGCAGCTGTACGCCAGCGAGAAGCGGCTGGAGGCGGTGATCAATTCCGCCCTGGACGCCATCGTGTGCGTAGACCAGCACCAGCGCATCACCGTGTTCAACCCCACGGCGGCAGCGCTGTTCCAGTGCAGCGCCAGCGATGCACTGGGCAGCCCGCTGGAGCGCTTCCTGCCCGGCGCGACACAGGGCCTGACCTTTGCGCAACTGACCACGCAGGCCATGCTGGGCGAGATGACGGCGCTCACGGCGGGTGGCAAGGAGCTGGCCGTGGAGGTGAGCGTGTCCTTCGAGCGCCACGCCGAGGGCGAGACCACCACCGTGTTCGCACGCGATCTCACAGGCCGCAAGAAGGCCGAGGCGCACCGCAGCGAACTGGAGGCGCAGTTGCGCGAGTCGCACAAGATGCAGGCCGTGGGCACCATGGCCGGCGGTATCGCGCACGATTTCAACAACATCCTCAGCGCCATCCTGGGCAACGTCGAGCTGGCCAAGGCCGACTGCACGCCGGGCTCGCCCGCGCTCGAAAGCCTGCGCGAGATCGACAAGGCCGGGCGCCGGGCGCGCGATCTGGTGCGCCAGATCCTGACCTTCAGCCGCAACGAGCCACCGCAGCGCGCGGCCGTGCCGCTGGTGGAGGTGGTGCACGACACCGAGCGCCTGCTGCGCGTGACCCTGCCCCCGGCCATCGAGCTGCACATGCAGCTGCAGCTGGACCTGCCGCCGGTGCTGGCCGACGCCACCCAGGTCGAGCAGGCGCTGCTCAACCTGTGCACCAACGCCATCCACGCCATCGGCAGTGCGCGCGGCAGCATCCATGTGGAAGCCACTGCGGTGCAGCCCGACCAGCGCCTGGGTGAACGCCTGGGCCTGGCGGAGGGCCACTACGTGGCCCTCACGGTGCGCGACAGCGGGCCTGGTATCGACGCGGCCACCCTGCAGCGCATCTTCGAACCCTTCTTCACCACCAAGCCCGTGGGCCAGGGCACGGGCCTGGGCCTGGCCGTGGTGCACGGCGTGATGCGCACGCACGAAGGCGCGGTGGACGTGAGCAGCATTCCGGGCCATGGCAGCCGCTTCACGCTGTACTTCCCCGTGGCGCCCGGCGGCACCGAGACCGCGCCGGCAGTGATGCCGCCCCCGGCCCCCGCGCCGCTGGCCACGGCGCAGGCCGACCAGCGCAAGCCCCATGTGATGTATGTGGACGACGACCAGGCCCTGGTCTTCCTGGTGCAGCGCCTCTTGCGCCGGCGCGGCTACGAGGTGAGCGGCTACACCGACCCGCATGAAGCCAGCGCAGCGCTGCGCGCCGACCCGCAGCGCTATGACCTGCTGGTGACCGACTACAACATGCCCGGCTTTGTCGGTACCGACCTGGTGCGCGAAGCGCGCCAGATCCGCGCCGACCTGCCGGTGGCCCTGGCATCGGGCTATGTGACCACCGAAATCGAACAGGCGGCCATGGCCGAAGGCGCCAGCGCCCTGATCCACAAACCCAACGATGTGGAAGAACTGGTGGCCACGGTGCACCGGCTCATCCATGGCCATGCTGCCGGCTGAGGGGCCACTGGCCGTGCAGGCCCTGCACGAGGACGCCGACATCCTGGTGCTGCACAAGCCCGCCGGTCTGTTGTGCGTGCCCGGCCGCGGCCCCGACAAGCAGGACTGCCTGAGCGCCCGCGCGCAGCAGCACTGGCCCGGCGCGCTCATCGTGCACCGGCTGGACCAGGCGACTTCAGGCCTGGTGCTCATGGCCCGCCATATCGAAGCACAGCGTGCGCTGAGCCAGGCCTTTGCCGACCGCCAGGTGCACAAGCGCTATGTGGCCGTGGTGCAGGGGCAGATGCAGCCACTTGGCGAAGGCACCTGGACCGAGATCGATCTGCCGATCGCGGCCGACTGGGAGCGCCGCCCGCTGCGCGTGATCGACCCGGTGCTGGGCAAGCCCAGCCTGACACGCTGGCGCGCCGAAGCGCATGACCCCATGGCAGGCACCACCCGCGTGCTGCTCGAACCCGTGACCGGCCGCACCCACCAGCTGCGCGTGCACCTGGCAGCCCTGGGCCACGCCATCCTGGGCGATGCGCTGTATGCCGATGCCGCCACGCTGGCCCGGTCACCGCGCCTGCTGTTGCATGCGAGTGAGCTGGCACTGGCGCACCCAACCACCGGCGAGCCGCTGCAGTTCCATTGGCCGGCAGAGTTTTAGGACCGTTCGGCCTGGCGCGCCATGGCCCACTGCACGGCCAGGATGCTGGCCAGCACCACCACCACGCCCACCAGCGAGGTGCCGCGCAGCGCCTGGCCGAGCAAGGCCCAGCCCAGCAGCACGGCCGCCACCGGGCTCAGCAACCCCAACGATGACACCGCGATGGAAGGCAAGCGCGCCACACCCCGGAACCACAGCGCATAGGCCAGCAGCGCACCCGCGATGCTCAGGTAGGCGTACCCGCCCACTTGCGTGACCGTGAGCGCGGGCAGTGGCGGGTCCACCGCCCAGGCCACGGGCAGCAGCATGAGCCCACCGGCCAGCAGCTGCCAGCCCGTGAAGGCGAGCACCGGCAGGCCACCCGACTGCCAGCGCCGGGCGAGAAAAGTCCCCAGCGCCATGCACACCGTGCCGACGAACGCAGCCGCCACGCCGACCATGTCCCAGGCGGCGCCGGGCGACAGCAGCAGCGCCGCCATGCCGGCCACGCCGAGCGCCCCCGCCACCATGGCCAGGGCCGGGGGCCGGCGGTGGTCCACCGCCCAGGTCAGGCCCATCATCAAGAGCGGCCCGACGGCACCCACGACGGCGGCCACCCCACCCGGAAGGCGGTAGGCCGCCACGAACAGCAGCGCCTGGAAGACCCCCAGGTTGAGCGCCGCCAGCAACAGCAGGCGCGCCCAGCCCCGGCCATCGCGCAAGGCCGGCGCCTGGCGGCACCACAGCACCAGCAGCAGGCCGGCAGGCAGGGTGCGCAGCAGCGCGGCCGTGAAGGGCCGGTCCGGCGGCAGCAGCTCGGTGGTGACGATATAGGTGGAGCCCCAGATGGCGGGGGCCAGCGCGGTGAGCAGTACATCGCCCCAGGCGACGCGGGAAGGTGTCTCGGTCATGATTTTATCTTCAATTCAAGATAAATCACTGTACCATAAAATCTTGAAATCAAGACAACCTGCACCACCATGCCCGCACCCTCCGCCCCGCCCGATGCCGTCGATGCCATCCTGGCCCAATGGCAGCGCGAGCGCCCCGACCTGGACGTGGGCCCCATGGGCCCGATCGGCCGCCTCAAGCGCTGCGCAGCCCTGCTGCAGCGCCGGCTGGACGAGACCTTTGCCGAGTTCGGCCTGAGCTTCTGGGAGTTCGACATGCTGGCCACGCTGCGCCGCTCGGGCGCGCCCTATTGCCTGGCGCCGACCACGCTGTTCTCGACGCTGATGGTCACCTCGGGCACCATGACCCACCGCATGAACAAGCTGGAGGCCAGCGGCTTCGTGGCGCGCCTGCCCAACCCCGAGGACGCGCGCAGCATGCTGGTGCAGCTCACCCCTGCAGGGCTGGCGCTGATCGACCGGGCCGTGGAGGCCCATGTGGCCAACGAGCACCGCATCCTGGCACCGATGAAAGCGGCCGATCTGGCAGCGCTCGACGCCAAGCTGGCCGTGCTGCTGGCCGCCCTGGAATCCCCGGGCGACAGCTGATGGCGTACAGGCGCAGTACGATGGAGGGATGTCCCAAACCCCACATCTCTTCATCCTGACCGGCGGCTCGCGCGGCATGGGCCTGGCCATAGCCCAGCAACTGCTGCAAAGCCCCGCAAACACCCTCATCAGCCTGGCACGCAGCAGCCAGGACGCCCTGAGCACCGCAGCCAAGGCCTCGGGCGCCACGCTCGAGCAGTGGCAACTGGACCTCGCCCAGGGCGAGCAGGCCGCCAAGCGCCTTGCGGACTGGCTGGCCGCGCAGGCCCCGGGCCGCTTTGCCAGCGCAACCTTGATCAACAACGCCGGCGTGATCCCGCGCATCGCCCCGCTGTCGGGCAGCGATGCCGCCGACCTGGCCAACGCCCTGCGCGTGGGCCTGGAGTCGCCCATGCAGCTCACGGCCGCCTTCCTGGGCGCCACCGAGGGCTGGACGACCGCGGCGCGCAAGGTGCTCAACATCTCCTCGGGCCTGGGCCGCAAGGCCATGGCCTCGCAGGCGGCCTACTGCGCGGCCAAGGCCGGCATGGACCACTTCACGCGCTGCGTGGCGCTGGACGAAGCCCACAAACCGAACGGCGCCAAGGTATGCTCGCTGGCTCCGGGCGTGATCGACACCGATATGCAGGTGCAATTGCGCGGCGCCGCACCCGAGGCTTTTCCGGACCGCCAGAATTTCGCCAACCTCAAGACGGGCGGCCAGCTCACGTCGCCCACCGATGCCGCCACCCGCGTGCTCGCCTGGCTGGACCGCGCAGACTTCGGCACCAACCCCGTGGCCGATGTAAGAGACGCTCAATAGAACCAACAGACCTCCCTCCAGAAAGGACATTCCCATGACCCGTGAAGTCGTCGTCGTCAGCGCAGTACGCACCGCCATCGGCACCTTTGGTGGCAGCCTCAAGGACATTGCACCCACCGAACTGGGCGCCCTCGTGGTGCGCGAATCGCTCGCGCGTGCCAACGTGGAAGGCAAGGATGTGGGCCATGTGGTGTTCGGCCATGTGGTGAACACCGAGCCCAAGGACATGTACCTCTCGCGCGTGGCCGCCATCAACGGCGGTTGCGGCGAAGCCACGCCCGCCTACAACGTGAACCGCCTGTGCGGCTCGGGCCTGCAGGCCATCGTGAACGCCAGCCAGTCCATCCTGCTCGGCGATGCCGACGTGGCCATCGGCGCCGGCGCCGAGAACATGAGCCGCGCTCCGTTCGCGAGCCTGAACACCCGCTGGGGCGCGCGCATGGGCGACACCAAGATGGTGGACATGATGATCGGCGCGCTGCACGACCCCTTCCACGCCATCCACATGGGCGTGACGGCCGAGAACATCGCCGCCAAGTGGGGCATCAGCCGCGAAGAGCAGGACAGGCTGGCCGTGGAAAGCCACAACCGCGCCGAGCGCGCCACGGCGGCGGGCTACTTCAAGGACCAGATCGTGCCGGTCACCTTGAAGAGCAAGAAGGGCGACGTGCAATACGCAACGGACGAGCATTTCCGCAGCGGCGCCACGCTCGACGATTTCGCCAAGCTCAAGCCGGTGTTCGCCAAGGAAAACGGCACGGTGACGGCCGGCAATGCCTCGGGCATCAACGACGCAGCCGCGGCCGTGGTGCTGATGGAAGCCGGCGCCGCCAAGGCGCGTGGCGCCAAGCCGCTGGCGCGCTTGGTGGCCTACGCCCATGCCGGCGTGGACCCCAAGTACATGGGCATCGGCCCCGTGCCTGCCACGCAGCTGGCACTCAAGAAGGCCGGCCTCACGGTGGCTGACCTGGACGTGATCGAGGCCAACGAGGCCTTCGCCGCCCAGGCCTGCGCCGTGAGCAAGGACCTGGGCCTGGACCCGGCCAAGGTCAACCCCAACGGCTCGGGCATCTCTCTGGGCCACCCCATCGGCGCCACGGGCGCACTGATCACGGTGAAGGCCTTGCACGAGCTGCAGCGCGTGCAAGGCCGCTATGCGCTGGTGACCATGTGCATCGGCGGCGGCCAGGGCATTGCCGCGATCTTCGAACGCCTCTGACCGATACCGGGGCCTGCCATCGCCACCCGCGATGCTGCCACCCCGTATTGGCAAGGCAGCACCCCCGCCGTATCGGCGATCATGGCGAGGTGCTGGCCCAGACCGGCAGAGTGGAGCATGCCCGCCGCGGCGGCTCCCCCATTGAACCGACGGAGACATCTTTCACCATGATTCGCACCCTGATTTCCTTCAGTGCGCTGGCCCTCGCCCTGGGTGCCACCGCCCATGCCCAGGCACCCGCCCCGGCCGCAGGCTACCCCAACAAGCCCATCCGCCTGATCGTGCCCTTCCCACCGGGCGGCGGCACCGACATCCTGTCGCGCCTGGTGGCCACCAAGCTCACCGAGAGCGCCAAGTGGACCGTGGTGGCCGACAACAAGGCCGGTGCCGGCGGCACCATCGGCATCGGCGAGGCCGTGAAAGCCGGGCCCACAGGCTATGACCTGGTGATGGGCCAGAAGGACAACCTGGTCATCGGCCCCTGGCTCTACAAGAACCTGCCCTGGGACCCCACCAAGGACCTGACCGCCGTGGCCCACGTGGCCTACACGCCCGTGGTCATCGCCACCAGCGCCAACTCCAAGTACAAGACCCTGGCCGATGTGGTCGCAGCCGCCAAGGCGGCGCCCGGCACCGTCACCTACGGCTCGCCCGGCAACGGCACCTCCATCCACTTGGCCGGCGATCTGTTCGAGAAGGCCGCGGGCGTCAAGCTCAGCCACATCCCCTACAAGGGCTCGAACCCCGCCCTCATGGACGCACTGGCCGGCAATGTGGACCTGCTGATGTCGTCCGTGCCTTCGGCCATGGGCCAGCTCAAGTCGGGCAAGCTGCGTGCCCTGGCCGTCACCTCGGCCAAGCGCAGTTCCTCCCTGCCCGACGTGCCCACGGTGGCCGAATCGGGCTTCAAGGGCTTTGACGTGAGCACCTGGTATGGCGTGTTCGCCCCCGCCGGTACGCCCGCCAACGTGGTGTCGGCGGTCAATGCCGAGATCAACAAGCTGCTGGCCACGCCCGAGATGAAGGACGCCATCCACGCCCAGGGTGCCGAGCCCGAGGCCATGTCGGCCGCCCAGTTCGGCACGCTGCTCAAGACCGACTACACCAAGTGGAAGGGCATCGTGGAAGCTTCCGGCGCAAAGATCGAGTAACCGGAAGCTTTGCGGCTTCCATGAAAAATGGCTCCCTCGGGAGCCATTTTCTTGTTGGTGTGCGTGACCGCTGCAGTTCAGGTACGCACAACCAGCACCGGCACATGCACGGCACCCAGCACGCGCTGGGTCACGCTGCCCAGCACCAGCTTTTCCAGGCCGCGGCGGCCGTGCGAGCCCATCACGATCAGGTCGGCGCCCGTGCTCAGCACGGCGCTCAGGATGCCATCGTGCACGGTATGGCCCTCGCCCACCACCGTGCTCACCTGCACGCCGGCAGCGGTGAGTTCGGTGCGCGCCTTCTCCAGCGCGGCGTTGGCCTCGGCCGTCGCGGCGCTCAGGTACTGGGCCTGGCCGTAGGCAAAGTCGGCGCCCACGCCGGTGAACGGATAGGGATCCACCACGTACAAGGCGGTCACGGCGCTGCCGAAGGTCTTGGCCAGGCCCGCTGCCTTGGCCACGGCCAGCGAGGCGATGTCGGAGCCGTCAATGGGAACCAGGATGTGCTTGAACATGGTGTCTTCTCCTTGTGTGAATGCACCCTCGGCGAGGCCTGCGGTGCGATGAAGGACAGTGTGAACCTGCACCATACCGCGCATCTTGATCCGCATCAAACAGCAGGCGCATGATCAGGCCATTGACGCACCATGACGACGCCTTGTCCTACAGACAGGCACCCTACGCCCCCTGGAAGCCCCCGCGTCGGCAGGTGACCACCAGCGTGTCGCGGTAACCGCCCGGAGCAATGGGCTGGATGGGCGTGGACTCGTGGATCATGCGCGCATCGTCGAGCAGCAGCAGCGACCAGGGCTCGGTGAGGGTGAAGCGCTGGCCGCCGGGGCCGTTGGCCTCGAACACGCGGGTCTCGCCGCCCTTGATGCCCACACGGCCCACCAGGAACACGGCCACCAGGTCCACGCCGTCACGGTGCGCCCCTTCGGGCGTGGGCCGGCCAATGCCGCCTTCGGTATCGATGCGGAACTGGTGCGCCTCCACCGACCAGGGCTGCGGCGCCTGGCCATCGGCAAACACCGCGTCGGACACCCGGGCCAAGGCCTGCAGCAGCTGCGACCACGCGGGCTGCGCCACGGTGGCGGCCTCCATGGGCGCAAACCAGCGCTCCATGCCACCGTGCAAGGCGTTGTACTCCACGGGCTGCCAGTGCGCGCGGTGCGGTACCTGCTGCACCTGCCCGCCCTGCACCACGAAGCAGGAATGGCGCCGGCGCCGGTAGCGCCCGCCATCCTTGAGGAACTCATCGGGCGGCAAAGCCTGCCAGTCGGCGTTGAGCGCCAGCAGTGCAGGCAGCGGGCAACCGATCCAGGCCGCCACGTCGGCGGGCGAAAGCACGGCAAAACCCGCGCTGCGCAGCTGCGCCGCGGTCCCGGAAGGGCTGGTGAACGGGGGAGAAAAAGTGACTTGGGCCATAGAGGCCCGAGCATAAGGCTTAACCGCCGGCACCGTGTGCTGCAGGGCCGGCGCAGGCAGGCAGAGCGCGGCGGATGTGATGCAGGTCAAGCGGCACAGGCCAGGCCATGTGCCTGCAGCCGCTCAGGCGCCGGCCTGCGCCATCTGCGCCGCAATGCGTGGCAGCGCACTGGCTGGTGCCGGGCGCCCGAACAGGTAGCCCTGGTAATGCAGGCAGCCCACACTGGCCAGCATGTCGCGCTGCTCAGGGGTTTCCACGCCTTCGGCGATGACGCCCAGGTCCAGGCTGTGGGCCAGGTTGACGATGGTGCGGGCGATCGCCGCATCGTTGGGGTCAGTGAGCAGGTCGCGCACAAAGCTCTGGTCGATCTTGAGCTGGTCCAGGGGCAGCCGCTTGAGGTAGCTGAGCGATGAGTAGCCCGTGCCGAAGTCGTCGAGCGAAAAGCGCACCCCCAGGGCGCGCAACGAGCCCATGCGGCGGATGATGTCCTCCACGTCGTCGAGCAGCAGCGACTCCGTGAGCTCCAGCTTCAACCGCAGCGGATTGGCGCCCGTGCTGTGCAGGACTTCCACCACCTCCTCCACGAAGTGCGGGTGGCGGAACTGCAGCGCGCTCACGTTCACGGCCACCGTCCAATGCGCCGTGGCCGCATCGCGCCCCCATTCCACCAACTGCAGGCAGGCAGCCCGCAGGATCCACGCGCCCAGCGGCACGATCAGGCCGCAGGCCTCGGCCACGGGCACGAACTCGGCGGGCGAGACCAGCCCGCGCTCGGGGTGCTCCCAGCGCAGCAGCGCCTCGGCGCCCACCATGCCCTGGTCCTGGCTGATCTGGGGCTGGTAGTGCAGCAGGAACTGGCCCTCGCGCAGCGCCTCGCGCAAACCCGCCTCCAGCGCGGTGCGCGCCGTGACGGCAGCCTGGGTGCGCGGGTCGAAGAAGCGCAGCGTGTTGCGCCCCGCTCCCTTGGCTTGGTACATGGCCATGTCGCCGCGCTTGAGCAGTTCGTCCACCGTGGTGTGGGGATCGGCATACAGGGTGACGCCGATGCTGCAGGAGCTGTGGTGGGCATGGCCGCCGAGCTGGTAGCTCTGCGCCAGGGCCTGCAGCACCTTGCGGCCCACGATCTCGGCCTGGTTGGCGGCCTCGTGCGGCAAGGCGCTCAGGCCTTCGAGCAGCAGCACGAACTCATCGCCACCCAGGCGCGCCACCGTATCGCCATTGCGCACGCAACCGCCCAGGCGCGCAGCCACCTGGCGCAGCAGCTCGTCGCCGATTTCATGGCCCTGGGTGTCGTTGAGGTCCTTGAAGTTGTCCATGTCCACGAACAGCAGCGCACCGCCGGTGCCCGTGCGTGCGCTGGCGGCCAGGCTGTGCTGCAGGCGGTCGGCCATCAGGCGGCGGTTGGGCAGGCCCGTGAGTGGATCGTAGAAGGCCAGCAGGCGGATCTCCTCCTCGGCCGCCTTGCGGCTGGAGATGTCGGTCAGTGTGCCCACATAGTGCGTGATGGCGCCCTGCGCCGAGCGCACGGCGGTGATGGTGATCCAGGCCGGGTAGACCTCGCCATCCTTGCGCCGGTTCCAGACCTCGCCCTGCCAGGAGCCCACCGCCAGCAGGGTCTCGTGCATGGTGCGGTAGAAGGTCTGGTCGTGCCGGCCCGACTGCAGCAGCGCCGGGGTCTTGCCCACCAGTTCCTCAACCGTGTAGCCGGAAAGCCGCGCATAGGAGGTGTTGGCCTGCAGGATGCGCTGGTCGGGCCCGGTGACCACCATGCCCTCGAACGACTCGAACACGATGGCCGCGATCTGCAGCGACTCTTCCACCCCCTGGTGCTCCGTGATGTCGGTGGAGATACCGCACAGGGCGTAGATGCTGCCGTCATCACGGCGCAGTGGCATCTTCACCGACAGGTAGGTGCGCACCGAGCCATCGTGCAGGGTGTTGACCTCCTCCACCTCGATGCGCTCGCCCTGCTCCAGCACCAGCCGGTCGTTGGCAACGAGTTGGCGCACCGTCGCCGCGTCGAAGAGCGCACTGTCATCGCCGCCGACCAGGCCCCGCGCCGGATGTGGCTGCAGCGACAGCATGTGCTGGTTGACATACTGGTAGCGGTGCTCCGCGTCCTTGATGTAGATGAAGGCGCCCACACTGTCGAGGATGGTGCGGAACTTGTGCTCGCTGGCCCGCAGGTGCCGGGTGTGGTGGCGCAGCGCCACGACGGCGAGCGCCACCAGCGCGCCAGCCAGCAGCAAGGCGCCCGCAGCCCATACCGCGGGATGCCCGAAGACACCGCCTGCGGGCGGCCGGGCCACCCAGCGGCGCATCACCTGGGCGTAGGAGGTGTCTGCACCGTCGTGCCACTGGGCGGCCCGCTTGTCGATGGCGGCCAGCAGCTCCGCGTTGCGGCCCTTGCCCGTGGCGACGTAGAGCCCGCCGGGCTGGAGCACGACCCCCGAGTCCACCAGCCCCTGGCCTTTGGCGTGCGAGCCCCCGAACAGGTGGTTGGAAATGGCGGCCTCGGCATTGCTGCTGCCCACGGCACTGAAGGCCTGGCCGGGCGAGTCCACCTCCACCACCATGACCTGCAGCCCATAGCGGCGCGTCAGGGCAATGAAGTGGTCCCTTTGCTCCGTGCCGCGCTGCACCGCCACGCGCTTGCCATCGAGGTCCAGCACCGAGCGGATCGGAGAGGACGGTCGCAGGTACACCTGTGACCAGGTGTCCACGAGGGATTCGGAGGTGAAGTCGAACTGGGCCTCGCTGGCCTGGGCGCGCGGCGCATCGGGCAGCAGGTCCAGGCGGCCGGCGCGCAATTCGTCCAGGCAGGCCCGCAGATCGCATGGCACATAGCGCAGGGACCAGCGCTCACGCTCGGCAACCAGGTTGAGCAGGTCCACGAAAATACCCGCGGGCCGGCCGTGCTGGTTCATGAACACCGTGGGCTCGTTGGCATACACGCCCACCCGAACCTCGCGCACGGACGCTGCCGCACCGCTGTACAGCGGCAGCAGGCCCCACAGGGCGCCGGCCAGCCAGGCCGGCCAGCGGCGAAGCCACCGCATGGTGCGCGAACTCACGATCAGGAATCCCCACAGTGGCTGATTAAGGCACCATGTTAACCAAAGGTTGCGAAAACTTCTAAAAGTTACAAAATCCCGAGCAGACCGCTCGGCGCCGTGGAAAAACGCAGGCCGCGCGCAAGCCCGGGTTCTCCGTGGGGATGGACTCGGTTAGCATGCACCAAACCCCTGGAGACAGCCATGCCCCACGAACGCCGCCACTACGTCCGTGTCCACTTCGATGCCCCGGCACTGCTCACCCTGGCGAGCAACGCCTTCAGCGTGCATGTGCAGGATCTGTCGCTCAAGGGGGCGCTGGTCTCGCTGCCGGCCCAGGCCAACGTACAGGCGGGCATGCTGTGCCAGCTGACCATTCCGCTGCACGACACGGGCAACCACATCGGCATGTCGTGCGAGGTGGCGCATGTCGAGGGCCTGCACACCGGCCTGCTGTGCCTGTCCATCGACCTGGACAGCGTGACCCATCTGCGCCGCCTGATCGAGCTGCAGCTGGGCGATCCGGCACTGCTGGAGCGTGATCTGGCTGAGCTGACCCACACAGCGCACTGAAGCGAAACACCCCCTGAGTCGCTTCGCGCCTTCACCCCTCTCTCGTCTCGCTGCGCGAGTCGGGAGGGGGACGCTCCCGGTGCGGCGGGGCGGCCCTTGCACGGGAGCACTGGCCTTGGCCGCGCCAGTTTCATGCGTTGCGGGCGGCGCGCAGCGCAATGGACAACTGACTCAGGCCGCCTCGGCCTCCTGCAGCGCGCGCCACATGACCTTGCCGCTGCCGCTCTTGGGCAGCGCATTCACGAACTGCACGATGCGCGGCACCTTGTAGACGGCCATGTTCTCGCGGCACCAGTCGATGACCTGCTGCTCGGTCGTGTCCTGGTGCGAGGGACGCAGCACCACGACGGCCTTGACGGTCTCGCCACGGTAGCTGTCGCGCGCCGCGATGATGCAGGCTTCCTGGATGGCGGGGTGGCGGAACATCAGTGCCTCCACCTCGGCCGGCCAGACCTTGAAGCCGCTGGCATTGATCATGCGCTTCAGGCGGTCGGTCAGGAAGAAGTAGCCGTCCTCATCCATGCGCCCCAGGTCGCCCGAGCGGAAGAAGCGCTTGCCCTCGAACTCGATGAAGGCGCTGGCCGTGGCATCGGGTCGCTTCCAATAGCCCTCGAACACCTCGGGGCCGTGCATGATGATCTCGCCCTGCTCGCCCACGGGAACCTCCTGCAGCGTGTCGGGGTCGACCACGCGCGCATCGGTGCCCACGAAGGGAATGCCCAGGCACTGCTGTTTGGGATGGTCGGGCGGGTTCGAGTGCGAGGGCGCGGCCGTCTCCGTGAGGCCATAGCCCTCCGAGTAGCGCAGCCCGTACTGCTCCAGCAGGCGCTGGGCCACGGCCTGCGGCATGGCCGCCCCGCCACCGCCGATGTAGACCAAGCTCGACAGGTCGTAGCTGGCGAAGTTCGGGCTGTTCAGCAGGTCGATGACCATGGTGGGGATATTGGTCCAGTTGCTCACCTTGTAGCGCGAGATCAGGCGCCCGGCCAGGTCGCGGTCCCAGCGCGGCATCACCACCAGCGTGGCCCCGGTGTAAATGGCCGCATGCATCACGCTGACCATGCCCGTGATGTGGAACATGGGCACCACGGCCAGGGTGACGTTGTCGACAGAGCCCGTGCCCCACAGCGCGCTGGCCACGGCGTTGTGCATGATGCTCCTGTGCAGGTGCATGCACCCCTTGGGCAGGCCCGTGGTGCCGCTGGTGTAGGGCAGCAGTGCCAGATCGGTAGGCCCCACCACCAGTGCGGGGGGCGCATCGTTGCAGTCTAGCGCGTCGTCCCAGGCGTGCACCGCACCGCCCTCCAGGGCGGGCAGAGGGTGCCGCGTGCACAGCCATTCGCGCCAGGCCTCGGGCGGGGCATCGGCGCCCTGCACGCCGGCATCGAAGGCATCGGTGAACTGCGTCACCACCAGGTGCGCCAGGCGCTCGCCCGGGGCCAGCGCATTGCTCGCCTTGGCCAGTTCGGGCGCCAGGTCGGCCGTGGTGAACGCCACTTTCGTATCGGGGTCGGTGATGTAGTGCTTGAGTTCCTCGGCCCGGTTCATGGGGTTGACCGGCACTACCACGGCATTGGCGCGCAGGATGGCGAAGTGCGCCATCACCAGTTGCGGGCAGTTCTGCATGCACAGCACCACGCGGTCGCCACGCTGCACACCCAGCTGCGCCAGCCGTGCGGCCAGGCGCTCGGCGCCTTCCGCCAGGTCCCGGTAGCTCACGGAACGGCCAAAGAACACCAGCGCCGCTTTGTCTGGGTAGCGCCGCGCGTTGATGGCCACGTTGTCCCACAGTGAGGTGACGGGCAGGGTGATCGAATGGGGCAGCCGGCGGGGCCAGAAAGCGTAATGGGGGCGTGTGGACATGGAGGGATGCCAGGGGCTGGAGGAATGCTTGAGCCCCGCAGCCTAGATGCGCCACCGCCGCATGGCATTGGGGATGCCACTTAGGCGGGGTCGCGCAGGTGACCCTGCCGGGACAGGGCCAGCAGACCTGGTGCCCGCTTCCATGGCAGTGGAACGCACAGATATGGTGACATTGTGTTTTTCGTCACAGCGCGGCGGCCACCCCGGTGATAAATTCTGCTTCGTGCATTGCAGATGCTGGGAGTTTCCTGGGCCCTGCAACTGCGGCCCGAGGCCAGCACCGCCGGACACAAACGCCACTTTGGCGTGGCATGACCCAGCGAGCAGGCTTGCCAACTGCCAGCAGCCACCATCCAACCGCCGAGAAATCCGACACCACCATGGCCACCGTTTCCGATCTCCAAAACATCCGCTTCTCGGGCAACTACAAGGCCGACTCTCTGCTGGAACACCCGGCCCCGTGGAACTTCTTCCCCGATGGCCGCAAGGTGCTGTACTACACCTTCGACGTGAGCACGGGCAGCGTGGCCGACCAGGACTCGAGCACGGCCCTGACCTCATTCAACGCTTCGCAGATGCAGGCAGCGCGCCAGATCATGGCCTATGCCAGCCAGGTCACCGGCATCACCTTCACCGAGGTCGGCAGCTCGTCCCAGGCCGACATCCACTTCGCCGCCACCAACCTGCAGGGCCGCACGACGGCGGGGCTGAACTCCTCGTTCTACAACTACAACTACACGGGCGCCGCGCAGACGTTGACGATGCTCAACGCCGAATCGGTGGTCTATCTGGACAACGTGGAGTTCGCGAACATCAATAACAGCCCCACGGCCGGTGGTCTGGGGTACGAGGTGCTGCTGCACGAGGTGGGCCACGCCCTGGGCCTGGCACACCCCTTCGATTCCCCACGCCCCCTGCCCACGGCCGAGGACAACACCAACAACACGGTGATGTCCTATACCGAGGCGGGCCCTTTCAAGACCACGTTCCAGGCCTATGACCTGCTGGCGCTGGACTGGATCTATGGCCGCGATGGCCTGGGCGGCACCTATGGGTTCAACTCGACCAATGGCCCGACGCTGACTTTCCCCACCACCCCGACCACGCCCACCACCCCGACGACACCGACCACCCCGACGACGCCCACCGGCACGGCCGGCGCTGACACCTTCACCAGCACCAATGCCAACGAGACCTTCAACGGTCTGGGCGGCCTGGACACGGTGGTGGCGCGGGGCAACCGCGGCGACTATGCGCTGCAGCCCAAGAGCGGTGGCGGCTGGACGCTGGGCGATGGAGTCCCCAGCCGCGATGGGGTGGACACCTTGCTGCAGATCGAACGCATCAAGTTCACGGATGGCTTCGTGGCGCTTGACCTGGACGGTGCCGCAGGCACGGCCGCACGCCTGGTCGGTGCGCTCGTTGGCCCGGCCGGGCTGAACAACCGTGGCGTGGTGGGCATCGTGCTCAAGGCGGTGGACGCCGGCTCGACCCCCTTGCAGGTCGCGCAATTCGGCATCAATGCTTTGCTGGGTGCCTCGGCCACGCCAGAGCAGGTGGTGAGCATGGTCTACGCCAACGTGGTCGGCGTCGCAGCCGACGCCAACACTGTCCAGTCGCTGGCGGCCGTCATCAAGTCGGGCGCCTACACCAATGCATCGTTTGCGGTGGCTGCGGCCAACCTGGACCTGAATGCCGCGCACATCAACCTGGTCGGCCTGAGCAGCCAAGGCCTGGAATACCTCTGAAGCCCCTGCACCCGGCCCGCCCCGGGCCGAGTGGGTGGCCTGCGACCGGCGAACCACCCCGTCACTGGCACTGCGCCAGGCGCGACAGCGAAGACAGGTAGTCCAGGCGCCGCAGTGGCGGCTGGGCCTGGGCATCGTAGAGGTAGGCGCTGGGCTGGTCGAACCGTGGCGCATCGGTCGGGTTGTCGACGTCAGCGCCGACACAGATGGCCCCCTTGGCATAGCAGCGCAGGTGGTAGGGCGCGAGGGCGGACGTCATGGTCGGGTTGGTCAGCAACTGGGGAAACGTCCTTTCTGCCCAGTCGAGCACGCAGTCCAGCGGTTCGGAGACCCCTGTGCCGAACAACCCCCGGGAAACATAGGCCGCATTCGGCTTGAAGACGTTCAGCTGGGATCCGCGCGAGCCCGGACCTGACGGCGTAAAGCGCACCAAGGCCGAGCACACCGCCCCTGGCTGCAGCAAGGTGTTGCTGCAGCCATCCGATGCCACAGGGATGGTGAAGTCGGTGGCAATGACCACCCCGCAACCAATCCCCGTGCAGATGGGTGACATGGCGGCAATGGAGGAGATCACCGACCCCAACTGCACAGGAGTCTGGCCGCGGTTGACCACCTTCAGGGTCTGCGTTGCCGAAGCATGCACCGCCACCTTGCCGAACTGGAAATCTCCTGCAGGCTCGATGATCTCCACCTGGGCATGGGCGGATGGCAGGCACACCAGGGAGAGCACGCCCAGGGCAAGCAGGGATTTGCGGGAAAACAGGGTGAATGTCACATCCGTTCCTTTTCAATGGCCGTCGATGGAATTGCTCGCCCCGAAAATGGGCGACAAGATTCACGGCAACGCAAGTTAGCTGCGAAACCGAAGACGCGCCCCACCCAGAAGGGATGGGGTGTTGCAGGCAGCCCGCAAGCCGCGTTGACCGGGTTGCAGGCGGCTTCTAGATTTGCGGCCTTCCATCCTCTTGTTGTCGCCCACCATGCCCTCCCTGTCCCGCCCCGACCGCCACGCCCTTGCGCGCCTGCACCGCATGGCCAGTCTGGAGGCGGGCGGCGTGCAGCTCATCGAACCCCTGCTGCAGGAACTGCGCCGGGTGGTGGGCTTTGACTTCGGCTGCATGCTGTACCCCGGCAGCGACGGGGAGCTGATGAACTACGCACAGGAGCCCATGCAGTCGGTGGCGCAGGCCTACTTCGACGCGCGCATTCTGCGCAGCGAGCGCCAGGTGCTGGTGCGCAGCCCGCGCGATTTCGGCGAGACGGTGCGCCACGAGCACGGCCCCCGGTTGATGCGCGAGCAGATGGTGGTGTCCATGGCGGAAATGCAGCGCAGCGACTACTACGACGCGGTGATGCGGGCCACGGGTGCCAAGGACTACATGAGCCTGGCCCTGCGCACCCCGCAAGGCGTAGGGCTGGGCGTCATCCACCTGTTCCGCGATGCCGCGGCAGCAGGCTTCACGCCCCAGGACGCGGCCCTGCTGGGCCGGCTGGAGGCCCATCTGGCACGCGCGCTGCAAGAGGGTGAGCGAGATGCCCAGGGCAGCGAGGTGCATAGCCAGGGGGTCCTGGTGGCCACCCCCCAGGGGCGGCTGATGTGGCTGTCGGCCGAGGCCGAGGCGCTGATGCCGCTGGCCTTCGGCTGGCGCTGGCGCCGCGCCGGCGAGTTGCCTCCCGCGCTGCAGGAACTGCTGCGCCGGTTGAACGCGCAGCGGCCCTGCGAGATGGCCCTGCCCACGATGGAGCTCTTCACGGCGCAGGGCTGGTTCTCGCTGCGCGCCACCCACCTGACCCCCGCACCGCAGGAGCGGCAGGACCGCCAGGCCGTGGCCCTGCACATCACGCGCCGCGTGGCGCGCGGCGTGCGGCTGCTGTCGGCCCTGCAGACACTGGGCCTGCCGCAGCGCCAGCACGAGCTGGCCTGGTGGCTGGCACGGGGGCTGCCCGAATCGCAGATCGCCCAGCGCATGGGCATCAGCCTCAACACCGCCGTGTACCACCGCCGCCAGCTCTACAACCGGCTGGGCGTGATGGGGCGCGATGAGCTGCTGGCGCAGATTGGCGGGAAACCGTGAAATAGTTCACGGATGCCCGGTAAATGGCCTGGCCCACAAAAAAGCCCCCGGCGCCGAGAGGCACCGGGGGCTGATCTGGGGGAGATGGTGTCAGGGCACCAGCACAGTGACCCCCGCGGAGCGCGGCCCTTCATTGCCTGCCGCATCCAGCATGGCCACCTGGTAGCTGTGGCTGCCGCTGGGCGCCGACGCATCGGTGCAGGTCGCGCCGCTGGCCACGGTGGCAATCGCCGTGCCATTGCGGTACACCCGGTAGCCCGAGGCGCTGGCTGCGATGAAAGCCTGCTTCACCGCCTGCATGGGCGGGTTGGTGCCCCCCTGCTGGGGCAGGTAACCGTAGTTGATGGTCCACACCAGCGTGCCGCCCAGGCCCTGCTCGTGCACCCATTTGCCCTTTTCGGCGATGGAACGCTCGTCCTCGTAGCTCAGGTAGGTGACCGGCGCATCGCTGGCGCGCCACCAGGGCTGGCTGTAGCTGATGTAGCTTTGCTTGGCCAGGTCGTCCCAGTGGTAGACGGCGCCCGGCTGGCCGAAGGCGTTGTCCTCCAGCAGGCGCCGGTAGTTGTTCACGCCGTCCCCGCCATTGGAACCGCTGGTCGCGGCCTGGCGCGGGCCGGTGACGCGGTTGTTGTAGAACAGGCCGTACAGGCCCACGCCAATGCCCAGTTTGGAGCGCGGCACGCCCGCGTTCAGGTAGGCCTGCACAGTGGAGGCGATGGAGGTGGGGTGGCTGGGGGCCTCGCCGAACAGCGGCGAGTGGTGCCAGGACAGCCAGCCGCCGCCCCAGTCACCGGCCATGCTGTAGGTCATGAGGTTGAAGCGGTCCACCGCATGGGCCACCTCCACATGCCAGGGCAGGATCTCCTGGAAGTTGGTGTTGACCCAGAAGCCGGGCCAGCTGATCTCGAACGGGCTGGCCTGGTAGCGCGGGCGCTGCTGGGCAGCGGTGCGCAGTTCGCGCAGCAATGCCAGCGCCTGGGCGCGGCCTTGCTCGGTGTCCAGGTTTTCCTCCCAGTCGATGTCGGCACCGTCGTAGCCCTTTTGCTCGGCCTTGTCGAGGATGTTCTTGATGAAGACGGCGCGGATCTGCGGGTTGGCCGTGGCGGCCATGAAGCCGGGGCCGTCGAACTCACCGCCGATCATCATGATGGCCTTGGTGCCTGCGGCGTGGGCCTTGGCGATCAAGGCATCCTCCGCCTGCGTGTGCGCGGTGCCTGCGCCTTCCATCAGCTCACCCGCGCGGCCGCCAGGCAAGGAGCCCAGGCCCGGCGCGTAGCGGCCGAAGATGAAGTGCGTCATGGTGCCCATGTCCACGGCCTCGGGCGGGAAGGTCTCCCAGAACCAGCCGGTGTAGTAGCCATTGACCCACTTGCCGCTCTTGGTCACGGGATTCCAGTCCAGCCGCACGCCCTGCGGTGTGGCGCGGGCGGTGAGGCCACTCACCTGCGGGCGGGGGTTGGTGGCGTCCACCGCGACCTGGGCCGTGGCCGAGACGCTTTGCCC
Organism: Acidovorax sp. FW305-C-20-28; assembly: GCF_058783375.1. NCBI lineage: Bacteria > Pseudomonadati > Pseudomonadota > Betaproteobacteria > Burkholderiales > Comamonadaceae > Acidovorax > Acidovorax sp. FW305-C-20-28. The sequence continues at coordinate 13,998 of NZ_JBYSYM010000045.1, read as the reverse complement.
GGCGCTGTTGGCGCAGGTGAGGATGTAGGAGGTGCTGGCCTGGGGCCGCACCAGCTCGCTGCCCTCGGTGGCGCGCGTGCCACTCCATCCACCCGATACGGAGCAACTGACAGCGTTGCTGGCCCGCCATGCCAGGCGGGCGCTGTCGCCCACGGCAATGCGCGCGGGCGTGGCAGCGAAGCTGTCGATGGTGGGCAGTTGCTGCGGCGGGGCATTGCGCACGGTCACCGTGGCCGAGGCGCTCGCAGTGGCGCCTGCTGCATTGCGGCAGCTCAGGCTGTAGGTGGTGGCCGTGCGGGGGCTCACAGTGGTGCTGCCGCTGGTCGGCCGCTCTCCGCTCCACCCGCCCGAGGCCGTGCAGGCCGTGGCATTGTCCACGTTCCAGCCCAGGGTGCTGCTGCCGCCCAGGTCGATGGTGCCCGGCTGCGCCACGAAGGACAGGATGTTGGGCGGCACCGGCGGCGCCGGGGTGGTGTTCTCAATGACCAGTTGCGCCAGGCCCTCGCCGCCTGCCTCGAAATACTCCATGCGCACCGTGTGCGGGCCCGCCGCCAGGGGCACCGTGGCACTGTCCATGGTGATGCCGTGCCGGGTCCAGTTGTCGATCACGCGCTGGCCATCGACCAGCACGCGCACGCCGTCGTCGGTGAAGGTGATGAAGCGGGTCGCGCCCGCGGGGAACGACAGCGTCGCGGTCCAGCGCGCAGAGAACCCGTCCACCGGCAGGCGTGCCGGGTCGGGGCTGCCGCCCGGGCCCGTCCAGTAGTGGTCGATGGGACCGCTTTCACAGCGCTGCAGCGCGGGTGCTCCGGACAGATGGATGTTGGGAAAATACTCGGCCAGCCACTGGCCAGGCGCGCACTGCGGCTGCGCCATGGCCTGGCTGCCGCCAAACAGCAAGAGCGAAGCGGCCAGCCAGCGCCGCAAGCAGGTTCTCAGGGCGCGGCCAGGGGTCGCCGCATCAGGGGTGGGCATGGAAAAACTCCTTGGTGGATCAGAGACGGCGCAGGCTACAAGCCCGCGGCGGCGCGCACACCACCCCCGGCGGATAGGGTGTTGCGCCGATGTGTTGACCCTGCGCGGCACGGCCCCTAGATTCGGGGTCTTGTTCCCATCACCGCTTCACGACCGGACCGCAGCCGACATGCCCTCGCCCAGTTCCACCCAGCAAGCCATTGCGCGCTTGCAGCACATGACCCGCATGGAAGCGGGCGGGCCGCCCATGGTCGTCCCCCTGCTGGAGACGCTGCACGGTGTTCTCGGCTTCGACTCCAGTGCGTACGTGTACCCTGCGGATGGCGGCGAACTGGCGGTGCACATGGAGGTCCCGGCCGCCCAGTCGGTCGTGGCCGACTACTTCGACCCGCGCATCCTGCGCAGCGAGCGCCAGGTCCTGGTGCGCAGCTCGCGCGACTTCGACGCCGCGGTGCGGTATGAGCAGGGACCCCAGATGCTGGGACAACTGGTGCGCGTGCCGATACCGGAGCTGGAACGCAGCGACTTCTACAACGTGGTGATGCGGCCCATGCGGACCGTGGACTGCATGAGCCTGGTACTGCGCACGCCCGACGGTGAAGGGATAGGCACGCTCAAGTTCTACCGAGAAGCGGCATCGCCGGCCTTCGGGCCCGGCGACGCTGCGGTGCTGGCGCGGCTGGAGCCCTATCTGGCGCACATCCTGCGAACCGGCGGGAGGGGTGCCGAAGCCGGCGAGGCGCACAGCCAGGGCATGCTCATCACCACCCCCCAGGGGCGGCTGCTGTGGCTGTCGCCCGAGGCCGAGGCCCTGCTGCCGCTGGCCTTCGGCTGGCGCTGGCGGCGCGGCGCAGGGCTGCCACAGGAACTGCACGAACTGCTGCAGCGCATGCAAGCGCAACACCTCCCCGGACTGCCTACCCGGGAGCTGCGCACCGTACACGGCCATTTTTCGGTGCGCGCGACACCCATGAAGGCCGCCACGGGCATGGGCCAGGCGGTGGGTATCCACATCACGCGGAGCGTGCCGCGGGAGGCACGCCTGCAGGCCGTGCTGCAGACCCAAGGGCTGTCGCAGCGCCAGCAGGAGCTGGCGTACTGGCTGGCACTCGGTCTGCCGGAGTCCCAGATCGCGGCGCGCATGGACATCAGCGCCAACACCGTGGTCTACCACCGCCGCCAGCTCTACAACCGCCTGGGCGTGCAGGACCGCGCAGAACTCATGGCCTGGCTGTCGGCACGCGAAAGCGCTTGAACCCCCTGCCCGGTCGCATAAAGCAAAAAGCGCTACAGCCTGGAGAGCTGTAGCGCCTTGCGTATCTTGGTGGGACGTGCGGGGGTCGAACCCACGACAAACGGATTAAAAGTCCGCTGCTCTACCAGCTGAGCTAACGTCCCAACATTGCAATGCCTGCCAGTCAGCTACCGAACTGCAGATGCTGCAAAGCCTCAGATTATAGCCTGGTTTTTGGCACTTTTTGCGGACCGGCTGCCAGACGGTCGATCACCCAGCCGGCAGCACACTGGCCGAAGGTGGCCGTGACGGCCACGACCGAGCCGTAGCCATGGCAGTTGAGCGAGCCATCGCCGCCGGCCTCGATCGCGCACGAGGCATCGGGCTGGGCCACGGCCTCGCGGCTGAACACGCAGGTGATGCCGATCTTGCGGCCCTCGCGCGGCGCGCCGTGGTGCTTGCGCAGCTGGTAGCGCATCTGTGCGAGCAAGGGGTCGTGCGTGGTGGCAGCGAGGTCTTCGATATCCACCTTGTGCGCCTGGCGCTTGCCGCCGGCCGCCCCCACGCTGATGAAGGCATGGCCCCCGGTGGCGCGGGCCCATACCGCCATGGCGGTCTTGGCCTTGATCTGGTCGCAGGCGTCGATCACCGCATCCACCGGATCGCTGCCCAGCAGCTGGGGCCAGTTGCCGGGTTCAACGAACTCGTCGATGCAGCGCACCTCGCATTCGGGGTTGATGAGCGCGATGCGGTCGCGCATGGCCTCGATCTTGGCCTGCCCCACGGTGGTGGACAGGGCATGGATCTGGCGGTTGATGTTGGACTCGGACACATGGTCCAGGTCCACCAGCGTGAGCCGCGACACGCCGCTGCGCGCCAGCGCCTCGGCGGACCAGGAGCCCACACCGCCGATGCCGACCACCACCACATGCGAGGCACGGATGCGCTTGGCACCTTCCACGCCATACAGGCGCTCGAGGCCGCCGAAGCGCCGCTGCGTGACCTCGTCGGTCGCATCATCGGCAAACGGGACCATGGGTACGGGAGCGAGGGTTTCGCTCTCGACCAGGGCCTTCGGGGCTGCAGGTGCGTGGTTCTCCTGGCTCACGTCACTTCATCCGGGCAAGGCGCTCTTTCGCGGCCATCGCGGCTTCGGACTGGGGATAGGCCTTGACCAGGTCTTCCAGCGTCTTGCGCGCGGCGCGGGCGTCCTTGAGCTCCACCTGGCAGTTGGCGATCGACAGGGCCGCCTCGGGCGCACGCGCATGCGTGGGCGCCTCGGCCAGCAGGGCCTTGAAGTTGTTGATCGCTTCCTTGTAATCGCGTGCCGCATACTGGCCATTGCCCAGCCAGAAGCGGGCCGAAGGCACGTAGCCGCTGCGCGGGTACTGGCGGATCAGGTTGCCGAAGGCCTGGTTGGCCTCAGGGAACTTGCCGGCACGGAAGATGGCGAGCGCTGCTTCAAAGTCCTTCTTCTCGGCGGCATCGGCCTGGAATTCCAGCCCATCCACCGTGACCTTGACCGGCTCGAACTGCCGCAGGCGCTCGTCCACACCCTGGGCGATGTCCTTCTGGCGGCGCTGCAGCTCACCCACCTCGCGCGTCAGCTGCTCGTTCTGGCCCTGCAGGCGGGCGTTCTCGCTGCGCAGGGTCTCGATCTGGGTCTGCAGTTCCAGCAGAGCGCGCCGCAACTGGGCGCTGTCCTCGTTGGCGCGGCGCAGTTCATCGGCCGTGCGCTGCTGCGACTGCTGCAGCGCATCGACGCGCTGGCGCACTTCGAGGATGGCGCGGCGCGCCTCGCCGTCCTCGAACAGGGCCGCATGCGCCCCGGGCAGGGCGACGCACGCCAAAGCCAGGCCCGCGGCGACGGACCGCAGGGGTTGAGAAAGGCTGAATGCGGGCATCAACGGTACGACAGCTCGGCGCGGCGGTTCTGCGCGTGCGCGTCTTCGGTGTTACCAGGAGCGGCAGGCTTTTCCTTGCCAAAGCTCACGGCCTCGACCTGGGAATCCGGCACGCCCAACAGGGCCAGCGAACGGCGCACGGCTTCGGCGCGCTTCTGGCCCAGGGCCAGGTTGTACTCGCGGCCACCGCGGTCATCGGTGTGGCCTTCGATCATGACCTTGCGGCCGCTGTTCTGCTTGATGAAGCGCGAATGGGCGTCCAGCAGCGACTGGAACTCGGGCTTGATGACGTAGCTGTCGTAGTCGAAGTAGACGATGCGTGCCACGCCCACAGGGCCCTGGGCATTGCCGGCGCTGCCAGTCAGGTCCACGGGTGCCACGGACGTGGTACCAGCACCACCGGTATTGGCACCACCAGGGTTGGTGCCCATGGTCGAGCTCGCGCCCTTGTCTTCCACTGGCACATCGTCGAGCTTGACACCGGAGCTGCAACCTGCAACGAGGGCGGTGACGGCGAGGGCAAGGGTAAGGCGCTTGAGTTTGATGTTCATCCAAAATTCTCCTGGAAACTAGATTGCGAAAAGTGTTGAAAAGTTCATTGCTTCTGGAACGGGCCCCAATCGGGCTCGCGGATGTCTCCAGGCTGGCCGGCCAGGCGCGCCTTGATTTTTCCGTCCAACGTGGTGGTCATGAGTGCCTCGCGGCCCTGCTGCTGCGTGGCGTACACGATGAGGCGGCTATTGGGTGCAAAGCTGGGGTTCTCGTCGGCCGAGGTGTCGGTGACCGCGGTGACGGTGCTCGTCGCGAGGTCCATCACGTGCAGTTTGAAGGCCCCGCCCACGCGGGAAATGTAGGCCAACCACTTGCCATCGGGGCTGATATTGGGAGAAATGTTGTAGGAGCCCGTGAAGGTCACGCGCTCGGCGTTGCCGCCGCTGGCGGGCACGCGGTAGACCTGCGGGGCACCGCCCCGGTCGCTCACGAAGTAGATGCTGCGGCCATCGGCCGAGAACATGGGCTCGGTGTCGATGCCCGTGCTTTGCATCAGGCGCCGGGGTTCGCCGCCATTGGCGTCAATCAGGTACAGCTGCGAGCCGCCGTCGCGGCTCAGCGTCACGGCCAGGTTGCGGCCATCCGGCGACCAGGCCGGCGCACTGTTGGAGCCGCGGAAATTGGCCACCAGCCGGCGCCTGCCCGAAGCGACCTCGTGCACGTAGACCACGGGCTTGCGCGACTCGAACGACACGTAGGCGATCTGCCCGCCATTGGGCGACCAGGCGGGCGAAATGATGGGCTCGGGGCTGGTCAGCGCCGATTGCGCATTCTCGCCATCGGCATCGGCCACCCACAGGCTGTAGCGGCCGCCCGTCTTGGTGACGTAGACGATGCGGGTGGAGAAGATGCCGCGCTCGCCGGTGAGCTTTTCGTAGACGAAGTCGGCAATGCGGTGGGCCACCAGGCGCAGGTCGGCCTGTGACTGCACGAAACTCTGTGCGCCAATATCCTGGCCCTTGACCACGTCCCACAGGCGAAAGCGCACGTCGTAGCGGCCGTCGGGGGTGCGCGTCACGCTGCCGGTCAACAGCGAATCGGCCGTCTTCTGGCGCCAGAGTGCCAGGTCGGGGCGCGAGTTTTCGTCCAGCACCGCCCCTGCAGTATCCACCGCGCGGAACTGGCCGCTGCGCTCCAGATCGGCCTGCACGATGGCACCGATCTTCTGCGGCGCCTGCGCCTCGCCACGGAAGGGGGCGATGGCAATCGGCAGCTGGGTCAGGCCCACGCCAGTGACCTCCACGCGGAACTGCGCGAGGGCGGGCAAGGAGGCGGTGGTGGCTAATGCGGCCAGGACCTGGCGGCGCATGGGATGCGGCAAGGCCGCAGGGAGGGATGTGTTGGTATTGTGATCTGTGGTCATTAGCAGCCGCAGTAGCCGAACAAATGCCGGTTGGCAGCGCCAATGTTACACACTGGGGAAGACCCGCTGTGACAAACTGTGCAAGGGCTTGTGGTCAATGGCCGCGCCAGGGCGCTGCCGCAGGCCCCTAAGGCAACACTGAACAAGTCCCTCGCGCGCCGCGCGCCCCGCTTTGGGCGGTCTGCAGCGCAAGCAAATGCTCGCCATAGCACAGGCTATGGCTGCGCTTTGCGCCTAGCAGCCCATCCCAAACCAGGGCACGCGCCATCGCGAAGACTTATTCAGTGTCGCCTTAGAATCCGCTGCACATGCAAGCCACCGACCAGGGCGCCCAGAGCGCCGCCGCGCCCCCCGCTCCCGCGGCCCTGAGCCTCACCGCCCGCCTGGCGCGGCTTTCCGTCTACTTCGGCAACCAGCGCCTGGCCTGGGGCCTGGCCATCGCGGCCACGCTGGTGGGGGCGGCCACCGAGCCCCTGATCCCCGCCCTGCTCCAACCCCTGCTGGACCGCGGCTTCACCCAGGGCACCCTGCCGCTGTGGGCCGTGCCCCTGGCCATCATGGGGGTGTTCCTGGTGCGCGGCCTCGCACAGTTCGTGGGCCAGTATGCGCTGGCACGCATTGCCAACGAGGGCATGCTGCTGCTGCGCCGTGCGCTGTTCGACCGCGTGCTGGCGGCCGAGATGGGCCTGTTCTCGCGCCAGTCGGCCAGTGCCTTGTCGAACACCGTGGTCTACGAGGTGCAGACCGGGGCCACGCTGCTGGTGCAGGCGCTGATGGGCCTGTCGCGCGACGGTTTCACCCTGTTGGCCCTGCTGGGCTACCTACTGTATCTGAACTGGCAGCTCACGCTGATCGTGGCCGTGGTGGTGCCGGGCGTGGCCTGGATCATGAAGACCCTGTCCAAGCGCCTGTACACCCTGACCAAGAGCAGCCAGCAGGCCACGGACGAACTGGCCTATGTGGTCGAGGAGAACGTGCTGGCCCACCGCATGGTGCGCCTGCATGGCGCGCAGGACGGCCAGGCCTCGCGCTTTGTGCGCCTGAGCCAGAGCCTGCGCGGCCTGGCGATCAAGTCCACCATCGCCTCGGCCGCCATGACGCCGCTCACCCAGTTGCTGGCCGCCGCCGCGCTGTCGGTGGTCATCTGCATCGCGCTGTGGCAAAGCCGCGGCACGCTGGATGCCAAGGACGTGACCGTGGGCGGCTTCGTCTCCTTCATCACCGCCATGCTGATGCTGATCGCCCCCATCCGCCGCCTGGCAGACGTGGCCAACCCCATCACGCGCGGCGTGGCCGCGCTGGAGCGCGGCCTGGCGCTGCTGGGCGATACAGGTGCCGAGCAGGGTGGCAGCTACCGCACGGAGCGCGCCCAGGGTGCGCTGGAACTGCGCGGGGTGTCCGTCTCTTTCGGCAAGGACAATGCCCCGGCGCTGGACGATGTGAGCCTGGCCGTGGCGCCCGGCGAGATCGTCGCCCTGGTCGGCCCCTCGGGCGCCGGCAAGACCACGCTGGTGAACCTGCTGCCACGCTTCATTCCCATGTCGTCGGGCAGCGTGCTGCTCGATGGCCATGCGCTGCAGGACTGGGACCTTGGCGCCCTGCGCAGCCAGATCGCCATGGTCAGCCAGGACGTGGTGATGTTCAACGACACCATTGCCGCCAACGTGGCGCTGGGCCATGCAGTGGACGAAGGCAAGGTGCTGGCCTGCCTGGCTGCAGCCAACCTGGCGGACCATGTGGCCTCGCTGGCCCAGGGCATGCACACGGTGGTGGGGCACAACGCCACGCAGCTGTCAGGCGGCCAGCGCCAGCGCCTGGCCATCGCCCGCGCGCTCTACAAGGACGCGCCCATCCTCATCCTGGACGAAGCCACCTCGGCGCTGGACACGGAATCGGAGCGCCTGGTGCAGGACGCACTGAACCGGCTGATGCAGGGCCGCACCACGCTGGTGATCGCCCACCGCCTGTCCACCATCGAACATGCCGACCGCGTGGTCGTCATGGAGCAGGGGCGCATCGTCGAGCAGGGCACGCATGCCCAGCTGATGGCCAGCGGCGGCCTGTATGCGCGGCTGCAAAGCCGCCCGGCCACGGCGGCAAGGCCCCCGGCGACGGACGAAACCGCAAGCGCCTAGGCGGCGATCACCACTTGCCCGCGTTGGGCTGGCGACGGCGGATGGCCGTGGCGATCTTCTCTGCTGCCTCGGTGCGGCTCACGCGCATGGCGAAGTCCACGGCGGTCAGGCCCAGCTGGTTCTTGATCGTGGGGTCTGCGCCCTCATTGAGCAGCAATTGCACGGCATCGTTGGAGCCGTACTGTGCGGCCATCATGAGCGGCGTGGTGCCATTGGGCGAGGTCGCGTCGATGTAGGCGTGGTTCTCCAGCAGCAGGGCGATGATGCGCACATGCTCGGCCTTCACTCCCGAGGCCGCGTAGTGCAGCGGTGCCCAGCCTTCCTTGTTCACGTCGGCATCGCGGGCCATGAGCGCCTTGACCGCATCGACATTGCCCTTGAGGGCGGCCATCATCAGCGCACTCTCGTCATCGCGGTTGCGCAGCTCCACCTTCAGGCGCCGGTTGGCCATGAGGGCGGCAAACACCTTGAGCGATTCGACCTGGAGGGCAATCGTCAGGGCCACCTGCCCCTTGGGGTCGCGGATATTGGGGTCGAAGCCGCGGCGCAGCAGGCCGTTGACCTCGTCGGCATCGTCACGTTGCACGGCCGAGAAAAAGTCCTCGTAGGACCCCGCCCATGCGCCCCCCGTGGCACCGGCCGCCAGGGCCAGTGCGCCCAACAGCGCCGTGCGGCGGCGCAGCGTGCTGTGTGTGGTGGTCATGCGGTCACTCCCTTGAACAAGGTTTCGAAATTGCGGCTGGTGGCCTCGGCCACTTCTTCCACGGGCATGCCGCGGGTCTGCGCCACCTGCTTGGCCACATGGGGCACGTAGGCCGGGCTGTTGGTCTTGCCGCGGTAGGGCACGGGCGCCAGGTAGGGGCTGTCGGTCTCGATGAGCATGCGGTCCAGCGGCACAAAGGCCACCACCTCGCGCAGGTCCTGCGCGGTCTTGAAGGTGATGATGCCCGAGAACGAGATGTAGTAGCCCAGGTCCAGCGCAGCGCGCGCCACCTGCATGGACTCGGTGAAGCAATGGAATACGCCGCCGGCCCGGTTGCCCGCACCGTCTTCGCCCTCTTCCTTGAGGATGGCCAGCGTATCGTCCGAGGCGCTGCGGGTGTGGATCACCAGCGGCTTGGCGCAGGCGCGCGCGGCGCGGATATGGGTGCGAAAACGCTCGCGTTGCCACTCCAGGTCGGCAATGCTGCGCCCGCCCTTGCGGTCTTCCATGCCGTAGTAGTCGAGGCCGGTCTCGCCGATGGCCACCACGCGCGGCAGGGCCGCCCGGTCCAGCAGGTCCTGCACCGAAGGCTCGGTCACGCCCTCGTTGTCGGGGTGCACACCCACGGTGCTCCAGAAGTTGCCGTGCGCGAGTGCCAGCGCATGCACGTCAGCGAACTCCTCCATGGTGGTGCAGATGCACAGGGCCCGGTCCACCGAGGCCTCGGCCATGGCCTGGCGCACGGCAGGCAGCTGCTCGGCCAGGCCGGGGTAGGTGAGGTGGCAATGCGAATCAACGAACATGTGGTTTCAAAATGGAAAAAGCCGACCAGCCTGCGCGGGTCGGCGTTTGGCGCAAACAAGGTCTCAAATGGTCTGTGTCGGACGGTCCGAACCCAGCGAAGTTCCCAGCAGTTCCTCGATCTTGAGCTTGAGCTGGCGCGACTTCTCGTCCTTGGGGAACTGGATGCCCACGCCCTGGGTGCGGTTGCCGGCGGCACGCGCCGGGGTGACCCAGGCCACGCGGCCGGCCACGGGGTAGCGCTGGGTATCGTCGGGCAGGGTCAGCAGCACATACACATCGTCGCCGAGCTTGTAGTCGCGCTGGGTGGGCACAAAAATGCCCCCTTCGACGAAAAAGGGGATATAGGCCGCATACAAGGCCGCCTTTTCCTTGATGGCCAGCTGCATGACGCTGGGGCGGGGTGCGGTGGAGGGACTGCTCATGGTGGATGGGACGGCTTCAGTGCCTTGAGTGTAGGGTGTTTCGCGCCTGGGCGACAAGCGCCTCCAGCATGAGGCCGGCATTGAAAGGATGGTCGGCCGTGCGCGCCGCCTTGGCCAGGGCCTTGGACCAGCGCGTGAGCGGCGCCAGCGGCGGGGGCTTGGGCAGGTCGGCCGGCGCGAAATACCGGGGTGCCGCGCCCACGCTGGCAGCCAGCAGGTCATGGCAGAGCTTTTGCAGCGCGTCGATCACCTGCGCGGGCGACCAATCGCCCAGCGCCGTGGCATCGCCGCGCGCCATGGCCTGGGGCAGCAGGGCCCAGGCCTGCGGGCTGCGGCCCGAGCGGGCCAGGGCCAGCGCGTCGTCGGGCCGCCCCCCCGCAGCACGCAGAAAAGCCGGCGCCGCATCGGCGGCAATGCCCTGGCCCTTGAGCCAGGCCAGCATGTCGGCCTCGGCCGGCCAGGCCATGGTGTGGCCCAGGCAGCGGCTGCGGATGGTGGGCAAGAGCTGGTGCGCCGCCTCGCTCGCGAGCACAAAGCGCACGTCGCCCGGTGGCTCCTCCAGCGTCTTGAGCAAGGCGTTGGCGGTCACGTGGTTCATCTGCTCGGCCGGGTACACCAGCACGGCCTTGCCGCGCCCGCGCGCCGAGGTGCGCTGCGAGAACTCCACCGCGTCGCGCATGGCCTCCACGCGGATTTCCTTGCTGGCCTTGCGCTTCTTGTCGTCGATGTCGGCCTGTGCCTTCTCCGACAGCGGCCAGCCCAGTTCGATCATCTGCACCTCGGGCATCAGCACGCACAGGTCAGCATGGGTGCGCACCTCGATGGCATGGCAGCTGCCGCACTGGCCGCAGGCGCCCTCGGCCGTGGGCCGGTCGCACAGCCAGGCACGCACCATGGCCAGGCCCAGTGCGTACTGGCCCAGGCCGGACGGGCCCTGCAGCAGCCAGGCATGGCCGCGCTGGGCCAGCAGGGTGCTGCGCTGCGCGGCGATCCAGGGCGCCAGGGACGCTGCCGTCTCCGCGCCGCTCATGCCAGGTCCTTGGGCGTAGGCACCATGATGGACAGCCAGCCCTTGCGCACGAACACACTGGTCAGCTGCTGCCACACGCGGTGCCGGTCCTGCGCGGCATCGAGCCGGGCAAAGCGCGCGGGCTCCACCGCCGCGCGGTCGGCATAGCCCTGGGCCACACGGCGGAAGAACTCCACGGGCTGGGCCTCGAAGCGGTCGGGCACGCGCGCACCCGCCAGGCGCTGGGCCGCCACCTCGGGCTCCAGGTCGAACCAGACCGTGAGGTCCGGATTGCGCAGCGTGCCAGCACCGGCACCCGGCACCAGCCCCCCCTGGGCCATGCGCTCCAGGGTGGACAGGGTCATCAGATCGAAGCCCCGCCCTGCCCCCTGGTAGGCAAAGGTGGCATCGGTGAAGCGGTCGCACAGCACCACATCGCCGCGGGCCAGCGCCGGCTCGATCACATTGCACAGGTGGTCGCGGCGGGCCGCGAAGATGAGCAGCGACTCGGTGAGCGGGTCCATGGCGTCGTTGAGCACCATCTGGCGCAGCTTCTCGGCCAGTGGCGTGCCACCGGGCTCGCGGCTCACCGTCACCGTGCGGCCTTGCGCGCGGAAGGCCGCGGCCAGCCCCTCGATGTGCGAGGACTTGCCGGCACCGTCGATGCCTTCAAAGGTGATGAAGAGGCCGGGTCGTGACATGAAAACCTTGGGTTGGGAAAGAGATCCAGCAGGCAGGCCCCGAGCGGGCCCTGCCGGCTCCTATTATTGCTGCTGCCCGCGCTGGTAGCGGTTGACGGCGCGGTTGTGCTCGTCCAGCGAGGCACTGAAGTGGCTGGTGCCATCGCCCTTGGCCACGAAGTACAGGGCCTTGGTGCGCTCGGGCTGCACGGCGGCCAGCAGCGAGGCCTTGCCGGGCATGGCGATCGGCGTGGGTGGCAGGCCGGCGCGGGTGTAGGTGTTCCAGGGCGTGTCGGCCAGCAGGTCGCGCCGGCGCAGGTTGCCGTCGAATTTCTCGCCCAGGCCGTAGATCACCGTGGGATCGGTCTGCAGCAGCATGCCGATGCGCAGCCGGTTCACGAACACCCCGGCGATCTGGGCGCGGTCGCTGGCGCGGCCGGTTTCCTTCTCGACGATGCTGGCCAGCACCAGCGCCTCGTCGGCCGACTTGAGCGGGGTATCGGCCGAACGCTGGCTCCACGCCGCTTCGAGCTTGCGGTCCATGGCGTGCAGGGCGCGGCGCAGCACGGCCAGATCGCTCGAGCCCTTGGCGTAGGTGTACGTATCCGGGAAGAAACGGCCCTCGGGCGCCACGCCCGGCCGGCCAAGCTGCGCCATCAACGCCTCGTCCGTCAGGCCCTTGGAATCGGGCTTGAGCTGGTCGTCACCGGCCAGGGCCTGGCGCACCTGGCGGAAGTTCCATCCCTCCACCAGGGTCAGCGCGCGCAGCGCCTCTTCGCCGCGCACCAGCTTGGCCAAGAGGCCGCGCGGCGTGGTGCCGGGCGGGATCTCGTAGTTGCCGGCCTTGATCAGCCGGTCCTGCCCCGACAGGCGGAACCAGGCATACAGGAACTGCGGGTCGGTGCGCACGCCGGCCGCCACCACGTCGCGCGCCACGCCGCGCGGCGTGGTGCCGGGCTCGATGGCCAGCTCCAGCGGCTCACTGCCCGCCATGGGCAGGGGCTGGTGCAGCCACCAGAAGGCAACACCGCCTGCGGCGATCAGCAGCACCATGACAAAAACCAGTAAGCGTCGCACAACCCTGCTGCCTGTAGATAAAGGGAGCGGGGATCATAATTCAGCCATGACCCAGCTTCCCCTGAATGGCATTGCCCCCCTGTCCCACCTTGGCGTGATCCGCGTGGAAGGCGAAGACGCCGCCAAATTCCTCCATGGCCAGCTCACGCAGGACTACGCCCTGCTGGGCCTGGGCGAGGCCCGCCTGTCGGCTTTCCTCTCGGCCAAGGGCCGCATGCAGGCCAGCATGGTCGGTTTCAAGCGCAGTGCCACCGAGGTGCTGCTCGTGACCAGCCAGGACCTGCTGGCCACCACGCTCAAGCGCCTGTCGATGTTCGTGCTGCGCGCCAAGGCGAAATTGACCGATGCATCCGCCGACTTTGCCCTGTATGGTCTGGCGGGTGACAGTGTTGCATCTGTCGCTGGCAGCGCAGCACCCGCATGGACCCGGGCCGAGGTCGGAGCTGCCAGCGTGATCCACCTCTACCCTGCTGCCGGCCAGCCGCGTGCGTTGTGGGCGGCCCCCTCCTCCGACCCCGCTCCGGCAGGCCCTGCGCTCGACCCCGCCCTGTGGCTGTGGAGCGAGGTGCAGAGCGGCGTGCCCACGCTGACCCAGCCCCTGTTCGAAGAATTCGTGCCGCAGATGCTCAACTACGAGTCGGTCGGCGGGGTGAACTTCAAGAAGGGCTGCTACCCCGGTCAGGAGGTGGTGGCACGCAGCCAGTTCCGCGGCACCCTGAAGCGCCGGGCCTACATCGCACATGCCGAGCGCGAGGTGGCTGTCGGGGCGGAGGTGTTTGCGGCGGGGGATCTGGAGCAGCCTTGCGGGATGGTGGTGCAGGTGGCTGCTGCACCGGGTGGGGGTTTTGATCTGATTCTTTCGATGCAGATTTCGGCGGCTGAAGGGTCTCTCCAGGTGGGTGCGGCTGAGGGCGTGCCGCTTGCGCTGCAGCCTCTTCCCTATGCCTTGCTGGACGATATCTGATGTTTGCTGGGGAGGCATGCCGCATGCCGCATGCCGCATGCCTCTGCCGAGGGCGGGAGCCGGGATGTGCGCCCGGCGGCGCAGTAACTTTCTCTTGGTCCGCCAAGAGAAAGTCACCAAAGAGAAGGCGGCCCCGCTGCCCGTGTCCCCCTCGCACTTCGTACGAGGGGGCAGCC
>NZ_JBYSYM010000044.1:0-41427 GCF_058783375.1 Acidovorax sp. FW305-C-20-28 | reverse complement strand
CCCTTGCACACGCAAGGAGCGCAACGACGAGTGGCGCGCCGGCAAGGGCCTTCCCTTCGGGTTGCCCGGCCTGGGGGCCGTCTGCGGCGTTGCCCGCGCTTGCAAGGTGCGCACCTTGCTGCGCACGGGCGCCTAGCATCCAGCCCCCAGGCCAGGCAACGCGATCCCCGAAATCAGTGTGAACAGGCCCTAGCGATCGTATTGCGCAGGCCCGCGAAAAGCGGTGACGCGCATCACACCGGGCGGGCAAACAAAGTGTCACAAAATCGGTGGAGCGACACCATGTTTTCAGGGGGCGTTCATCGCCATCCGCGCGGTGCTTTTTGTCCGCAGGCCGGCGCGGGGGCGAAGCGGGCCGCAGGCTCAGCGCGGCGTGTAGCAGGTGCCCGCGGCAATGGCGGCCGTGGCCGCATTGACCGTGCTGGCCGCGTTGGGGTAGGCCGAGGGGGTGGCGGTGTCGTCCAGCAGGCACAGGTGGTTGTCCTTGCGCACCAGCACCATGGGCTTGCTGGGGGGGTTCATGAGCTCGCCGGAGACCCAGGTGGCCGAGGGATCACTGACCAACTCCTGGCGCATCATGATGGTCGTGAACCCACCAGGCAAGGGGCCCGCCGCGACCGTTCCCACGCCGGTGCACTGCGCATTGCGGTAGCTGACCGAGCCCGCGTCGAAGGTCAGCAGGGCGGGCCTGCCGTGCGACACGCGCCAGCCGTTCTTCAGCCCGGTTCCGCCTGGCCCGGGGAGGCACTGGTCCTGCTCCCAGAAACCGGCGTCCAGGGAGCTCAAGCTGGCGCAGCGCACGGCGACCGGGTCCACCGCGGCGGCAGTGATCGTGCCCGCGCCATTGCGCACCACGCAGCCCAGGCCAACGGGCTTGGTCTTGACCGTGACGGCATAGGCCGCGCCGGTGGCCAGCGGCGTGGGGAAGGTGAAGCCGCCGTCTGCGGTGAGGGCCAGGTCCTCGCTCCCGGTGGTCAGCACCACCGTGCTGCCGTTGAACAGGCCGCTGATGGTGCCGCCCAGGGGGGTGCGGTCGCTTGGCAAGGGCACGCAGTCGACCTGCACCGCAGGGCTGTCTGCAGCCAGCGTGCCCGTGCCCCGCGCCACGGTGCAGCGCTGGCCCGCGGGCTGGGTCTTGACGGTGACGGCATAGCTGCTGCCCAGCGGCCAGCTGGCGGCGGTGCGCACGGAGCCATTGGCGGCCACGGTGAAATCGTCCGCCCCGTTGTTCTGCACCACCACGCTCTGGCCCGCCGCCAGCCCGGTGACCGACAGGCCCAGCGTCTGGTGGGTCGGGCCGGGTGGGGGTGCCGTGTCGTCGCCACCGCCGCCGCCGCAGCCGCTCAGCACGGCGGCGGTCGCAGCGATCAGGCCCAGGGGCAGGATGCGCCGCGCGGCGCGTGCAGGCAAAGGCCGGGACAGAGGCTGGGCGCGCGGCGCCAGCAGGGATGGAATGGACAACATGCAAAAGCTCCTCTCGATGGGGGTGGAGGCTCGCGGTGCATGGCCCATGCATGGCATGGCTTGGCAGCCCTGGCTCCACCTGGTTGGTGTGGTGGGCCAGTGTGCTGGCGAGGGGGCTTCAGCGCGCGTGACGCCGGTCACCAGCGTGGCTTGCCGCAGACCGGTGCTTGTGACACCGGTCACCTCCGTGGTTTGCTGCTGCGGCAGACCGGTGCTCCAGCCATCTCCCTTCCCACGCCCTGGTGCGCGGTGAAGTGCGCGCAGGCGCTGCACTCAGGCGCCTTGGCTGCTCGTAACCAACTGTACGATATCGCCCGCACCAAGAGCCTGCCGGCCCTGCGCGCATGAGCGCTGGCCACGGCAACCGGTTCAGAGGAACAACCAAAAAATCCTGGACCTGCAGGCGCGCCCCGGCAAGATGGCCGATCGATTCGAATCCACAACAACCCCCACCCGCATGAAGCACGCATTCCCTCGCCACGTTCGCCCGGCCGCCGCGCCGCGCCACCTGTTTGCCACCACGGTCCTGCTGGCCGCCATGGCCCCGGCCTGGGGCATCACCGTGGCCAATGAGACCGATTTGCGCAACGCCTTCTTCAACCTGAGCGCGGGCGACACCATCACCCTGGCGGGCGACATCACGCTCACCCAGTCGCTGCCCATGCTCACGGCCGATGTGACGGTGGATGGCGCGGGCTTCACCATCGGTGCCAACAGCACCGGCCGGGTGTTCTTCGTGCAGGCCGGCACGGCCACCATCCGCAACGTGCGGGTGACCAATGCGCTGGCACAGGGCGGCAAAGGCGGCAACGGGGCCAGCGGCAACCTGGTCAGTGCCGGCGCTGGCGGCGGTGGGGGGCTGGGGGCAGGCGCGGTGCTGTTCGTGAACACCGGCGCCACGGCGCTGGTGAGCAACCTGGACGTGGTGGACGCCCAGGCCCGGGGCGGCAACGGCGGCGACTCGATCGTGGTCGCCGGGGGTGGTGCGACACAAAGCTCTGGCGGTGGCGGTGGCCTGGGGGGCAATGGCGGCACAGGCCAGGCGGCCAGCGGCGGCGGTGGCTATGCCGGCAAGGGCGGCACCGGAGGAGTCTCCGGCGCCGGTGGCGGCGGCGGCGAATTCGGCAATGGCGGAAACGGCTCTTCCACCTTTCCGCAACTGGGCGGCGGTGGCGGCGGCCGTGTTGCAGCGGGCACCACCGCCTTCGTCACCCACGGTACCGGGGGCGCAGACGGCGGGGGCAATGGCGGCACCAATGGCAGCAGCGGGGGCCTGCATGGCGGCGGCGGGGGCGGCGGCAGCGGCCTCGGCGGGGCCGGGGGCATCGGCGGTGGGGGTGGTGCAGGGTTCAATGGCCACGGCGGGGCCGGCGGGGCCTTTGGCGGTGGGGGTGGGGCCACCAATGCCTCCAACCTGGTGGGGGGCGCGGGCAACCTGGGCGGTGGCGGCGGCGGTGCCATGGGCGGCACCGCCAACGGCGTGGGCGGCGCCGGCGGCCTGGGCGGCGGCGGTGGCGGCAGCCGCACCGGCGGTTTGGGCGGCCAGTATGGCGGCCATGGCGGCTCGGACACCGGCGTGCTCAACACCGGCGCCGGCGGCGGCGGCGGTGGGGCCCTGGGCGGCGCGGTTTTCGTGGCCCCGGGGGGCCAGCTGACGGTGGCCTCCACCCGGTTCAGCGGCAGCTTCAGCGTGACGGCGGGGGTCGGTGGCAGCGGCGGCGACAGTGGGGCCACCACCGACGACGGCGGCGCCGGCCAGGCCCTGGGCCGGCTGATGTACCTGGGCGGCAGCGGCGGCGCGGCCACGCTCGACGTGCCCACGGGCGACACCACCAGCCTGGACGCCGGCGCCCTGGCCGGCACCGGGGCGCTGACCAAGGCGGGCGCGGGCACGCTGGAGATTGCGGGCGCCAACCCCGACTACAGCGGCACCCTGGCGGTCAACGCCGGCACGCTGGCGGGTGCGGGCAGCGTGGGCAGCAGCGTCACCGTGGCCGCCAGTGCGCGGCTGGCCCCGGGCGGCAGCGGCGGCACGGGCGTGGGCACGCTGGGGGTCAGCGCGCTGCAGCTGGCCACGGGCGCCGGGCTGCGCATGCAGCTGGGCACCAGCAGCGACCGGGTGGACGTGGTGGGCAACCTCACGGCGACCGGCACGGTCACGGTCGATGTGACGGCCGGCGCGGGCTTTGGCGTCGGCACCTACCGGCTGGTGAACTACGGCGGCGCGCTCAGCGGCACCCTGGCCGTGGGCACCGTGCCGGCGGGCTTCTCGGCCGCCATCTCCACCGCCACGGCGGGCCAGGTGAACCTGGTGGTGACGCTCCCCACCTACGCCATCAGCGTGACGCCGGGCAGCGGCGGCAGCGCCAGCTGCACGCCCAACCCGGTGGCCCATGGCGCCAGCGCCACCTGCACGGCATCGCCGGCCGTGGGCTATGTCTTCAGCGGCTGGGGCGGCGACTGCAGCGGCACCGTGGCCACCTGCACCTTGAACAATGTGACGGCCGCGCGCGCGGTGACGGCGGGCTTCACGCTGTACGACACCGGGCCGGCAGGCCCCTCGGAGACGCCCGTCACGGGCCCGGGCGTGGTGACCATCACCGACCCGTCGCTGCCCATCGTGGTGGGCCCCCATGCAGGCGGTGCCACCCTGGTGCTGCCCGGCACCGGCAGCACGCCGGTGAACCTGCAGATCAGCGTCAACGGCCAGCCGCTGACGGTGTCGGCCCTGCCGGGCACCCAGCTGCAGGTGGCCCAGGTCAACGGCCAGGGCGTGCTGGTGCTGGTGGTGCTGCAGGGCTCGGCCTCCATGGCCAGCACCGCGGCAGGCCAGCCCATGGCGCTGGCGGGCACGGTGCTGCTGCGCTCGGGCAGCGTGGGCACGCGCATCGATGCGCAGCCGCTCACGGTGGCGGTGGTCAGCGGCGCGCTGCTGCCGCCGCAGGGCAGCCTGCCCGCGCTGGGCGGCCCGGGCCTGCTGGCGGGCGAGCGCCTGCGGGTCGATGCGGCCGGCAAGCTGGTGTCCATCACCCTCGGCTCGGTCAGGGGCGATGGGCAGCAGGTGGGCGATGCCCTGGTGTTCACCAACCTGCCGGGCACGATCACGGCAGATGGCAAGGCCTTTGCGCGCCTGGCCGGCGCGGTGGCGCGCCTGGGCGGGGCCAACCTGGCCCAGGGCCTGGAGGTGGCGCCCTCGGGCGTGTTCCTGCTGCGCGATGGCGGACGGGTCTTTCAGCTGCTGCCCACGCAGCCCATCGGCATCGATGCCACGCTGCCCGACGGGCTGGCCTTCACGCCCCTGGGCCAGCTGCGCTGGGTGCGCGGCGGGGTGGTGGTGCAGTTCGCGCCGGCCGTGGCCGACCTGGCGGGCCTGGCCACGGCGGTGGCCGCAGCCTTGCCGGGCGCGACGCTCAGGCTCGGTGCCGAAGGCGTGCTGCAGCTGGGCCTGGGCGGCACCACCTATGTACTCAAGCCCGACTGGACGGGCGCCGGCACCGGCGCGGGCACGCCCCGCATCGGCGTGGACGCGCAGGGCCGCATCGCCTTCCAGCTCGGCGATGGCCCAGGCCAGTGGCTGCTGCCCGCGCTGCTCAACACCGCGCAGGCGCAGGGCATCTTCAGCACGGCCCTCCCCGGCGCCACACTGGCCGTGCAACCAGGCAGCAGCGAAGGCGCACTCACCCTCACCCTGGCCGGCCAGACCTGGCGCCTGCTGCCGCAGTGGGCACTGCCCACGGACACAGCGGGCCAGACCGGGCCCTGGCGCATGGGCGCCGACGGCGTGCTGTACCTGCAGCTCGGCACCCAGGTGCAGGGGCTGCGCATCGCTGATTGAGCAGTTGATTGAACGATGGAACGGCCAAGGCAGCGTGTCGCGGCCCGCGATGGCAAACAAGGAGTGCAGGGATGCGAGAGGCAAGGTGGCTGGCGTGGTTCTTCGCCGTTGTCGGCGGCGGCGTGTTCGTTTTCAGCGCCTGGGGCGCCCTCACCCTGGCCGCACCACCGCCCACCCCATCGCTGCTGCGGGGCGCCATGGTGCAGGCGCTGCAGGCCGCACTGGGCACGCCCGCCGGCTGGGTCGTGTACCACCTGCTCTGGGCCACGCTGGGCGCTGGCGTGGCCTGGTTGAGCGCGCGGGTGCTCAGGCAGGAGCAGCAGCAGCGCCGCGGCCGCGGCTGAATCGGGCATGGTGCGCAGGCCCGGTGGCATGATCGGATGGGTGCACACGCAGCAACGCGGCCCTGGCGTGAAAGACGCGGTTTGATGGGCATTTATTGACGGGACAGGACACGGACCACCATGGTGAATACCGCTCGCTTCCTCGCTGTTCGGGCACTGCTGCTCGGCCCGTGCGCGTTTGTCGCGTGGGTATTGCTCAGGACGCGCAGCCACGAATGGTCTTACATCTTTTTGATGGAGCTCTTGGCCCCTGCAGGCCTTGGCATAGCGCTCACGGCGCTCTTCCTGGTGACCGTTGCGTTGCCGATCCAGCTGTGCCTTTCCGCTTCGGCGCCACTCCTGTTGCGGCTGGTATTGGGGGCCTTGTCCGGCCCCCTCGGCGTCTGGCTGGGTCTCTTGGTTCTTTTCAGGCGCAACTACCCCTTCCGATGGGAGTTGTACGTGTTCGGAGCATGGGATCTGCACCTCGTTTTTGCAGGCGTTGGCCTGGCATTCGCGTGGATGTGGTGGCGCAGGCAGCGGGATGGCGGTGTGCCAGCAAGCGCCCCTGGGCCGGCGTGATGGCGCCTGGCCATGGGGCCGGCGCCCGGCGCTGGGGTCCGCGTCAACCTGCCATGCGCCCCCGAGCCACCAACATCTGGATCGGATGACGCCCTGGGCAGGACTTGCGGATCGTTCGCTTTGCACGGCGCTTGGACATGCGCGAAGCGCTGCTGCAATTGGCGGCAGCGAACATCTGCGCACGCTTTGTGGTGGATCGGTGGTGTGATGTGCAAAAACTTCTGTCATGCCAGCCTGCTACAACCGCAGGCACACACCATTTTGACGAAGGAAAAAAACCATGATCACATCCTCCGAACGCCGTGGCTTCATGCTGGGTCTGGCGGCCACCGCCACCACCGTGGCCTCTGTGGGCCGCGCCGTCGCACAAACGGCCAGTTCGTTGGTGAGCCTGCCCGCCGCACCGGGCCAGGCCCTGGCGACCGACGCCCCCTACTGGTCGGCAGTGCGCTCCCTCTACGCGGTCACGCCGGACATCGTCAATCTGGAGAACGGCTACTGGGGCGTCATGGCCGAGCCGGTGCGCCGCGAGTACCTTGCCAAGACCGACCTGGTGAACCGCGACAACTCGTTCTATGCGCGCAACGCCTACGGCCGCGAGATCGAGCCGATCCGCGCCGCACTGGCCGCCGCCGTGGGCTGCTCCGTGGAAGAAATCGCCTTCACGCGGGGCGCCACCGAGGCGCTGCAGCTTCTGATCGCCGGCTACAACAAGCTCAAGGCCGGCGACACCGTGCTGTACGCCGACCTGGACTACGACTCCATGCAGTACGCGATGAACTGGCTGAAGGACCGCCGCGGCGTCGACGTGGTGCGCTTTGCCATCCCCGAGCCCGCAACGCGCGAAGCCGTGCTGCAGACCTACCAAAAGCAGCTGGAGAGCAACCCCAAGGCGCGCCTGTTGCTGCTCACGCACCTGAGCCACCGCACCGGCCTGGTGATTCCGGTGGCGGAAATCGCAGCCATGGCCCGCGCGCGCGGCGTGGACGTGGTGGTGGATGCGGCCCACTCCTGGGGCCAGATCGACTTCAATGTGCGCGACCTCCAATCCGATTTCGTGGGCTTCAACCTGCACAAGTGGATCGGCGCCCCGCTGGGCGCGGGTTTCATGTACATCAAGAAGGACCGTTTGCCCGACATCGACCGCGCCTTGGGCGACGAAGACTTTCCGCCAACCGACATCCGCTCGCGCGTGCACACCGGCACCGCCAACTTTGCGACCTTTCTCACGCTGCCCACCGCGCTCAAGCTGCACCAGGACATCGGTGCCCGCGCCAAGCAGGCGCGGCTGCGCCATCTGCGCGACCATTGGGTCAGCCGCGCGCGTGGTTTCAAGGGCCTGGAAATCCTGACGCCCGACGAGCCGGGCATGGCCGCCGGCATCACCTCGTTCCGCTTCGCAGGCAAGACCAGCGCGGCGGACAACAACGCCATCGTCGCCGAGCTGCGCGACAAGCACGGCATCTTCTCGGTGCGCCGCGCCGGCGTGGCCAAGGGCCAGTGCATCCGGATTTCACCGGCGCTCTATACGACCGAGGGCGATATGGACAAGCTGGTGGCGGCGCTGAAGGTGATGACCGGCTAAGAACGTGTTTGCGATCTGAGAGTGGCCAACACTACCGACCCACGAAGCGTGCGCAGAGGATCGCTGGTCATCCCCACGGGGCACGGCAGGCCACGGCGGGCCGGCAGCCCTCCTCCATCATTGCGCAGGTGGCGCGGCCTCACAGCATGGCGCCGTGCGCGTCCGTGGGGCGGGTGAAGAAGGCGTGGGTCTCGTCGTCGGGGAAGGCGTGTTGTTGAAGGCGTCCATGATGTAGGCTCGCGCCATGCGCGCCATGCGCGCCATGCGCGCCCGAGCGCCAGGGAGAGTTTCGTGTTTGGAATCCTGAGAAAAAGGCGGCCCACTGTGCAGCCCAATTCCGCGATCACCTTGGATCAAAGCCCCTCCAATCTGGATGTATGGCAACGTCTCAGCACCGGCACTCCAGGCCTGGACGACGAGCACCTGCGCGCGCGGTTGGCTGAGACCGTCGCCTGGTGCGATGCGCTCACCGCACTGGCCGACCTCAGGTCCGAGGCGCTCAGGCCCAGCCTGTTCCACGATGGCCCGAACGAGCTTGTCTGCGATCTCGGCCAAAGTCGGCAGCAGCTGCTGCGCTACAGAAAACTGCCGGTCCAGAGCGGATCACCCGTCATCGCGACGGGAAGGTTCATGCTGTTCTTTCCGGACGAGAACCTTTCGGACGGCTACGCAGCATCCGTCTCGGGCGGGTTCTTCGATGTGGACAACCTGCCGGCCTGCGACACCTGGGTGTCGTTCTTTGTCGAGAACAGCCATCCCCGGTTTTCCGCACGCCGCTACCTGCTTTGCTACGTCCCCGCGCCTTTGGTGGATGCGGCCAACGCAGGCATCGAGGGCAATCCGGAGTCGTGCATCGTCTGGCTGGAGCAGTCCGACGCCTCGATACGTCGCCGCGTGGAGGCGCTGACGGGTCTCATGCCACTGCGCAAGGACACTCCATGAGCCCAGCCTTTTGACTTGCTCTGCATGTGGAAAGCTGCTGCGCACGCCCACCGCAAACTACTGCGCTGCCCGCGGCGCCGCGCGCAAGTTCCACCACGCAGACCCGGTCACAGTCACCCCATGGACCTTTTGAACACTCCCAGAATCCTCCCCGGGCTGCCCGGCGTGGGCAGCCTCCCACGCCAGTTCAGCGCCACCGGGCAAGGCATGCACCGCGAGGGCCTGGTCGTGGAGTTTGGCGCTGATGAGCCCCCGACCAGCGCGCGCTGGGTCGGCAACTTCCAGCCCGGGCGCACACGGTTCTCGGCCGTGTTCACCGATGCAGAAGGGCTGGAAGCCACCGTGCTCGCTGGCGGCCAAGGCTACAGGGTGAACGTGGTGACCGGGGCGCTGCTGGGCGAGTTCGGGGGCGATATCGAATCGGCCATCGACGTGCCTGGCCTGGGCAGTGTGGTGTTTCTTAGCCCCACGGACGTTGAACTCCATCGGACGGGCGGCCGTGCCGTCTGGCGCTCGCGCCGCATCTCCTGGGACGGCTTTCGCAACCTGTCGCTGCAGGGCGGCGAGCTGAAGGGCGAGGCATGGATGTTTGACGACACATGGCACCCTTTCACCGTTGCGCTGGCAACGGGTTTGGTGGAAGGTGGGTCGTACTACGAAGCGCAGCAGGTTGAAGGCCCGTGAGCGTCTGACAGTCAAGCCGGCGCCTTGCGCCGGTTCGGCCACACCATCCAGCAGGTGACTGCAGCCCACACCAGCCCCGCAGCCGCCGCGACGATCCATGCACCCCACGCCGCCGCGCCGATCGCAAGCCAGATGGACAGCTCACGGGTGTACGCGGCGATGGTCACCTTGCCGTAGCACCGGGCACACCAGGACAGCGTGGCGGGCATGGCGCCTGGCCCGTGCCGCAGGTGCCCTGGCGCGCCACAGTCCACGCACATGCCGCAGTAGCCCGCTGGCACGCCCTGGTCTTCAAGAACCGATGGCGCGGTATCCCAAAGACGGCAGTAGCAGTTTCTCACCTGCGCACGATCGGTGGCTTCGGACATGGCCCCTCTCCCCCTCACCCCGCACGCCGGTAATGCAGGGCCACCGCGCCGCAGCGCAGCGGCGTGGCCGAGATCAAATCGAGCCGCCGCGTGGCGGGCAGCCCGCCGGCGTACAGGGTCGGGCCGTGGCCGGCGATGCGGGGGTGCACCAGCAGCTGGTACTCGTCGATCAGGTCCAGCCGGTCCAGCGCAGTGGCGAGCAGGCCGCTGCCCAGCAGCACGCCGGCGGGCGTCGCATCCTTGAGCGCCTGGATGCCCGCGCGCAGGCCGTCACCGCCGGCGATCAGGTGGCTGTGCACCCACGGGAAATGCGTGCGCGTGGAAGACACCACGTACTTGGGCTTGGCCTGCAGCTGGGTCGCCCATGCGCGCACCGCGGGCGTCGCCTGCACCTCGCCCCGGGCCACTGCGGGCCAGTAGCCCTCCATCATCTCGTAGGTGGTGCGACCCCACAGCATGGCGCCGTGCGTGTCCATGAGACGGGTGAAGAAGGCGTGCGTCTCCTCGTCGGCAATGCCTTCCTGGTGGTCGATGCAGCCATCGAGGGTGAGGTTGATGCTGAAGGTGAGAAGTCCCATGGTGTCTCTTCCGGTCAAGGTGCGTGGCGAGCGGCGCGCCGATGGCGAACGGGCTGTGTTCTTCTACCCCGCGCCCGCTGTGTCCGCCCTGAGCAAGCTCCACCACCCCATCGCCAAGGCCCCCAGCGGGAAGATGTACTCGTCCACGCTCACTTGAAGGTGGAACGCCCCCACTGCGCACGCAGCGAGCAAGGCCAGCGTCGTAGCGAGCCAGAGATGCCGCCCCCAAACGGCTCGCTTGAGCAAGCCGACCGAGGCTGCGGCGCTGAGCACCGTGAGCAAGGAGGTGGTGGCGGCGATGGACAGAATCAGGCCGTAGTACGCCTGCGCACTGGCGACATAGTGGTTCGCACTGCCAACGGGGTCATTCGCCAGGCCGTGCACTGCATGGAAGGCGTATGCGCCCACTGCAGCATGCAGGCCAAGGTAAACGCACAGGGCTGCAGCCACCCCGGCAGCGACGTGGTGCTTTTTCATCATGCAGGGCACCTCCAGGTCGTCGGTACCACGCCGCAGACCTTGCCTGGCGATTGCCGCGCGGCTGGGCACGGCCAGAGCGAAGCGGCGACGGCGGTGGCATCAGCAGCCAGGGGCCCGCAACCCCGCTTCTGTACGCGCTTGCTGCCGCATGAAAATTTCTTGCCTGATACCACCATGGCCATCCACAGCCCCTCCCACGTTGCGCGACCTGCAGTTGAGCGCTTGGCCGCAAGCGAATTCGTGGCGGACACTATAGCCTGCGCACCGGGCAAGCCCGTGGCACACTTTTGCAACACCATGACCATGAACGCCGCTCCACTTCGGCCCCACCGCCATGGGCGCGGCCTGCCTGCCATGAACGGGCATCCCCTTTTCAAAACACCATGACCGAGAGTGAAGCCCAGGCCTTGCTGCTGCCCTCGTTGAAGCGTGCACTGTGTGGTGCAAGCGTGCCCATCTTGCGGCAGGCCTCGATAGAGGCTGCACAGGGGCGCTGCCTGGTCAACATTCGGTTCCAGGTGAGTGCGGATGCCACCGCGGAGGAGCTGGAGCGGCTATCGGTGGTGGCGACCGAGGTGGTGGCGGATTTCCCAGCGCCATGGCGCGTTGAGGTGGAGTACCTGGTCACCCCCGCTCTGTCGCCGCTCTCGCTCATCGCTTGCGGCCCTGCCGAATCAGCCCCCAACCCCTCTCCAACGCCGTGACGTCCAATGGGCGACCAACAACCTGCATCCCACATGAGACGCCTGAAAGCCACCGCTGTGGCACTGACCCTGCTGCTGATCGCAAGCAATACGTGGTGGCTGTACCGCTCCATCGACACGGGCATTTCGCTCACCTACTTGAGCATCAGCGCGGAGACCACGGAGCGGGTGGCAGCGCAACTCGAAGCCGTGTTGCGCGAATCACTGAGCCCGAATGCGACCAAAGCGTCCATCATCGATGCGGCCACGCGTGACGTCGCGCACCAAGAGGTCTACGAGAAATTCGGCTACCTGTGGGTGGGCTACATTGGGCTGAAGTTTGACGGGCAAGGAAAGCTCCTGGATGTGACGCCGAGCGAAGACCGGGCGCAAGCGCAGGCTTCGAAATAGAGCCTGCCCAGCGGATCGGAGCCTGCGCGCAAACCTGCGCCCTACAAGGCATCCCCTCCGACACGCGCCCCCGATTTCATCGTGACAATGGCCCCTGGGTGCCAGGCCCCTGGCGCACCCGCACCTCTCGCGCCTCTTCAACGAACAAACCATTGACCGCCCATGGACAGCAGCACCACAGGGATGATGCTCACCGACGCCCTCGCCCACCCCCTGGCCTGGGCCAGTGCGCGCGCGCAGGCCCTGGAGACCAGGGACTGGCTGGTGCTGGGCGGCATCCTGCTTTTTCAGCGCCTGTGCGTGCATATCGGCATGTGGGCCTACTGCCTGGCAGTGCTGCCGGGCACGGCGCTGCACGAGGCCATGCACTGGGTGGTGGCGGCGCTGCTGGGGGCCAAGCCCACCATGCCCAACCTGGTGCCGCAGCGCACGCTCGGGGGCTGGCGCCTGGGGTCGGTGCGCTTTCAGGCGGGGTATGTGCGCTCGCTGCCCATCGCGCTGGCCCCGGTGGCGCTGGCGCCGCTCGCCTTTTGGTGGGCCACGGCCTTCCTGCCCGGGGCCGGGTCGGGCGTGGCCTACTGGCTGCATGCCTGGCTGGCGGCCTCGGCCTTCGGGGCGAGCGTGCCGTCCACGCAGGACTGGTCGGTGGCTGCGCCCGCGCTGCTGGCGGCCGCGGTGATGGGGGTGGTGCTGTGGGTGGTGATTTGATGGGGCTCCCTGTCCGCCTGCCCGCCTGCCATTCATTGATCGCCTTTGCCCAGCGCCGCAGGTACGATGCGCGCCATGTCGAATCCCGCTGAACCCCTGCAAGCCCACGCCCTCGGTGCCGGTATCTTCACCATCGGCGGCTTTCTGTCGCCCGGCGAGTGTGCCCGCTACATCGCCGACAGCGAGGGGCTGGGCTACGAGGAGGCGGCCGTGCGCACCGACGATGGCGAGCTGCTGTACAAGGATGCGCGCAACAACGACCGCATCATCCTGGACCGCGCCGATCTGGCTGCCGCACTGTTCGAGCGCGCTCGCCCCGCCCTGCCCGCCGAGGTGAAGGGCTGGCAGCTCAGCAGCTTCAACCCGCGGCTGCGCTACTACCGCTATGAGAAGGAGCAGAAGTTCACCTGGCACCAGGATGGCACCGTGCGCCTGGGGCCCGAGGAGAGCTTTCTCACCTTCATGATCTACCTGAACGATGACTTCGAGGGCGGCAGCACGGAGTTCGGCTGGGAGAAGGTCAAGCCCGAGCAGGGCATGGCGCTGGTGTTTCCGCACCACCTGCGGCACCAGGGTTCGGTGGTGACGGGTGGGGTGAAGTACGTGCTGCGCACCGATGTGATGTACCGCAACCTGCAGGGCTGAACTGCCGCACCCTCACCCCGCCTCGAACCGCTCCCTGCACAGCCCCTTGAGCGTGCGCACAAAGGTCTCCATGGTGGGCGAGTCGGGCACGCCCTGGCGGCGGTACAGGGCCACGGGGGGCAGGGGCCAGTCGAGGTTGCAGGCGACGCTGGCGACCTGGGCGCGGGCCGACAGGTCGTGCGCCACGTCGGCGGGCACCAGGGCGACCATGCTCGGGTTGCGCTCGATCATGCGGCCCACGACCTTGAGCGAGTGGGTCTCTATGGCGGGAACGGGCGGCATTTCGTCGGCGCGCAAGAACATGTCGAGCACCGACACGCCCAGCGAGGTGCCGGCCGGCGGCAGCAGCCAGTCCATGCCGGCCAGTTCGTGCCAGTCGAGCGCGCGCTTGCCCAGCTGGCGCGCGGTCTTGGGGTGGCAGACCAGTGCGGGGCGCTGATGGAACAGGATCTCGCAGTGCAGGTCGCGCACCTGCTCGGCGCCCCAGGCGCGGGTGACCACGGCTTCGAGCCGGTGCTCGCGCAGCCCCTGCAGCAGGCGGGCGCTGGTGTCTTCTTCCACCGAGAAAACGAAGGCCCCGATCTGCTCGCGCGTGCGCGTGAGCGTGTCGCACAGCAGCTGGCCCGAGAGGTAGTGGATGACGCCGATGTTCAGCCGCTTGCTGTAGCCCAGCTGGGTGGCGGCCATGTCGTTGGCCCAGTCCTCCAGGTCGGCCAGCAGGCGCGCCGCGCGCGACACGGCAATGGCCCCCAGCGGCGTGGGCGTGACGCCGCCACGCGCCCGCGTGAAGAGCTGGGCACCCACCATGGACTCGACCTCGCCGAGCGCCTGGGTGAGGTAGGGCTGGGTCACGCCCCATTCCTTGGCCACGCGCGAGAGCGATCCGTATTGGTCGAGCGCCACCAGCAGGTTCAGGTGGCGCGCCTTGAGGCGCGAGCGCAGGCGGTCCAGCGTGTCGAGCGCGGTGTGCGTGAGGCGGTCGGTGGGGCGACCGGTGGGGCGTTCTTGCATAAGCATTCGATTATGCAAACATAAAGAATTAGGTCAATTCGCCTATGCCATCTGGCTACAGTGGACTGCAGCAATCACCCACCAAGCCCAGCAGGAGACAAGACCCCCATGCCCGTCATCGACGTCCACACCCACATCTTCACCCACCCCTGGCTCGACCTGCTCGCGCGCCGCGGCGGCAGCTACAACATCCAGGTGCGGCCCGATGGGCAGCGCGAGATCTTTCGCGGCAACACGCCGGTGGTGATTCCGCAAAAAGGGCATTTCGACTACGACCTGCGCATTGCGCACATGGACCAGGCCGGCATCGACATCTCGGTGATGTCGCTGACCTGCCCCAACGTGTTCTGGGGCGACGAGGAAACCAGCTGCGAGGCCGCGCGCGAGTCCAACGATTCGCTGGCCCAGGCGCGCAAGACTTACCCGGACCGGCTGCGCTGGTTCGCCTCGCTGCCGTGGGAATACCCCGAGCGCGCGCTCGATGAGCTCAAGCGCGCCTGCGACAACGGGGCCAGCGGCGTGATGGTGCTGGCCAACATCGCCGGCCGCAGCCTGACCGAAGCGGCCTTCGCGCCCATCTGGGCCGAGATCGACCGCCGCGCGCTGCCCGTGCTGGTGCACCCCACCGACCCACCGGGCGTGGACCTGATGGACATGACGCAGTTCGACCTGAGCTGGTCGGTGGGCTTCATGTTCGACACCACGCTGGCCATCACGCGCATGATCTTCGACGGCTTTTTCGACCGCTTCCCGAACCTCAAGATCATCGCCTCGCACGCGGGCGGCACCCTGCCCTACCTGGCGGGCCGCTTCACCAAGGGCGACGAGGTGGAGCTGGCGCAGCGCCGCAAGATGCAGCGCAAGCCCATCGACTACCTGCGCCACATCTACTACGACTGCATTTCGTACAACCCGGCGTCGCTGGAGTTTTTGATCTCGGTGGTGGGGTCCGAGCAGGTGATGTTCGGCACCGACTGGCCGCACTGGGTGCACGACACCAGCGGCGCCTTTGCCAACACCGAGCGCCTGCCCGCCGCGCAGCGCGATGCGGTGCGCTCGGGCAATGCGGTGCGGGTGTTCGGCTTCTGAACACCAGCGCCCCTTCGACCAACAGCTTGTGGAAAGGAAGCTTCCCATGATGATGATGAAGAAGATGAACCGTCGCCTGCTTGGCAACGCGGTGGCCGCAGCCGCCCTGGCCTGCACGCTCACCCCGCTGGGCGCCCTGGCGCAGGACGCCAAGCCCACCCTCAAGCTGCTGGTGGGCTTTGCGCCCGGCGGCTCGGTGGACGTGGTGGCCCGCCTGCTGGCCGAGCGCCTGCGCCCGCTGCTGGACCAGCCCGTGATCGTGGAGAACAAGCCCGGCGCCGGCGGGCGCCTGGTGCTCGGCGAGGTCAAGCGCGCACCGGCCGATGGCAACACCCTGGTGCTGTCGCCCAGCGGCGCGCTGGTGATATCGCCGTGGATCTACAAGAACCTGGGGTATGAGCCCACGCAAGACTTCGCGCCCATCGCGCGCGTGGCCACCTTCGACTTTGCGGTGACGGCGGGCTCGGCCATCCCTGCGGGCGACATCCGCGCCGTGATGGCCTGGCTCAAGGCCCACCCCGACCGCGCCAACTACGGCACCTCGGGCCCGGGCACGGTGCCCCACTTTGCGGGCGTGCTGCTGTCGCAGGCCTCGGGCGTGCCGCTGATGCACGTGCCCTACAAGGGCGGCGCGCCGGCCGTGCAGGACCTGCTGGGCGGGCAGATCCCCATCATGGTGGACACCGCATCCGAGACCATCGAGCACCACCGCGCGGGGCGGCTGCGCATCGTGGCCGTCACCGGCCCCACGCGCTCGGCCGCGCTGCCCGATGTGCCCACGCTCAAGGAGTCGGGCATCGACGCCACGGCCGAGGCCTTCTTCGGCCTGTACGGCCCGGCCAACGTGCCGGCCGACAAGGCAAAGCGCCTGTCCGACGCGGTGAACGAGGCCCTGAAGTCGCCCGAGCTGCAGGCCCGCATCCGCAACCTGGGCCTCGTGCCCCACTACGCCAGCGCCCCGCAGCTGGCCGAGATCCAGGCCGGCGACCTCAAGCGCTGGGAGCGGCCGATCAAGGCCTCGGGCTATACCCCCGACTAGGCAGACGCCGGGGATGCATTCGCATTACTTGTTGATGAGGCCCAGGGAATTGAGGACCGGCGTCCACACCTCGAAGTCCTTGGCCATCACCTTGCCAAAGTCCTCACTGCCCTTGTAGTCCACGGCCAGCAGCTTGGCGATCTTGTCCTTGGTGGCGGGGTTGTCCAGGGTCTTCTTCAGCGCGTCCTGAAAATTCTGGCTCCACGCGGCGGGAGCTTGCTGCTGCCGATGAAGCCCAGCCACACCTCGGCATCCAGGTTGGGGTAGCCCTGCTCGGCCAGCGTGGGCACGTCGGGCAGCAGCGGGAAGCGCTTGGCGCCAAAGACGCCCAGCACCTTGAGCTTCTTGCCCTTGTGCCGCTCCACGAAGTCGCCCGCGGTGTCGATGCCGGCATCGAGCTGGCTGCCCATGAGGTCGTTGGCCATGGGCGCGCCGCCCTGGTAGCCGACGGGGTTGGCATTCATCTTGGCGGCGGTGGCAAAGCGCAGCCCCGTGAGGTGCGATACGGACCCCGAGCCCTGCATGCCGTAGGTGAAGTCGCCCTCCTTGCGGCGCAGCTGCACGAATTCTTCGATGTTGTTGGCCTTGTGGCTGGCGGGCACGGCCAGGGCCGCGGGCATGGCGCCGACCTGGGCGATGGGGGCGAAGTCGGTGCGGAAGTTGAACTCCTTGGAGTTCTGGAAAATGATGGAGTTGACCAGCACGCCGCTGAAGGCCAGCACCACGGTGGAGCCATCGGCCGGCGCACCCTTGAGCGCCATGAGCGCGATGCGCCCGTTGGCGCCGGGCCGGTTGTCCACCAGCACGGTGCGCCCGCCCAGGTGCTCGCGCAGGCCATCGGTGAGCATGCGGGCCACTGCGTCGCCACTGCCCCCGGCCGGGTAGGGCACGACGATCTTGAGCGGGGTGTCGTTGGGTGCGGCGCCTACAGCGCCCGAGAAGCCGAGTGCCACCGCGGCGGGCACGATGGCGGCCAGTCGCACGATCCACTGCTGAACGAGCCGCGCCATGGGAGAGATTGCTTTTTGCATGGATGGAGGGAAAGGAAGGGTGATTGAACGTTGTCGATGGACGCCCTGATCTTTGGCGACAAGGCCCGCCACCACAAGTTGGAAGATTGGAAGGGCCTGTTTGCGCCAGACAAACGGGCCTTGGTCGGTCGTCCCGGGCGTCCTGCCGCCCCAGGCCCACAGCGCGCCCAGGTGAGGTGCTGGGCTAGACTTTCGCCATCGGTACAAGCAGACACTGGAGCCGCGAGTGACACTCGAATGGAAACAATCCACCGATGGAATCGACTGGGAAGAGCTTTCTGCCCTGTACCGGGCCGCCCCATTGGGCGAGAAGCCGCCACTCCATCTGCAGAAAGTCTTCTCGAACAGCATGTTCAAGTGCTTCGTTTACGAGCATGCGAAGCTCGTGGCGGCGGGGCGCGCGCTCGCGGATGGTGGCGATTGCTCTTACATATGCGACATTGCGGTAATGCCCAGCCATCAAGGCACGGGCCTTGGCAAACAGGTGGTCAGTGCCCTGGTCGAAATGTCAGGCGAGCACAAGAAAATCATCCTGTATGCCGTCCCTGGCAAAGAGCCTTTCTACAGAAAGTTCGGCTTCATGCGCATGAAGACGGCCATGGCCATTTTCAAGAATCAGCAGCAGCAGGTGGAGGCGGGCTACCTCAGCGAAACCTAATCGACCTCGGGCGGTCGGTGTCTGTCTTCGTACTGACACTGTTTGGCCAAATGCAGTCATCCCGAAATGAAGCCAGCCTTGACGCCAGGGTCTGGTCTCGGAGTCGCAAATGCCGTGCAGCGCGCAACGGAGCGATTGGCCTCTATGGGCGCTGCTGAAAAGCTGCCCACGCCCGCTCCACCAGTTCACGCATACGAGCGTCTTCGGCCAAAGGATGAAGTACCAGATCCTTCAGCGTACCATCATAAATTTCCTTCCCTCCACGTACGGATGCTCGCAGCGCTGCGGCGAAATCGTCTTCTGCCGCGGCATAGTTGCCAAGCAAGCACCACACGTAAGCCCGGTTGCCGAGAATCATGCCGTCGGACTGCGCACGGCGTTTCACGGCATCGTCCAGTTGATTCAAGGCGGTTTTCAATAACATCTTCCCTTCTGGATTGCCGAGTTGCAGCAGCCTTTTGGCTTCGAGCAAGCGGCCAAAGCCTGCACTATTCAGAGCATTTGCGACCTGCTCACGCAGCGCGGGCTCGGCAGCCTCACCAAAGCGGCGCACTACCTCATCGTAGGTGGCTATTTCGGCTTCGTTCTGGTTCAGTCGGCCTTGGGTGATGCCCTTGTTGAGCAAGGCCATCGCGACCTGCTCGCGCAGTGCGGGCTCGGCAGCCTCACCAAAGCGGCGAAGCACCTCATCGTAGGTGGCTATTTCGGCTTCGTTCTGGTTCAGTCGGCCTTGGGTGACGCCCTTGTTGACCAAGGCCCTGGCGACCGACTGGCGCAGCGCGGGCTCGGCAGCCTCACCAAAGCGGCGCACCACCTCATCGTAGGTGGCCATAGCGGCTTCGTTGTGGTTCAGTTGGCCTTGAGTGATGCCCTTGTTGACCAAAGCCCTGGCGACCGACTCGCGCAGCACGGGCTCGGCAGCCTCACCAAAGCGGCGCACCACCTCATCGTAGGTGGCCATCGCGGCTTCGTTGTGGTGCAGTTGGTCTTGGGTGATGCCCTTGTTGACCAAGGCTATCGCGACCTGCTCGCGCAGCGCGGGCTCGGCAGCCTCACCAAAGCGGCGCACCACCTCATCGTAGGTGGCTATTTCGGCTTCGTTCTGGTTCAGTCGGCCTTGGGTGATGCCCTTGTTGAGCAAGGCCATCGCGACCTGCTCGCGCAGTGCGGGCTCGGCAGCCTCACCAAAGCGGCGAAGCACCTCATCGTAGGTGGCCATCGCGGCTTCGTTGTGGTGCAGTTGGCCTTGGGTTGTGCCCTTGTTGACCAAAGCCCTGGCGACCGACTGGCGCAGCGCGGGCTCGGCAGCCTCACCAAAGCGGCGCACCACCTCATCGTAGGTGGCCATAGCGGCTTCGTTGTGGTGCAGTTGGCCTTGGGTTGTGCCCTTGTTGACCAAGGCCTTGGCGACCGACTCGCGCAGCGCGGGCTCGGCAGCCTCACCAAAGCGGCGCAGCACTTCATCGTAGGTGGCCATAGCGGCTTCGTTCTGGTTCAGTCGACCTTGGGCGCCGCCCCTGTTGACCAAGGCCATCGCGAGCTGCTCGCGCAGCGCGGGCTCGGCAGCCTCACCAAAGCGGCGCACCACCTCATCGTAGGTGGCCATCGCGGCTTCGTTCTGGTTCAGTTGGTCTTGGGTGATGCCCTTGTTGACCAAGGCCATCGCGACCTGCTCACGCAGTGCGGGCTCGGCAGCCTCACCAAAGCGGCGCAGCACCTCATCGTAGGCGGCTATTTCGGCTTCGTTCTGGTTCAGTCGGCCTAGGGTGATGCCCTTGTTGAGCAAGGCCCTGGCGACCTGCTCGCGCAGCGCGGGCTCGGCAGCCTCACCAAAGCGACGCAGCACCTCATCGTAGGTGACCATAGCGGCTTCGTTGTGGTTCAGTTGGTCTTGGGTGATGCCCTTGTTAACCAAGGCTATCGCGACGTGCTCGCGCAGTGCGGGCTCGGGAGCCTCACCAAAGCGGCGCACCACCTCATCGTAGGTGGCAACAGCGGCTTCGTTGTAGTTCAGTTGGTCTTGGGTTATGCCCTTGTTGAGCAAGGCCGTCGCGACCGGCTCGCGCAGCGCGGGCTCGGCAGTCTCACCAAAGCGGCGCAGCACCTCATCGTAGGTGGCCATCGCGGCTTCGTTCTGGTTCAGTTGGCCTTGGGTGATGCCGCGATTGACTAGCACCTTCGCAACACTTGCGGCACCGGCATTGGCAACTCCTGCAGCTTTGAGCCAAAAATAGGCAGCGTCTTCCAAGGCCCCGGCGGTGTACGCGGCGTGGGCGCGAGTGTTCCAGTCATCGAAAGAGTAGCTGTCTTCGTTGGAGGCTTTCAGCTCACGGTCGCGCTGAGCAAGCACTTTGGTTGACTCGGCCAGGGCAGATGGGGTTTGGGCCCCGGTTTTGCCAATGGACTCTTGTACGGTGCTGATAGCCTTTGTGACATCGGCAGCGTACGCTTGAACCCCTTGCGCATGCCCATCCATTTCCACATGCAACTGGTCAGCTTTCTGCTCCATTGCTTTAATTTTCTCTTTCAACTGGCTTGCCTGTTCGTCAAACCACTCTTGCGCGCTAGCTCCCGCAGCATCAGAGGCAGCCTCCTTGGCTTCCGACTTGGCATTGCGGTACCCGAGAAATCCACCCAAAACCAGCAATACCGTGATGACGACGCCCAGCAGGGTGGTCAAGATGCCAAACCGGTCAATGCTTTGACCCAACTGCGCCAACTGGTCATCTACACGCTTGTCAACGGCAGTGATCTGTTGGCGGACGGCTTCAATATCTTTGACTTGAAGCTCCTTTTGTGAATCCAACTTGCTTTGCTGCAATTCTTTGAAGGCATTCAAATCGTCTCGCGAGGCAAATGTCGAGGTCTCCGTCGTTTGCGCTACAGCTGTGCCCCACAGCAAAAGACAGATAGCCAGCAGTCGGCTCATTGGACTCGCTCCGTTGGTTGCTTTCATACGTTGCCGTTGTTTGCAAATTCTTTGTAGCGGATGCTAACAAAGGCCATGGATTTGCCGGGCGGCGGCGGCATTGCCTTCACGCTTTCAACGCCGCATTCAACGACCGGCGCGAACGAAAGCTGTCGCCCGGGCAGGCGAAACGAACGGCTCAGACCAGCCTGCAGCGGACGTATGCTCTCACTCCCCGAATGCCCACGCCAGGCCAACAGCCGAAGTCCAGCCGCCAGCGGTCACTTGCGGTCACGATGGCATGATCGCCCGCTTACCATCCCCCAGAACTCGCCCCGGCTGTCCGGCAACATCCACCGGCCGCAATGAGACGGCTAGACCTCCACCTTGATGCACTCTTCTTGTTGAAAAACGATGGTCAGAGCACCAAGCTTGGCCTTCAGGTCAGGTTGCATCTTTCACCCTCCCAGCACCCAGGCACCGCCACCAACACCACGACATGCCTGCGAACAAGACCATGGTGAAAGCGGCCTCAGCGAATGCGTACATCGAGTAGGCGAGGTGATCCGAAGAATGCTGTTGGTTGTAGCGCCACATACTGAGCACCAACAGACACTCAGAAAAGAAAAAACTGATCAGCGAAAACCCAAGGACTCGATGGCGCGCAGTCACCGCGATGAGCGCCGCACAGACCACCAGTTGGGCGATGCCGACAAAGGAGGTCTGCTGCACGTGCGTGAGTTCTGAGAGCAAAGGGCCCAACAGTTCGTGCCACCACTGCCGATAAAAAAGCAGCACGCCAACGAGCACGGCACCCAGCCAGGCAACCACGAACGAGAGCCCATGTGCCCTATGTGCCCTGTGCGGCCTGACTTCACGCATCCCGCAAAACCCGCAGGATGTGCTGGACCGTGTGGGAGATTCTGGGCACTGATTCCTCCTGTAAGTGGCTTGCAGTCTGGGCGTACAGCTGCAGGACCATTCAAACTGCAAGGGTCCGATCGGACGCGCCAACTCCGAACTCCGAGACCTCCGCCACTGCTCTGACAACGTGGCATGCAGTTGCGCACGAGAACCTTGCTGTCGAGCTTGTACCCC
This sequence comes from Acidovorax sp. FW305-C-20-28, assembly GCF_058783375.1. Lineage (NCBI taxonomy): Bacteria > Pseudomonadati > Pseudomonadota > Betaproteobacteria > Burkholderiales > Comamonadaceae > Acidovorax > Acidovorax sp. FW305-C-20-28. Next base: position 19,305 of record NZ_JBYSYM010000044.1, on the reverse strand, counting down.
TGCAGACGTGCGCTATTGGCCGACAGCGAAAGTCTAGCCGCCCACGCTCGTGCCCTTTATCGCCCAAGCAGGCGACTGAGCCAAGCCGAGAGGATGCCCACCGGGAGGGACTTGGGTCAGGGCGCCCACGCTGCACAGCCGTCGTTCGGCTGATCGGGGCTGGGAAAGTGCAACACGGCTCCAAAGTGCGCCGCAAGCCGGGCTCCCGTTTCGGAGGCTGCGACGGCCTCGGGCCAGGGCGGGACAGTCCCATTGAAAAGCCGGATGTCACCACCTTGCGTGAAGGTGCCGAGGTGGTTTTCGGTGTATTCCCCGCCCTGCTCAACGATCGCCGACATGCAAAGGAACCACCCGTTCGTATCTCCGTCCCACAGCACTTGGACGCAGGCCAGCTTTCCCGCCATGGCCTCCACCTTCACCCTGAGATTGTCGAAGGACACGGCCTCCATGGCCTTGGCCTTCTTTGCCTCGTTCAGGTGCTGCAGCAGCGGCTCTATGCGCTCCAGTTCGGCGGTGCACTGCTCTTGCGTCCAAGGCAAACGGACGCCTGCACCCACCAGCGCGCGGATCAGGGTGAAGTCGAACAACGCATCCCATGTTTCGGAGCGCTCTCGTTCCTTCCAATGCCAAACGGGATAGATGAGGTGCCAGTGATAACCGCATTCTGGAAACGCCTCTGCCATGGGGCTGGCCAAGCTGTGTTTGCTCCACTTCTGCGGGCCCGCCATGAGGTTGCGCAAAACAGCGGAGGGCAGTTCCCCTGAGCGGATCAACGTCGATATCTGTTCTACCGCTTCCTGGTTTTGCATGGGAATTTAAGGACTGCTGCTATACGGATTCGGCCGATTTCGAAAGTCTAGCCGGCCGCCTCCTACCCTGTATCACCCAAGAAGGTGACCCAGGGCGGGCAGCGCCATGCCCGTGCCCCTGGCCAAGACCCGGGCCAGGGGGCGCATGCCCATGCCGAAGTGCGTGGCACTCAGTCCGCGCCCTCGCCCGCCCCCTCGCACAGCATGGCCACCAGGTTGGCCAGCTGCGTGTTCGATGCCAGCGCCCCTTTTCTCACGCACACGCGGTGGTGGCGCTGGGCCCAGGCTTCGGCCAGGGGCACGGTGGCGATGCGGCCCAGCAGCGCCTGGGGAATCACGGTGCGCGCCACCACGGCCACGCCCGCGCCCGCGGCGACGAGCTGGGCGATGGCGTCGAAGCCGGCGACCTGCACCTTCACGTCGAGCCGGCCGCCGAGTTCGTTGGCCTTGTTGACGAGGTAGGTGTGCAGGGCCGAGCCGCTTTGCAGGCAGATCCAGGTCTCGCCCAGGCAGTCCGCATAGCGCACCGAGGGCGCGCCCGCCAGGCGGTGCGCCAGCGGGGTGATGAGCACGAACTGGTCTTCCTGGTAGGGGATGAAATCGAGCTCGGGGTGGCCGATGTCGATGGCCACCACGCCCGCGTCGGCACGGCCGATGGCGACCGCCGCGACGATCTCGTGGCCCATGCGCTCTTCGAGCGTGATGCGCACCGTGGGGTGCGCGGCGAAGTAGCGCGCCAGGTCTTGCGGCAAGAAGGAGTTGATGGCGTTGTTGTTGGCAAACAGCGTGAGGTGCGTGGTCAGGCCCTGGGTGTAGGGCAGCAGGTCGGAGTGCATCTGCTCCAGCCCCGCCATGCAGCGGCGCACGTGGTCGAGCATGACCGTGCCGGGCGTGGTGAGCGTGACCCCGCGCGCGCCGCGGATGAACAGGGTGAGGCCCATGCGCTCTTCCAGGTCTTTGATGCGCAGGCTGGCCGAGGGGGCCGACAGGTGGCAGCGCGCGGCCCCGCGCGACAGGTTGCCCTCTTCGGCAATGGCCAGGAACAGGCGCAGGTCGGTGAGGCTGTAGTGCATGGGGGCGAGGTTACCCGCCCTGCGCCGCCTGCGCCACGGTGATGAAGTCGGGCTTGCCCACGCCCTGGATGAGCAGGTAGTGGGCGCCGCCGGCTTCTTCTCCTTCTCCTTCTCCTTCGCCCGCCTCACCCGCGGTGAAGCGGTGCACCCGGCCGCTGGCCACCTGCAGGCTTTGGCCGGCGCGCAGGGGCACCACCTCGTCGGGCGCGGCGAGCCAGATGTCCAGCCGGCCGTGCAGCACGTAGAACAGGTCGGTGGTGGCGGTGTGCGAGTGCCAGGGGCTTTGCTGGCCGGGGCTGACCTTGTACTCGGTGATGCAGTAGTCGGGCGTTTCGGCCACGCGGTGGCGAAAGTCGGTGGTGTACTTCACGGCGGTGGTCGTGGTCATGGGGGCGGGCTCCTTCGTGTGGGCCATGGTCGTCATCAGGCGGCCAGTGCCGGTGCGTCCTGCGTGGCCAGCAGGGCTTCGAGCTGGCGCGCGGCGGCCACCACGCTCTTGTCGCAGCCCCGGGGGCCCAGCACCGACAGGCCCACGGGCGCACCGTCGAGCGTGATCCAGGGCAGCGTGACCTGGGGCAGGCGCGCCAGCGCCGCGGGCGCCAGCAGCAGGTGGCAGCGCTCGCGCGTGGCGGTGAAGACTTCGTCGCTGGACGTGAGCAGCGGCGCGATGCCGGGCGCCGTGGGCAGCACCAGCAGGCCGTGCTGGGCGAACAGGTGGGCCAGCGTGCTGCGGGCGTGCTCGCGCACGGCCTCGGCGGCCAGCACCTGGTGGGGCTGCAGCTGGGCGATGTGGCCAAAGCGCTCGCGGATGGCGGGCGCCAGCGAGTGCCCGTGCACCTGCACCCAGGCGCCGTGCTGGGCCCACACATCGGCGCCCTGCAGCGTGCGGTTGGCCACGGCCCAGTCGTGCAGCGCCAGGCTGCCGGCCGCGCGCCAGGTGACGGGGGTGGTGCCCTCCTGCAGCCGCGCCACGAGTTGGCGGTAGGCCGCCTGCACGCGCGGGTCGCAGGCGTCGAGTGCGTCGTGCGCGGCCCACCAGCCCCACCCGCGCGCCTGCGGGGCGTGCGGCGCCACCACGTCGAGCACGCGCTGCATCACCGCGCCGCTGCGGGTGAACCAGCCCACCGTGTCATACCCCGGCGCCAGCGGAAAGCCCGACACCCCGCCCACCAGCCCGTGCGAGGGGCGAATGCCCCACACCCCGCAGTAGCTGCCCGGCAGGCGGGCCGAGCCGCCGCAGTCCGTGGCCAGGCCGATGTCGCAGTGGCCCGCCGCCACGGCCACCGCGGCGCCCGATGACGAGCCGCCCGGTATGCGCGTGGGCGCCATGGGGTTCACGGGCGTGCCGTAGTGGATGTTGTTGCCCGCCAGGCTGTAGGCCAGCTCGTCCGTCACCGTCTTGCCCACCCACTGGGCACCGGCGCCCAGCAGCGCAGTGACCGCGCTGGCGCTGGTGGTGGCAACGGGCTGCCCATCGCGCCACAGCGGGTTGCCGGCGCCGGTGCGCAGGCCCTGCACGGTGAACACATCCTTGACGGACAGGGTGAGCCCCGCGAGCTGGCTTGAGGCGATGTGCGGGGTGAAGGGCAGCGCGCCAAAGCCGTCGCGCACGAAGGCGCCGGCCAGGCCGGGCTGCAGCAGGTCGTTGTGGTTGTCGTTCATGGGTACGCGGTGGAAGAAGAAAGAGAAGAAGAAACGCTCAGTCGATGCGGATGCCGGCGCTGCGCACGATGTCGCCATTGCTCTTGACCTCGGCGGCCAGCAGCTTCTGAAAGTCTTGCTGTGAGGAGCCCACGGGCGTGAGGCCCAGCAGCGTGAGCTTTTCCTTGACGGCGGGGGCCGCCAGCGCGGCCACGAAGTCGGCGCTGATGCGCGCGGCGATGCGCGGCTCCAGCCCGGCCGGGGCCAGCATGCCGAACCAGGCGCCCGATTCGAAGCCCGCATAGCCCGATGCGATGAAGGTGGGCACCTCGGGCAGCTGCGGCACGCGCGCGGCGCTGCCCACGCCCAGCGCCAGCACCTTGCCGCCGCGCACAAAGGGCAGCACATCGGGCAGGGGCGCCATCAGCAACTGGGTCTGCCCGCCGATCAGCGCCGTGAGGCCGGGGGCCGAGCCCTGGAAGGGCACGTGCAGGATCTTCATGCCCGACAAGTTCTTAAACTTTTCGAGCGCCAGGTGCGCGGCCGTGCCGTTGCCGATGGAGCCGGCGGACAGGTCCTTTCTGCCCGCCTTGGCCGCGTCCTGCAGGTCCTTCATGCTCTTGAAGCCCTCGGCCGCGCTGGTGACCAGCACATTGGGCGTGAAGGTGAGCTGCGTGAGCGGCGTGAAATCCTTGAGCGTGTCGTAGGGCATCACATCGCGCAGGCTGGGCGCCACCGAGAAGGCGTTGGCGAAGATGCCCAGGGTGTACCCGTCCGGCGCGGCCTTGGCCACGGCCGTGGCGCCGATCACGCTGCCCGCGCCGGGGCGGTTCTCGATCACCACCGGCACGCCCCACTGGCCCTGCAGCACGGGCGCCATCACGCGCATCAGCACGTCGGTGGAGCCCCCGGCCGGGTAGGGCACGACGATCTTGACGGGCCGGCTGGGAAAGTCCGCCGCCAGGGCGGCCTGCGGTGCGTAGAGCGCCAGGGCAGCGGCCGCAGCCAGGATGGAGCGTCGGGCAAGAGTCATAAGGCATCTCCTAAAGAGACGCCAGTGTCTGCAGCGCCGCCCATTGGGACAAGTGAGATCTCACAAGGGCAGCGTTTGTCAAAGACAAACGCTAAAAGGCCAACCCACGGCACCCAGAGCGCGCTGTCACACCCCGATACGCTGCGGGAATCTGTCTTACAAGGATTCGCGGTTTTTGCGGCGATAGTGGGGCCTCGCAGGCGGGCCCTGGGCCGCCCCCGGCGCTGCCGCCTGCGCCATGCCGTACCATGACCGCCACCCCAACCCAAGCCTGCCGCCGTGCCCCGTAGTCGCCCCCTCTTGCCCCCTGCCGCCCCTTCCGCAACGCCGGCCCGATGGTCGGCGTTGCTGCTTTGCAGTGCCATGGGCGTGTTGCTGCTGCTGCCGGGCTGCAGCCTGCTGCCCGGGCGCGGGGGCGAAGAGGCGCCGCGCGATGCGGCGTCGAGCCCGATTGCGGCGGACAGCGATGGCAGCCCCTCGTTCGACGTGCAGGTGCGCGCGCCCGATGCGGTGCGCGAGACACTGGAAAAGCACCTGGAGCTGCAGCGCTTTCGCCAGTTGCCCGACCTGCAGGCCAGCGAGCTGCAGCGCCTCTTGGGCGCGGCCGATGCGAACGCGCGCGAGCTGCTGGGCACGCTGGGCTATTTTTCGCCCACCATCACGGTGGAGATGACCGAAACGCCCGATGCCAAACTGGCGCCGCGCACCGTGGTGGTCACGGTGGACCCGGGGCCGCAGACACGCATCGCCAAGGCCGACATCACCTTTGCCGAGGCGGTGGCCGCTAACAACACCACGCAGGACGGCGAAGGCCGCGCGCGCCAGCTGCGCCGCGTGCAAAACGGCTGGGGCCTGCCGCCGGGCAAGGCCTTCACCCAGTCGGCGTGGGATGGGGCCAAGAACGATGGCCTGCGCCAGCTGCAGGTGCGCCGCTACCCCACGGCCAGCATCACCAACAGCCGCGCCGAGGTGGATGCCGACAAGAACGAGGCGAACCTGAGCGTGGCCTACGACACGGGCCCGCTGTACCGCTTTGGCGCGCTGCGGGTAGAGGGCCACCAGCGCTACGACCCCGATGGCGCGCGCCGCCTGGCGCGCCTGCCCACGGGCGCCATCTACGACGAGGCGGAGCTGCTCGATGCGCAGCTGCGCCTGGCCAGCAGCGGCTATTACGACGCGGTGTTCTTGACGCTGGACACCGAGGGCACCGACCCGCTGGCCGTGCCCGTGGTGGCCCAGGTGCGCGAGGCGCAGCTGCAGAAGGTGGTGTTTGGTGCCGGCCTGTCGACCGACAGCGGGCCGCGGCTGACCATCGACCACATCCACAACCAGATGCCGGGCCTGGGCTGGCGCGCGGTGAGCAAGCTCTCGCTGGACCGCAAAAACAAGCTGCTCTCCACCGAGTGGACCGACCTGCCCGGCGAGAACGGCTGGCGCTGGTTCACCGGCGGCCAGGTGCAGCGTGAGGACACGGGCGACTACGAGACCAACAGCGCCCGCTGGCGCGGCGGCCGCAGCAAGAGCACCAAGAACATCGACCGCAATTACTTTCTGCAGTACGACTATGCCAAGAGCCAGGGGCTGAACGCCCCGCCCTCGGGCACGGCGGTGAGTGTGAACTACGGCTGGACGGGCCGCTACTTCAACAACAACACCGCCCCCACGCGCGGCCACGGCATTGCGGCCGAACTGGGCGTGGGCACCACGCTCACGCCCGAGCGCGACCCCTTTGTGCGCACGCTGCTGCGCTGGCAGACCTTCATACCGGCGGGCCGCGTGCAGGCCGACGACGGCAGCTCGCGCGCGGCGCGCCTAGCGGTGCGGGCCGAGGGCGGTGCGGTGCTGGCGCGCGAGGGCGCGCAGCTGCCGGTGACGCAGCTCTTTCTGACCGGTGGCGACACCACGGTGCGCGGCTATGGCTACCGCAAGATCGGTGCGCGCACCGACAACGGCCAGCTCTACGGTGGCCGCTACCTGGCCGTGGGCAGCCTGGAGTGGCAGCGCCCCATCGTCTACAAGGGCACCATGACGGACTGGGAGAGCACCCTGTTCGTGGATGCCGGTGCCGTGGCCGACAAGGTGGGCGACCTGGACCCGCGCGTGGGCGTGGGCGCCGGCGTGCGCTGGCGCAGCCCCGTGGGCCCGCTGCAGGCCGACCTGGCCTACGGCATCAAGGCCAAGGAGCTGCGGCTGCACCTGCGGCTGGGCTTTACGTTCTGACGGGGCCAGCCAGCGCCCTGCGCCCTTTTTTCTGCCCCTGATTTCCTGACTTGTTGATTGATTGATGCCTTCTCGCCATCCGCCCGCCCCCACCGCCAACCGTTCGCCCGACTTCAGCGCCGGGTCTTCGGCCCCGCCGCCGCCCCGCCCGCGCCGGCGCAGCGGGCTGCGGCTGCTGGCGTGGCTGCTGCTGGGCCTGCTGGCGCTGGTGCTGGCCGCGGCCGGCGCGCTGTGGTGGTGGGCGGGCAGCAGCACCTCGCTGGCGATGGCGCTGGCGCGCGCGGCGCAGTATTTGCCGGCGGACCAGAAGCTGGAGAGCCGCGACGTGAGCGGCTCGCTGCGCACGGGCGGCCGCATTGGCTGGCTGCGCTGGAGCAGCCCGGCCCTGGTGGTGGAGGTGGACGGCGCGCGCATCGGCTGGCAGCTGGCCCCGCTGCTCAACCGCAAGGTGGAGCTGGGCGAGGTGCATGCCGCGCGCGTGCGCATCACCCCCCAGGCCACGGCGCCTGCCAGCACCGAGCCGGTGAAGCCGCTGGAACAGCTGCTGCTGCCCGTGCAGATCAGCGTGCCCTTCCAGGTGGACAGCCTGGAGTGGGCGGGCTCGCCCGAGCAGCAGATCAGCCTGGCGGGTGAACCGCCGCAGCAGGAAGGGCGGGCCGGCCGGCCCGCCGTGCAGGCCCAGCGCCTGGCCGGTGATTACCGCTACGACGGCACCGCGCACCAGTTGAAGATAGCCAACGTGGAGCTGGCCCAGGGCCAGTACAGCGCCCAGGTGAAGCTGCAGGCCCAGGCCCCCATGGCCATCGACGTCACGCTGGACGGCACCGTACAGACCACGCCCCCGGGCGGCGGCCACCCGCTGCGCGTGGCCGCACACGCCACCGTGCAGGGCACCCTGGCCACGGCCGCCGCGCAGCTGCAGGCGGCGGCGCAGTTGAAGCCCGTGGTGGTGGCCGTGGCGGCAGAGCCAGCGGCATCGGCCGCATCGCCCTCCGCACGCAAGGCCGCCCCTGCGGCCCCCACCCCACCCACCGAGCCCATGCAGGCCGATGTGCAGGCCACCGTGCTGCCCTGGGTGCCCCAGCCGCTCAAGCAGGCCAACGCCACGCTCAAGGCGCTGGACCTGGCGGCCCTGTGGCCGCAGGCGCCACGCACCCTGCTGCACGGCACGGTGAAGGTGGACCCGGTGGATGCACCCGCCGCAGCCACAGTGCCTGCGCCGGCCTCCCCCTCTGCCATCGCCGGCTGGAACATCGCGGCCGACCTGCGCAACGACCTGCCCGGCCCCTGGGACACCCGCCACCTGCCCCTGGCCGCGCTGCAGGCCCGCGCGGGCTTTGACGGCACGCGCTGGAGCGTGCCCGAGGCCACGGCCACCATCGGCACCGGCAAGGCCGCGGGCACCGTGGCGCTCAAAGGCCAGTTCACCCCCGCCACCGGCGCGGCCGAGGGCCAGGCCGAGCTGCGCAACCTGCGCCCCGATGCGCTGCACACCGCGCTGGCGGCGGCACCGCTGGGCGGGCGCATCACGGCCCAGGGCCAGGCCGACCAGGCGGTGCGCTTCACCGCCGATATCCGTGCCACCGGCGCTGCGCCAGCCCCCACCGCACCGGCACCAGGAAAGAAAGGCGCGCCGCCCCTGCTGCGCATCAACACCTTCACCACCCAGGGCCAGTACCTGGCGCAGACGGGTGGCGGCACGGTGCAGCTGGACCGCCTGCTGCTCGACGCCCTGCAGGCCAAGGTCGAGGCCACGCAACTGCGCGTGGCCATCGGCGTGCAATCGGCCCAGGGCCAGCTGCGTGCCACGGTACCCGGCGCCACGGTCAATGCCAACGGCCAGATCGCGCCCACCCAGGGTGCGGGCGAGCTGCAGCTGCAACTGGCCGATGCCGAGCGCACCCAGGCCTGGCTGGCCAGCCTGCCGGGCATGGCCGATGCGGCCAAGGGCACCACCGCCAAGGGCCAGGCCCAGCTCAACACCCGCTGGACGGGCGGTTGGCAGACCGCCCAGCGCCAGGTGGAGGCGCTGCTGGCCGGCAAGGCATTGCCCCAGGGCGGTGCCAACCCGTTCACCGTGCAAGCCCGCCTGAACACGCCGCAGCTCGACGTGGCCCTGCCCCCGGGCCAGGGCGGTGCGGGCGCGATGTCCAACGTGCAGCTGCGCGGCGTGAATGCCGAGCTCTCGGGCTCGCTGGCCCAGGCCACGCTGGCGCTGGACGGCGAGGCCCGCACCGGCACGCAGCGCGCCACGCTGCGCACGCGCCTGTCGGGCGGCATGGGCGGCGCCAACGAATGGCAGGCCCAGGTGAGCGAGCTGCGCCTGCAGGCGCAAGACACGCAGCTGCCCGGCCCCTGGGCCGTGCAACTGGCCGAGCCCGTGAGCGTGAAGCTGCGCATGGGCGCTTCTGCCCCGGCACCGGCCACGACTGCGTCCAGCCCAGCCACGACCAGCGCAGCCGCCCTGTCGGTGCAGGCATCGGCGGGCCAGGCGCGCATCACCGGGCCGGTGGCGGGCACCGTCACCCTGCGCTGGCAGCCCGTGAGCTATGCAGGCGGTGGCGGCGGCCCGCTGCGCCTGCAGACCCAGGGCAGCCTGCAGGGCCTGCCCATGGCCTGGGTGGATGCGTTTGGTGGGGCAGCAGATGCCGCCACCGGCAAGCCCGCCCAGCAACCCCTGCTGGCCCGCCTGGGCCTGGCCGGCAACATCGTGTTCGACGGGCAGTGGAATGTGGACACCACCAGTGGCCCGCTGCGAGCCAGCGCCAGCGTGCGCCGCGCCTCGGGCGATTTGCGCATTCTGGCCGTGGACTCGGCCCCCATCACCACCGTGCAGAGCAGCGGCCAGGGCGCGGGCGCTGGCAGCCCCAAGGCGACCGTGACCGAAGAGCCCGGCAGCAGCAGCAACGCCGGCGTGCGCCAGGCAGAGCTGAGCGTGGAGGCCGAGGGCGACGCCCTGCGCGCCAAGCTGGTGTGGGCCAGCGCCCGCGCCGGCGAGGTGGACGCCACCGCCAGCACCCGCCTCACCCTGGGCAGCACCCTGGGCGCCACCACGCTGGCGCCCGATGCGCCGCTGGCCGGCACGCTGCGCGCGCGCCTGCCCGATGTGGGCGTGTGGTCGGCCCTGGCGCCGCCGGGCTGGCGCGTGCGCGGCACGCTCGATGCCAATGCCACCCTGTCGGGCACGCGCGCCGCGCCGCGCTGGGCCGGCACGCTGGGGGCCGACGAGCTGGCCGTGCGCTCCATCCTCGACGGGGTGGACCTGCAGGGCGGGCGCCTGCGCGCGGCGCTCAACGGCAACCAGCTCGATATCACCGAGTTCCGCCTGCGCGGCGGCACGGGCAGCAAGGCCCGCATCCCCGGCTACAGCGGCAACCGCACCAGCGCCCCGCAAGACGGCGGCAGCCTCAGCGGCACCGGCCGCGTGAGCTGGGGCGCGGACAGCGACACCACCTCGGGCCTGGCCATGAACTTCCAGGCCGAGGCCAAGGCCCTGCAGGTGCTGGGCCGGGCCGACCGGCAGGTCAACGTGTCGGGCAAGCTGCAGGCGCAATTGCAGCAGGGCCAGTTCAGCGTGCGCGGCAATCTCACCACCGACCGCGCCACCATCATCCTGCCCGACGAAACCGCCCCCAGCCTGGGCAGCGACGTGGTGGTGCGATCGGCCGCCAAAGACCGCGAGGCCCAGGCCAAGGCCCAGGCCATCGCCAAGGCCAACCAGGCGGCCGAGCAGCCCGCGGGCGCCAGCACGGCACCCACCACCGCCAAGCCGCCCGAGATCGCCATCACCCTGAACCTGGGGCGCGACTTCGCGCTGCAGGGCCACGGCATCACCACACGGCTGACGGGCGAGCTCGACGTGCGCAGCAGCCCCGTGCCCGGCGCGCCCCCGCGCGTGATCGGCGAGGTGCGCACCGAGCAGGGCCGCTACCGCGCCTGGGGCCAGGTGCTGGACGTGGAGACCGGGCTCATCCGCTTCAGCGGCCCGTACAACAACCCCTCGCTCGACATCCTGGCGCTGCGCCCCAACATCAGCGTGCGCGCGGGCGTGCAGGTCAGCGGCTCGGCCCTGGCCCCGCGCGTGCGCCTGTACTCCGACCCCGACCTGCCCGACGCCGAAAAGCTCAGCTGGGTGGTGCTGGGCCGCGACGCCGCCGCCGGCGGCGCCGAAGCCGCCGTGCTGCAGCAAGCCGCCCTGGCCCTGCTCGGCCGCAAAGGCGGCGCCGGCAGCCCCACCGCCAACATGGCCAGCCGCCTGGGCCTGGACGAAATCGGCTTCAAGGGCCCCGGCGCGGGGGAAGACGCCACCGGCGCGGCGCTGACCTTTGGCAAGCGGCTGTCGACCGACCTGTACGTGACGTACGAGCGCAGCCTGTCGGGCACGCTGGGCACGCTGTACATCTTTTATGACCTGTCGCGCCGGCTGACCCTGCGCGGGCAGACGGGGGCGCAGAGTGCGGTGGATATCATCTATACGGTGAAGTACGACTGATGGCCTGGCCTTCAGCCGCATGCGAAGGCACGCCGTGGTGGTAGTGCGGCGGCATGGCAGGGGCAGCACCACTGCCCCCGCGCGGCACAAAAGCCCGGTGGCATATTTGCTGTGCAGCAAATATTCAAAATTTGCCTAAGTTAGCTGTTTGTTCTATATTTGCGCAGCAGCAAATATGAGCCCAGCACCTAACATGCCAGCAAAGCCCCAGGATCTGGTCGAGCAGTTCATCCAGAGTCTTGGCATCGACGCTGGAATCAGGCTTCAGCACCTGAAGGTGGAGCATGGGTTCGCCATGGGCGAGAGGCGCTTTGCACTGGACTACCTTGTGCGGCTGAAAATGCCCGGGGGGGGAGTTCTTGACATGGCCGTGGAACAGCTGAGCGCTGGCTATCCCCGCGACGTGCGATTGGCGATGCAAACCCTGCGTGCCTACGCACAAGCCCAAGGCCTTGAGGGTGAAGCGACACCACTTTGCGTCGTGGCCAACTACCTCACTCCCACATCGCGCAAAGAGTTGACCGAAGCCGGCATCAACTACTTCGATAGCACCGGCTCGATGCGGTTCCAGCACCGCTCGGTCTTGATCCTCAAGGAGATCGGCGAGAAGCCACGCGAAGAACGGCGGCCCGTACGGCTGTTCATCGGGGCGCGGGAACAGGTCATCCATACACTGCTCCACCATGGCTTGCGAACGAAAACCAGCGCCTTCCTGTCGGGCTCGGAACTGGCCGCCGAGGCGGCGGTTTCTGCATACACCGTGTCGCAGACGATGCAGGAGCTGGAACGCGAGGGATGGGTCGAAACCAAGGGCTCAGGACCAGCCCAGCGCAGACGGCTGCTCGACCCAGGGCGTCTGCTGGACGCTTGGGCGGCCGACTGGGCGACACGCCGCGAAAAGGTTTCCCACTGGTTCACCTACTCACCCCGTGGCCACCTGGTGGACCACATCCTGTCGAAGTTCGCCGAACACTCAGGATGGGCGCTCACCGGCGCGGCTGCGGCCAATGCCGTCGCCCCCACGCTCACCAGCGTGGAAAGGGTCCAGGTCATCGTGCCGCCTGACTGCAGTGGTGCCTGGGCGAAGGAGATGGGCTTCAAGCGGGCCGACAAAGGCTCCAACGTGGAATTCATCGAGCGAACCGGGGCAGCACTGATGTTCTGCAGCCAGCACCCTGACCGCCCTGACTCCCGGTTTGCCAGCCCATTCATCCAGTACCTGGATTTGCTGGACGGGTATGGCCGCAACCAGGAACTCGCGCACCAGTACAGGAGCACGGTTCTGCAGCTCAAGCACACAACAACATGAGCGAAAAGTTTGGCACCAGGGACGGCTACAGCGCAGACCTCAGCCGGGCCTGCGACACCGTTCTGGTTCTGCTGCTGCAGGCGTTCGGTACATTCAAAGGATCGGTCCGCCTGGTCGGTGGGCTGACCCCGAGGTACCTGGCCCCCGAGGCACCGCCGGACATCCCCGCGCACGTGGGCACCACGGATGTGGACGTGGTCCTGAACGTCTCCGTGCTGGCCGCAAAGGGCGCCTACGCCCGGCTCCGTGCACAACTCAAGAAGCTCGGCTTCACGCCCCATGTGACCGACAAAGGCAGCCCCAGCAGCTGGCAATGGGTTTACCTGCTGGATGGCCGTGAGATCTGCGTGGAATTCATCCAGGGCACCGAAAACCCCGACGAGAGCGGCACCCTCCAATCGCTGGATGGCGAGGGGATCTCCGCAATACGGTTCCTGCACGCGGGCCTCGTCCACGAGTGGTACCTCGAGCGCGAAGTGACGGTGGACTTGCCGAGCGGCGACGGGCGCGCAACCGAGACGGTTCGCTATGCCGATCCCGTGGCGTTCATGGTCCTCAAGACGCTGGCATTCGATCACCGCCGCGAGCGCAAGGATGTCGCCGACCTGATCCACGTCATGCGGCACTGGGGGCGTGTCGAAGACCTGGCAGCGCTCTTTGCCCAGCGCGCTCTTGAAGGCCACCACCGGGATGCGCTGGAGGAAACGCTGGCGCTGTTGGTGCGGCACTTTGTCGACCAGGAAGGCCAGGAAGGCTGGCAGAAGGAAGGGCCCACCAAGTTCGCCAACTTTCATAAGATCGGAGCGCCCGGCGACGACGTCAACGTGCAGGAGCGACGCCAGGTGAGCGCGCTGGTGGAACACTTCGTACAACTGGCCAGGGACCGCCTCACCACAAGCTGATCGTGGCGTGCGGCTGAAGAAAGGCATGGCCGCATGCGAGGGCATGCCGTGGCATTGCGGCATGCATGCACCATGGCAAGGGCAGCGCCACCGCACCCTGCGGCACAAAAACCCGGCCGCACCGGAAGGCCGCCCCGCACTGCCCCTACAATCGCCGGCTGCGTCCTCCTCGTAGTTCAATGGATAGAACGAGTGCCTCCTAAGCGCTAGATACAGGTTCGATTCCTGTCGAGGGGACCAATTTCCCCCGCCCTGGGGGAATCAACCGCGCGGCGGCGCCCCACGTCCAGAGCCTGCGCCCCCTCAGCGCGGGGATGGCACCGCAATGGCAACAAGCAGAAATGGAAACGGGCAGGGGTCACTTGCCCGGTGTGGGTGTCTTATACCCGCCAAGATCTGCGATCAGGCCGACGGCCATGTCGCGGACATGCAGGTGGGGGTTGTCGCGGCAGAACTTGTCGCCATAGCGCAAGATTTTTGCGCTGTCGGGGATGTCCACCTCCGCGTGCGCGGCGAAGTTGTTGTAGCCGGAGAGATAGCCCATCAGCCATTGGGTGTACAGGCCCTCACCCGCAGTGCCCCGGGCCTTGGAGAAATCGCCACACGTGGCATGGGCTGCCCCGCGGATCTCGGCAGGTCGCTGGCCCCAGGCTGGCGCTGTTGCAAGGCACATTGCCGCGGCAAGAATGATGGGATGTCGGTGCATTTTTTTCCCTTCTGGTTCTGGCACCCAGGGACGGCGCCGGGCGGCAACCAATCACCGGCCGTAGGCGTCCCTCAGCTTTTCATAGATCCCGCTCGCGTTGCCCTGCACGACGGAGCAATAGGGGTGCACGGGTTGGGGCAAGGAGTTGGTGCAGACCGTGTCCCACTGGCTTGCCACGCGGCATTTCGCCAGCACCTTGTCCAGGTCGTCCGAAAAATTGCCGGCCTGGATGCCGAGCCAGAGCATCCGAAAATCCGAGTCTTCCGGGCCCTTCACGATGGCGACGGTGTCCGTGCTCTTTTGGTAGAAGAACGGGGTGCTGCCCACATAGCCGCCCATGCGGTTCTTGGCATTCACCAGCCCGCATGCGTCGCCCGGGTTCTTGCCGTCCCGCATCTCGCTGAACTTCGCGCTGTCGGGGTCATTGAGCAGCCTCTTGACTGCGACCTTGGCGTCGTGGTGTGCGCCACATGCGGCCAGCGCCACGGCGGCGATGCCCGCCATCATCCAAACCTTCATTCCATCTCCTCCCTGTTCTGCTAGCCATGGTGTGATGTCTAGTATGGCGTGGAACGGTGACGGCCCGAGCCACCCGAATGGGCAGTAGCGCGCTCGGCAGGGCCCGCAGCTGGTAATCCGCCAACGATGGCCATCGATGGCCATCGCTGGCCACCGCTGCGGCGCGCATCGGCGGGGTGCAGAGCCCCCGCCCCGCCCCACCCCAATTCCCCTTGGCCCCGTCACCCCGATGTGGTACGTTCCCCCACGCAGAAGACACCCCCATCCCAGTCCATTCCACGCGCATTGAGGGATGCCATGGAAAGGCCGATGGGAGCAGCCCCTGCACGACGCCGCGCGCCCAGCAGCACCAGCACCACCACAACAACAGGGCCTGCGGCGGCCAATCCACCTGAACGAACCATTCGTGCCCACCACGGGGCACTGCACGCCATGCAAGAACAGCAACGCAACAGCCGCCTCCGCCAACACCACCAACACAACCACCCCCGCCAGCCCTTCGCCAGCTTCCAGCGCGGCCTGGTGGTGCTGGCCTGCCTGGCCGCGTTCCCTCTGCTAGCGCAGGCCGCGCAGCCGGCGATCGTTGGTGGCTCGTCCCACTACACGGCCTTGGGCCGCGATGGGCGGGTGATGGGTTTTGGCGAGAAGAACTGGAGCACCGCACCGTGGATCGAGCCGGGCACCAGCGGCGTGGAGAAAATCGACAACAGCGCGTGGGACGCGATGCTGCTCAAGTCCGACGGCTCCATCGAGGTGCACAAGAACTGGATCGGCAGCTTCACCAAGACCGTGCTGGCGCGCGAGTACCCGGGCCGGTTCGTCAGCATCGCGGGGGGCAACCGCTACCACCTGGCAGCGCGCGATGACGGCCAGGTCGTCTCCTGGGGCGACCAGCCGCCGGCCAAGGTGCCAGCGGACCTGCGCGACGTGGTGGCTGTGGCCGCCGGTGAGGAGCATGCCGTCGCGCTGCTCAAGGACGGCACGCTGCGCGTCTGGGGAGGCAACGGCTACGGGCAGACCAATATGCCCGCCGGGCTGAAGGACGTGGCGGCCATCTCCGTCAACTACATGCACACGCTGGCGCTCAAGAAGGATGGCACGGTCGTCGGTTTTGGCAGAAACCAGCACGGCCAGAGCGATGTGCCCGTGGGCCTGACCGATGTGGTCGCCATCGCCGCCGGGGGCCTGCACTCCGTGGCGCTCAAGCGCGACGGCACCGTGGTGGCCTGGGGCGCGTATGGCGAAGGCCAGCTCAACATTCCCACCAATGGCAAGGGCGTCTCGTTGATCGCGGCGGGCAACCGCAGCACCGCCGTGGTGTTCGACGACGGCACCATCTACACAACGCTGGGCGGCTCGGCCAACACCAACCCCATCCTCCTGCCCTCAGGCGCCTCGCTGGGCGACGTGTACAACCCCGAGCACTACCGCATCGAGGCCAAGGTCACCGGCGACGCCAAGAAGCTGACGCTGGACGCGGTGTTCAAGCCCTCCACGCTGCACGCAGGCCAGGGCAATTATTTTATTTCTGCCACCGAGCCCACCTCGGGCATTGTGCTCAACCTGACCCAGGCCGGCTGGGTGGCGGGCGATTTCGCCAAGCCCGTGCCCTACTTCGCCAGCCCCGTGGCCCTGGCGGGCAAGACGCTCGCCATCACCAGCGCGCTCGACGTGTCGGGCCTACCCGGGCTCATCGTCACGGCGGGCTACTCGTCGGCCGCCACCGGCAAGACCTACCAGAAGACCATCTACCAGAACACGCCCTCGGCCCCCGTGGATGTGCCGGCCCCCACGCCCACCCCCACGCCCGTGCCACCGCCCCCACCGGCCCCGGCACCAGCGCCCACGCCAGCCCCGACACCCGCGCCCACACCAGCGCCGGCACCCACACCTGCACCCACACCCGCCCCGACGCCAGCACCCGCACCAACACCCGTGCCCGTGCCCACCCCGGTCATCCCGGCGGACTTCGCCTTCCCGCCCGCTGCGCGCACCTACCTGTGCTACAACGGCGGCGGCCGCTTCATCGAGCCCCTGCGCTTCGGCTTTGGCGCCGACCGCGTGGACATCATCTCGGGCCAAAGCACCATCTTGAGCCTGGCGGCGCTGCGCTACCAACCCGACTACCTGGGCTTTGGCACCGTGCTCACCGACCGCCGCGTGCTCGCGCTGGGCTACTACCCCCAGGGCTTCACCCTCAACTCGCAGGTCTACTCGGTGATGTACGCCTTCACCTACGCCGGCACCGCCGAGGTCAACCCCTACTCCGCGCGCTTTTGCAAGTGAGGTCGCCAGATGGGGCCGGTGCCCGCCACGCGGTCAGCGGCATGCCCCGCCCTGCCCTGTCTGGTTTAGTGCGTTTTAGCGCCTGGCGATAAAAGCCCCGGGCAGGCCCTGCCCGCCCTTGCCATGGCGCACGCATGCGGTGGTGCCGGCTCCGCCAGGCGCGTGGGCGGCGGGGGCCAACGCGCCTTGCGTCACCGCACCGGGCGCGCCGGTCACGGCATAGAGCCCCCCAGACAGTGCTACACGATCCCCGAAGCCGGGGCTACCATGCACATGGCCGCGGGGGAATGGTGCAACGGTCGGGGGTTGTCCCCGAGGGCGTGCCAGACTTCCGGGGCCTTGGTGCAGGCAGCAGCAGCCTGTCTGCCTGTCTGTCTGTCTGTCTGTCTCTTGCGAGCACCTCCATGGAACAACAACAACAACAGCAGCAACAGCAACAAGCCTCAACCCCACAGCGCCAAGGCCTCGACGGCGGCATTCTGGTGGGCCCATGCGGCAACGACAGCGCTGGCGATGACGGCAGCGCAAGCAGAAGTGGCAGCAGCAGTGGCGGCGATCGCGACCCGGCCCTCGCGTGGCATCGCCGCATCCACTACACCATGCCGCGCCGCGACCCCAGCCTGTCCGCACCGACCCACGATGTCGACTGGTGGCGCGCGCCTGCGCCCCGCAAGAGTGGGCTGCTGCACCAGCTGCAGCGCTTGCTGTTCAAGCGATAGCGTGCCCCGGGCTGGCGTGGGGCGGGCGTTGCGGCCCGTGCGCTGGTCTGTGCCTGTGCCTGTGCCTGTGCTTGTGCCTGTGCCTGTGCTTGTGCCTGTGCCTGTGCTTGTTCTTGTGCCAGCGCCTGCAGGCTGTCGCTGATGAAGCTGTAGTCGCTGCTGTGGATTGCGTTGTTGTTGCGGGCGCCGGCGCTGGGGGCGCTCTGGGCGCCCTGCTCCCAGGGCTGGGTGGGTGCTTCGAACACGGGGGCGGGGCTGTAGCTGTAGCCGTCCCCGTCCTCCTGCCCGGTCTGCGCAAAGGCCTGCTCCAGCGGGGGCAGCTCGGGCGTGTGCAGGGGCTGGGCGAGCAGGGGCTCGGGCGTTGCCTCGGTGGCGCTGTCGGTGGGCCACATCTGCAGGCCCAGGGGCTGGGCGGGGGCCTCGTCGGGCGCGGTGAGGGGCTGCTCTGTTTGCTCGGGCTGCCAGGTTTGCTCGGCCTGGGGCTGGGTGGCGCCGAAGGTGGATCGTGGATTGGTGGTGGGGTGCACCCACACCGGGCGCTGGCGTGAGGTGGGCGCGGTCAGGGCAGCGAGCAGTTCGTCGGCGTCAACTCACCCATTCCAACGACCGGGCGGACAGATCCCGGACGGACATGCGGCGCCGTTCTTCCGCCGGAGGGTTTTCTCAACGGTTTCGGCGCTCCAGAGCCAACGCGCCCATCACTGCCAACGATTTAACTTTTGCAGAAATTTACTTCATTCGCTTTCGTAATAATTTTTCATCCAGTGGCCAATGTCCATGCCCTCTTTGGCGACAAAGTACACAAACAGTTTTGCATTTCCAAGACGAGCCCCTCCCCCAAGAAGATATCTTATGTATTTTTCCGCATGCAATGGCGCAAGTTTTCGGACATCCTCCAAATGTGAATTGTACACATCCATATAGTCACGACAGCTCCCACCCTCCTGGGAAACATCCCTCCCGAGATCGTGCTTCAGCAACTCCAAAGTGGAATCACGCAACCCAGCCATAAAAACTCCTTTAACGACCATTCATCCTTGCAATAATATTTACCTTGCTAGGAACATTTTTAAATCCATCTACACCAACAGGATCTTTCAACGTTATCTCGAATATCCCATACCCAACCTTATGCCTGGCTTTACCGAACGATATATCCCTTATCGCGGCCTGCGCCCAATCATCTGCTGTCCCATTTTGATTGCTTTCGCGATGCTTGTCGAATTCTTTTTGAAAATTCCTAAGATTACTATCAGCCAGCTTACCCGGCAACCCAACTGGAGGCTCCCCCCTCGTTTCAACGTAATAAGAAATCAATGTTCTCAACATTGCCTCCGTCACTCCAGGGGCATCGATCCTCACGAATTCTCCTGTTGATTCTATTTTTGCTACTTTGGCAATACTCAGACTAGGGCCATCATCCGTATCATCGATGTTGGCAAACCCCACATACTCACCGTCCACGAGCATCGCAATATCGTTATTTGGATCATATTGCGAAAATATCCGAACCTTGAGGTCTGTGAGCGGAACCGGACGCGGATTGTTCTCCGACCCCACCGGGC
Organism: Acidovorax sp. FW305-C-20-28; assembly: GCF_058783375.1. Taxonomy (NCBI): domain Bacteria; kingdom Pseudomonadati; phylum Pseudomonadota; class Betaproteobacteria; order Burkholderiales; family Comamonadaceae; genus Acidovorax; species Acidovorax sp. FW305-C-20-28. The sequence goes on along the minus strand of NZ_JBYSYM010000044.1, from coordinate 31 downwards.
CTTTCTCCGACGCCGCCCCCGCACCGTCCTT
>NZ_JBYSYM010000043.1:0-41944 GCF_058783375.1 Acidovorax sp. FW305-C-20-28 | reverse complement strand
GAGGGAGTCGTCAGTATCTACAACGATGCTCTTGAACGCCAGGTTTTACGGGGATGAAATTCAACAGCCTGCTAAGGGTTTCAGGCAGGTTGGCTGGAGCCTGCCCCGGCGGCTGCGGTGCCGGGCGCTTTTTCAGGCAGTTGCTGCAGGGCCAGCAGGGCCTCCGCGTCGGTGCGGTACATGCGCAGGCCGGGCCCATCCTCCAGCAGGCCGGCGCGGCGCAGCACCTGCTCCACGGGCAGTTTCATGCCGCTCACGTGCAGCGTGCCGCCGCGGGCCTGCATGGCGGCCCGCAGGGCGGCGAAGGTTTCCACGCCCGTGATGTCGATGCGGTTGATGGGCAGGGCCATGAGGCACAGCTCCGTGATCTCGGGGTGGGAGACCAGGTGGTCGGTCACGTACCGGTCCAGGGCGCTGGCCGAGCCGAAATCGAGTTCCGCGTCCATGCGCAGCGCCAGCAGCCGGGGCGCCAGCGGGGGCAGGTGCCACAGGTGGCGGTCGCGCAGGCTGCCGTCGGGGTGCAGGCCCACCTCGATGATGCGCGGGTGCAGGCGCTGGTAGAGGAAGTGGCTCAGGTTCATGAGCAGCCCGACGAGCACGCCCCAGTACATGCGCGGCGCGGTGGCCAGGGTGAGCGCAAAGGTCACGCCGGCCATCATCGCCTCGACGCGCGAGATGCGCCACAGGCGCAGCAGGGTGGCGGGCTTGATGAGGCTGGTGACCGCGGTGATCACCACGGCGGCCAGCACCGACTGCGGCACATGGTAGAGCGCCGGGGTCAGCCACAGCAGCACCACCAGCACCAGGGCGATGGCGAAGACCGTCGCCCAGCCGGTGCGTGCGCCCGCATACAGGTTGATGGCCGAGCGCGAGAACGAGGCGCTGGTGGCAAAGCTGCCGCACAGCCCGCTGCTGATCTTGGCCAGGCCCTGGCCGATCAGGTCCTGGTTCTCGTTCCAGCGCTCGCCCGAGCGCTGGCTCTCCACCTTGGCGCTGGAGGCGGTTTCGAGAAAGCTCACCAGCGTGACCACCAGCACCGGCATCACCAGGGCGGAAAACTGTGTCCAGGACAGCAGGCCCGGCCAGTACAGGGAGGGCAGCCCCTCGGGCAGCGTGCCCACCACGTTGCCGCCAGCGTCGGCATAGCCGAGCGCCCAGCTCAGGGCGCCGGCCGCGCCCACGACCACGATGGCGGCCGGAAAGTTCGGGCGCCAGCGCCGGGCCAGCACCAGCAAGGCCAGGCTGCCCAGGCCGAACGCGGCGGCCACCAGGTCGAAATGGCCCAGCGACGGGGTGGACCACAGGGCGCCGAGGTCCGAGCGCAGGCCGGTGAAGGCGCGCAGTTGCGAGGCCAGGATCAGCAGGGCGGCGGCCTGGGTGAAGCCGCTGAGCACGGGCGACGTCACCAGGTTGAGCAGCCAGCCGAAGCGGGCCACGCCCATCACCAGCTGCAGCAGGCCCGAGAGCAGGGCCATCCAGGCGGCCAGGGCCACCCATTGCGCACTGCCCGGCTCGGCCAGCCCGGTGAGCGAGGCGCCGATCAGCAGGCTGGTCAGGGCCGTGGGCCCCACGCCCAGCCGGGTGGATGAACTGAACAGCACGGCCACCAGGGCCGGGATCAGCGAGGCATAGATGCCGGTGACCAGGGGCATGCCCGCGAGGGCTGCATAGGCCACGCCTTGCGGCACCAGCATCAGCCCCACGGTCATACCCGCGGAAAACTCGCCTTTGAGGAGGTGGCGGTCGGGGCGGGGCCAGGCGAGAAAGGGAAACCAGCGGGACAGGGCGAGCAGGGAAGGCATGGGGTGATTGTCGCGCGCCTTGGCGTGCTGCCTTGCGTCCTACAGCCACTTCGGAGCTCTCCGACCTGGTGCACGGGCCTCCTTGCCTAAAGTACCAGGCATGTTCCAACCGCAAGGAGTGATTCCATGAACACCGCACAGCGTTCCACCCACCGCATCGCCAGCGTGCTGGCCGTCAGCGCCCTGGCGCTGGGCCTGGCTGCTTGCAGCAAGACCGAAGACGCCACCGTGGGCCAGCGCCTGGATTCTGCCGTTGACCGCACCGAGCAGGCCGCCACCGACGCCCGCATCAAGGCCGAGGCCGCCATGCAAAGCGCCGGCAACAAGATGGAGCAAGGCTCGCAGACCGCGAAGGAAAAGATCGACGACGCCACCATCACCGCCCAGGTGTCCGCCGGCCTGGCCAAGGACCCCGACCTGAGCGCCATCAAGATCGATGTGGACACCGTCAATGGTTCCGTGACGCTCAATGGCCCGGCCACCACGCCCGCCGCCAAGCAGCGTGCAGAAACCATTGCCAGCGCCGTCAAGGGCGTGACCTCGGTCAACAACCAGCTGACCGTGACCCCGAGCTAAGGCCGGGCCTGTACGGAGCTGTGTCCGCCTGCAGACCCTGGGGTCCACAGGCAGCACGCGCACCGCACCGGGATGGCCTGCGACCGCCGGTTGGCAGCAAAGCAGTGCTGCCGCACCATTGCGAGGACCGGCATTCGCAGGCTGCCCAGCAAGGTGATGCGTGGGACGCAGCCGCCGTGGCCCCGCCCTGGGCCTTTGCCTGCTCCGGTGACCGGGGCCATCGCAAAGGTGCTGCGCCGCACAAGGGTTCGCCTTGGTGCGGCGCGCTACCATTGGCCGCATGCACGATCCTGCTTCCGATATCGCCTCCCGCCTGGTCCACCACGATTACCTCCCGCCCGCGGGCTTTCAGGCCCCGCAGACTCCGGTCTACAAAGCCTCCACCGTGATCTTTCCGAATGTGGCCGCCATGCGCAGCCGCGAGTGGAAGGACAAGAGCGGCTACACCTACGGCCTGCACGGCACGCCCACCACCTTCATCCTCGAAGAGCGCCTGTGTGCGCTTGAAGGGGGCCTTCAGTGCCTGCTGGTTCCGAGCGGCCTGGCCGCCATTGCCAATGTGGCGCTGGCCCTGCTCAAGCCCGGTGACGAGCTGCTGATCCCCGACAACGTCTATGGCCCGAGCAAGGACCTGATCCACGGCGAGTTGCGCCGCTTTGGTATCGGCCATGCGGTCTACGACCCGCTGGACCCGGCCGATCTGGCCGCGCGCATCACACCGGCCACGCGCCTGGTGTGGCTGGAGGCGGCCGGCTCCGTCACCATGGAATTCCCCGACCTGTGCGAGCAGGTGCGTATCTGCCGCGCGCGCGGCGTGACCACGGCGCTCGACAACACCTGGGGCGCCGGCCTGGCGTTCGCGCCCTTCGACCTGCTGGGGGATGGCAGCCTGGGCGTGGACATCTCTGCCCATGCCCTGACCAAGTACCCCAGCGGCGGTGGCGATGTGCTCATGGGCAGCATCGTCACGCGCGACGAGGCCCTGCACATGAAGCTCAAGCTCACCCACATGCGACTGGGCCTGGGCGTCGGCGCCAACGATGCCGAGGCGGTGCTGCGCTCGCTGCCCAGCATCGCCCTGCGCTACCGTGCGCACGACGAGGCGGCGCGCCGCCTTGCGCAGTGGCTGCAGCAGCAGCCGGCGATCGCCCAGGTGCTGCACCCGGCGCTGCCGGAATCGCCAGGCCATGGGCACTGGAAGGCGCTGTGCGGTGCGGCCTATGGCGGCGCGGGCGGCGCAGCGGGCCTGTTCAGCGTGATGGTCGATGCACGCTACAGCCAGACGCAGGTCGATGCCTTCTGCGATGGCCTGCGCCTGTTCAAGCTGGGCTACAGCTGGGGTGGGCCCATGAGCCTGGTCGTGCCCTACGACCTGGCGCGCATGCGCGGCCGGCCCACGGCGCACCTCAAGCCCGGTACGCTGGTGCGTTTTTCCATCGGTTTGGAGGCGGTGGAAGATCTGCGCCAGGACTTGCTGCAGTCCCTGCAACGGGCCTTTGCCACCGCTTGAGGGGCGCGGGGGTATGTCGGCAAACAGGGGGCTAGCTGTTACAGTGGACCACCACTTCAGGAAGCAAACACCTTGGCAACACCCAATTACGGATACGAAAAGCGCCAGCGCGAGCTCGCCAAAAAGCAGAAGAAAGAAGACAAGCTGCGGGCCAAGTCCCAGCGCAAGGCGGATGGTTCGCACGACGACCAGCCGGATGCCGGCGACGACAATGCGCAGCAAGCCAGCCAGCCCCCGGGCACGGCCGGCGGCTGAGCAGGCGCCAGTCAGCGCAGCAGCTTCTTCAGCTCGGGCCAGACATTGGCCAGCATTTGCGGGTGCGCCTCTGCGCGCGGATGGATGCGATCGGCCTGGAACAGGCGCGTCGGGTCCGGGCCATCGGCCACGCCCTTGAGGAAGAACGGCACCACGGCTGCCTTTTTCGCCTGGGCCACGGTGGTGAACAGGCCGGCAAAGCGGTTCGCGTAGTCGGTGCCGTAGTTCGGGGGCACCTGCATGCCCACCAGCAGGACCTTGGCCCCGGCCTTTTGCGCTGCGTCGGTCATGGCCGTGAGGTTCTCTTCGGTATTTTTCAGTGGCAGGCCGCGCAGCGCATCGTTGCCGCCGAGCTCGATCACCACCACGGCCGGCTTGTGCTGGGTGAGCAGGGCGGCCAGGCGCGAGCGCCCGCCCGAGGTGGTTTCGCCGCTCACGCTGGCATTGACCACGCGGCGCTCGATCTTTTCTTCCTGCAGGCGCTTTTCCAGCAAGGCCACCCAGCCCGAGCCGCGTGCCAGGCCGTATTCGGCGCTCAGCGAGTCGCCCAGCACCAGGATGGCCGGCGCGGAGGACGCGGGTGCCTGGGCCCAGGCGGCGGGGGCGCAAATCCCTGCCAAACCCAGGATGCCTGCCGAGAAGATAAAGTGGCGCCGATACTGCAGATCTCGAATCAAAGCGAAGAACCTTTCATGTCCGAAACTTCCCCATCGCCCGTGACCCCCATTATTGCCGTCGAGCACGTCTTCAAGTCGGTCACGGATTCGACCGGTACGCTGGACATTCTGCGGGATATCGATTTCCGCCTGGCGCCAAGGGAAACCGCGGCCATCGTGGGGGCCTCGGGCTCGGGCAAGAGCACGCTCTTGTCCATCATCGCCGGCCTGGACACGCCCACGCGCGGCACGGTGCGGCTGGACGGCCATGACCTCTTCGCCATCGACGAGGACGAACGCGCCGCACTGCGCGCCCAGAAGGTCGGCTTCGTATTCCAGAGCTTCCAGCTCATGGGCAACCTCACGGCGCTGGAGAATGTGATGCTGCCGCTGGAGCTGGCCAACCGGCGCGACGCGCGCAAGGCCGCGGCCGACATGCTGGCGCGCGTGGGCCTGGGCCAGCGCCTCGGGCATTACCCCAAGGTGCTCTCGGGCGGCGAGCAGCAGCGCGTGGCCCTGGCGCGTGCCTTCGTCGTGCACCCGGCCGTACTGCTGGCCGACGAGCCCACGGGCAGCCTGGACTTTGCGACCGGCGAGACCATCATGCAGCTGATGTTCGAACTCAACCGCGAGCAGGGCACCACCCTGGTGCTCGTCACGCACGACCGCAGCATTGCCGCGCGCTGCGAGCGGCGCATCACCATCGATGCGGGCCAAGTCAAGGAAGATTGATACGCCCCAGGGCCGCTTTGCGCGGCGCCGGCGGGCAAGCATGGCCGTCCAGCCGATAATCGGGGCATGTCCTCCCCCAAAGTCCTTTTCGGCTTCCATGCCGTGGGCGTGCGCCTGAAGACGGCGCCGCAGTCCATCATCGAGATCTACTACGAAGCCACGCGGCGCGATGCACGCATGCGCCAGTTCCTGGACCGCGCGCGCGAGGCCGGCGCCCGCCTGATCGAGGCCGACAGCGTGCGCATCGCCAAGCTGGCCGGCAGCCATGGCCACCAGGGTGTGGCGGCGCGGGTGGAGCCCGTGGCCCAGGTGACCTCGCTCGATGAGCTGCTGGAGAACCTGGAGGCTGCTGGCATTGAGCAGCCCCTGCTGCTGGTGCTCGACGGCGTGACCGATCCGCACAACCTGGGCGCCTGCCTGCGCGTGGCCGATGGCGCGGGTGCGCACGCCGTCATCGCCCCCAAGGACCATGCCGTGGGCATCAACGCCACCGTGGCCAAAGTCGCCAGCGGCGCGGCCGAGACCATGCCCTACTTCATGGTCACCAACCTGGCGCGCACCCTGGGCGAGCTCAAGGAACGCAACATCTGGTGCATCGGCACCAGCGACGATGCACCCAAGACCATCTACCAGGTGGACCTGAAGGGCCCCGTGGCCCTGGTGCTGGGAGCCGAGGGCGATGGCATGCGCCAGCTCACGCGCAAGACCTGCGATGAGCTGGTCAGCATCCCGATGAAGGGGGCGGTGGAAAGCCTCAACGTTTCGGTGGCCAGCGGCGTCTGCCTCTACGAGGCACTGCGCCAAAGGACTTGAGCGGCGCTGCCATGATGGAGACGGTTCACAACTGGGTGCGCGAGGCGCGCCACATCGCTGTGCTCACCGGCGCTGGCGTCAGCGCCGAATCGGGCGTGCCCACTTTCCGCGATGCGCAGACCGGTTACTGGGCTCAGTTCCGTGCCGAGGACATGGCGACCGAGGCGGGCTTTCGCGCCCATCCCGAGCGCGTGTGGAACTGGTACCAGCACCGGCGCCAGCTGATGGACGGGGTGCAGCCCAATGCCGGGCACCGGGCGTTGGCGCAGTTCCAGGCGGCCCATCCAGGGCGGCTCACGCTCATCACGCAGAACGTGGATGGCCTGCACCAGCGCGCGGGCAGCACCGGTGTGCTGTGCCTGCATGGCGACCTGTTCGCCGACCGCTGGCTCGATGCGCCGCGCGACTGCTGCCAATTGGACGAGGCGGTGGCGGGCAGCCCGCCCACCTGCCGCCACTGCGGCAACCAGGTGCGCCCCGGCGTGGTCTGGTTTGGCGAAATGCTGCCCCTGGCCGTGTTCGAGGCTGCGGAGCGGGCGACGCAGGACTGCGAACTGATGCTGGTGGTCGGCACCGCCGGTGCGGTGTACCCCGCTGCAGGCCTGGCCCACCTGGCCCGATCGGCCGGGGCCCGGGTGGTGGTGCTCAACCCCAACCCGAGTGAACTGGATGGCACTGCCGATGCCGTGCTGCGCGGCACTTCCGCCTCTCTGCTGCCTGGCTTGCTGGCGGGCTGAGATTTAGGGGCGTGCCCCAAAATTGTGCGCTTTGCGCGACAGACTGTCGCAAACCGGACAAGTTGCGAGCCGTGGCGCCGGTAGCCTGCGCCACTTTGCACATTTCCGGGCATTTTTCACACATGAGCCGTCGTCAATTCATCCTGCGCGCCACCCAGATGGCTGCGGCCACCAGCCTGCCCGCCTGGGCGTTCACCGCGAGCGCGGCCGAAGAGGCCCTGTCCGCCAGGCACATCAACCTGGGCTGCTCCATCGCCCTGACAGGCCCCCTGGGCCAGGCCGGCATCGAGCAGGTGGCCGGCATGAAGGCCGCGTTTGCCGAGGTGAACCAGGCCGGCGGCGTGCATGGCCGCGAGATCCGCATGGATGCCAAGGACGATGCCTACGTCGCCAGCCGCACCCTGCAGAACGTGACGCAGATGCTTGAAGCGCAGTCCGTCTTTGCGCTGATCTCGCCCCTGGGCACGGCCAACACGGCCGCCATCCTGCCGCTGATCGAAGGCAAGGGCATCCCCACCGTGGGGCCCATCACCGGCGCGCCTTCGCTGCGCTCGCCCGAGCAGCGCAACGTGTTCTTCGTGCGCCCGAGCTACCGCGAGGAAACCCAGCGCCTGGTCAAGCAGGTGGTGGACATGGGCCTCAAGCGCATCGCCGTGGTCTACCTGGACAACCCCTTCGGCAAGGAAGTGCTCAAGGACATGTCGCGCGCGCTCGACGAGATCAAGGTCGAACGCGCGGGTGAGTTCGCGCTGGCCGTGGACGGCAAGAACGGTGCCGAGCTGGCCGACAAGGTGGCGGCCGAGCGCCCGGGCGCCGTGCTGCTGGCCACCACGGGCACGGCCAACACCGCCTTCGTCATGCCCTTCCGTGCCAAGGCGGCGGGAGTGCCGCTGGCCGGTTTGTCGGTCACGGTGATCTCCTCGGAGCTGCCCAAGCTGGCCGCCGCCACGCGCGGCATGGCCCTGGTGCAGGTGTTCCCCGATGCCAACTCGCAGAAGTCGGTGGTGGTGCGCAAGTTCCAGAGCACCATGAAGGCCACGAACGGCAAGCCCGAGTTCATGAACAGCGGCAGCGCGCTGGAGGGCTGGGTCAATGCCCAGATCATGATCGAAGGCCTGAAGAACGCCGGCAAGGACCTCACGCGTGAGCGGCTGCGCAATGGCCTGGCGGGCATCCGCTCGCTCTCGTTCGGCGACTTCAACGTGGGCTTTGGCGGCAAGGCCCCGTACGTGGGCTCGGACTCGATCTACTTGGCCATCTACGCCGAGAACGCGCGCCGCCTGAGCTAAGGTGCGCCGTCACGGAGCGGCTTTCGCGCCGTCCAGGGCCCTGAGCGCCTGCTGCCGCTGCGACAGCAGGCCGGAGTTGCCGCAGGCGTCCACGAAGTAGCGGTAGTTCCGGTCGCGCGAGAGGAACAGCAGGTAGCGCCCACCCACCTCCATGGGAAAGCGCGCGCTGGTGTTCTCGCTGTACAGCGCCAGGCCGGGCGGCAGGGCTCCCCGCACGGTGCGCAGCACCTTGAGCACATACAGCGTGGCCGTGATGCCGTCCGGGTCTGCCGGGTCCTCGCGCAGCAGCTCTGCCTGGGTGACCTCGGCCACCACCACGCCCGAGGCGGCAGCGGCTTCCTGCGCCACCGCGGGCGCACGCCCGTCCAGGCACAGGGCCAGCGCCGGTGGCGCGGCGGTGCACAGGGGCAACAGGGCGGCGCAGAGCGCCTTCTTGGCGGCGACGCTCATTCGGGCAGGTCCTCCCAGTACGGTTCCAGGTAGTCTTCGAGGAATGCGGTGAAACTGGCCGCAATCGGCTCCGCCCGGCCCGTGCCCTGGTGGTAGAACAGCACCACCGGGTTTTCTCCGTCCTGCACACGCGAGGTGTCCAGGCAGAAGGGTTCGTTGTCGTCCTGGCTGCGCTGGATCACGAGCAGGTGCGCGGGCAGGGGTGAGGGCCAGCCCGTGCGGTAGTGCAGGGTGTCGCCATGGACCGTGCCCAGGCCGCCCAGCGGCCCATGCACCGGGATGGTGGAGATGCTCAGGCTGTCCAGCCCGCCGCCGCCCGTCTTCACAATGAAGTCGCGAAATGAGCCGCTGATGCGCACGCCCAGCGCCTGCTCCAGTTCGGCGATGGCTGCCTGCGAGCTGGCGCCGGCCCATTGCACGCTGTACTCGCCCTCTGACTGCCGGGCCACCTGGTCCACGCGCGCGATCAGTGCATTCAGGCGTTCCTGGTGGCTCATGGCGTGGGGGCGGGGTTCTGGTGGATGAAATCGTCCACGGCGGCCTTGGCCTGCTGCAGCGTGCTGCCGTGTTCCTGCTGGTGGGCGCGCAATGCCGCCAGCTTGCTGCCGGGATCGCGTGCGAGGGCGCGCCAGTCGGCAGGCGCCTGGGCCGCCAGCAGTGCCGCCCGGTGTTCGATGGCGGGCGCGCATTCCCAGCGCGCGGTGATGTCCAGGGCCGGCGCATCGGGTGGGGGGAAGCGGGTGAGCGCGTCCTGCAGCGCCGCGTCGGGCAGCAAGGACAGCACGGTGCGTGGGCGCGCGCGGGAACCATGGCACACCTCGCGCCACTGCGGCTGCGCCTGGCTGAGCGCGCACAGCCACCGGCCCGTGACGGCATCCAGGCCCGCTGCCACCTGGGCCACGTCGGTGCGGACCACCTGGCAAGCCTCTTCGGCGCTGAACCTTTCATCGCGCACCCAGTGGCTGAGGTCGGCCAGGGCCAGCAGCAACTGTGCGCAGGCAAAGTCCGCTAACGAGCGGTAGGCCACTTCGCTTTCATCGCTGTCGTGCGCCACCAGGGCCACGCCGGGCTCCGGCGTGCCGGCCAGCGGGACCAGGCACCAGGCGTCGCCAGAGCCGTTTTCGGCAAAGGGCACGAAACGCAGGCCCTGCTGGAAGGCCGGGTTCAGCCATTCCAGCGCAGTGGTGCGTATGCCCTCGGCATCCAGCCACTCCACCTCGTAGCAGCTGATCAGCGGTGGCGGCGTGCGGCCCAGGCAGCGCTCGCGCCAGGTGCTGGACCAGTCGGGGCCGTACACCGTGGCGTCGTTGGCCACCAGGTGGCGCAACAACGGTGGCAGGGCGATGCCGGTGTGCGCAGACGCCGCTTCGAGGGCCTGCAGCGTGCTCACAGGTACCACCGCCAAGCCTCGAGCATGCCCTGCGCGGTGGCCTCGCTGCCCGCGAAGGCCGCGAGCTCGCGGGCCACTTGCGCGCGGCTTTCGGGCTTGAGCGCAAAGGTCTCGTCCAGCGCGTCGTCGCCCAGGGCCGCCAGCGCATTGGCCACCGTGGCAATGGCGCCCAGGGCGGTGGGCAGGTCGTCGGCAAACCGGCTAGGGTCGTCGTAGTTACCCCCGCCGGCCAGGTCGAACCAGACGCTGCCGTCGTTGCGGTCCAGGATGAAGGGGTTGGCGCCCTCCTGCGCGACCACCAGCCAGTGCGCGGGCCAGCCCGGGATCGGGTTGTCCGGGTTGCGCGACCAGGCGTAGCCGTCCTGCCGAGCCCAGAGCTTGTGCAGCGGCGGCACGTCCACCGGGTTGCCGCCCGCGTTGATGGTCAGGCCCACCGGACCCACCGACGCATGCCAGGTCTCGCCCCAGGGACCCACTTCGCGGTACAGCGCCTCGACGATGGCAGGCAGGGCAAAGGGCCCGGTCCAGTCGCTGGCGGGCTGGGGCTGCAGGCGGCCCCAGGGGGCGAGCAGGGGGCGCAGGCGGTCGAATGGGACCATGGTCACTCCGAATGCACGTCGGTGAAGGCACCGTGGGTGGTGTTGATGTGCACGAGCTGGCTGGCTTCCCAGGGAATGGCATAGCCCAGCGAGCACGTGCTCTGCGCGGCACCCGGGCCTGTGTCGGGGTGCACCTCGATGAAACAGGGCGTCAGATGGCCCCACAGCGTAGCTTCGTTCAGTGCCACGCCGGGCGGCACCACACCGCATTCCGTGAGAAAGTCCACGAGCGCCGGGGTGGCTTCCTGCCGGACCTGCAATGCCTTGGCCTGCAGGCGCGCAAAGGCCTCGGCCTGCGCCGCCGTCGGCCCCTGCCGGGTGCCATGCACGCGCAGGGCAAAGCCTTCGCCCAGGTGGGGAATGCTGATCTCGCCCTCCCAGACCTTGGACTGGCCTTCGGTGGCCAGGGCGCCGAAAGGCGCGGCCTGCAGGCGGCGGGTGAACAGGCCCATGGGGAACTCCGTGCGGGATGGGAATGGGCGCCAATGTAGCCTGACTGGCAGGAGGCGGGGCGCCCGCTTCGGGCAGTACCGGCGGGGGATACCTGCCGTACCCCCGGGGCATACCGCATGCGCCGGTCGGGGAATATATGGCTTGGAGTTTGCTTGGCGCATGTCTAAGATGCTTCAAAAAGGGGGCGGGGCCGGGTGGGCGTGTGAGCGACGGCGACGCTCCTCCACGATGAGGGGCTGTATGGCATCTGATTTCTCCGGGGCCCACTGGGAACAGAACCCGGACGCACTGCTGGTCATCGCGCCGGATGGTACGGTGCTGCACTGGAATCCGGCGGCCGAAGCCACCTTTGGCTACTCCGAAGCCGAGGTCCGGGGACGCAGCCTGGCGCAACTGATCGTGTTGCCCGACCAGGTGCGTGACGAAGAGGCGATCTGCGCGCAGGCCCTGCAGTCCGGGGTGGCGGTGCACGAGTCGGTGCGCCGGCGCAAGGATGGCTCGCTGGTCCATGTGAACGTGTCCACCCGCGCGGTCTTCGGTGCAGAGGGGGCGCTGGCCTATTTCCTGTGCAGCAAGAAGGATGTCACCCAGCTCAAGGTGCTGCGCGACGCCAAGCTGGTCGAGGCCCGTTTCCGCGATCTGCTCGAGTCCACGCCCGACGCCATCGTGATGGTGAATGTGACCGGGCGCATCGTGCTCGTGAACTCGCAGGCCGAGCGCGTGTTCGGCTACCCCCGTGGCCAGTTGCTGGGGCAGGCGGTCGAGGTGCTCCTGCCCCAGCGCTACCGCAACGCCCACCTGGGCCACCGCAGCGGCTTCTTTGTCCAGCCGCGCACGCGCACCATGGGGGCGGGCCTGGAACTCTATGGCATGCGCAGCGATGGCACCGAGTTTCCGGTGGAAATCAGCCTCAGCCCGCTGGAGACGGAAGAGGGCACCATGGTGATGAGCGCCATCCGCGACATCACCGCCCGCAAGAAGGCCGACCAGAAGTTCCGCGACCTGCTCGAATCGGCGCCCGATGCCATGGTCATCGTGGACCGGGACGGGCACATCGTGCTGGTCAACTCCCAGGCGGTGAAGCTGTTCGGTTGGGCGCGCGAGGAGTTGCTGGGCCAGCAGATCGAGCTGCTGGTGCCCACGCGGCACCGCGGCCAGCATCCGCAGCACCGCGGCGGCTTCTTTGCCGAGCCGCGCACGCGCTCCATGGGCGCGGGCCTGGACCTGTACGGGCTGCGCAAGGATGGCACCGAGTTTCCGGTCGAGATCAGCCTGAGTCCGCTGGAAACCGAGGAGGGCCTGTTCGTCTCCAGCGCCATCCGCGACGTGACCGAGCGCAAGCGCTTCGAGCAGGCGCTGCGCGACAAGAACCTGGAGCTGGAAAATGCGGCCCTGGTCAAGGACCGCTTTCTGGCCAGCATGTCGCATGAGCTGCGCACGCCCCTGAACGCCATCATCGGCTTCACGGGCACCCTGCTCATGCGCCTGCCGGGCCCGCTGAACGGGGAGCAGGAGAAACAGCTGCGCATCGTGCAGACCGGTGCACGCCATCTGCTGTCGCTGATCAACGACCTGCTGGACGTGGCCAAGCTCGGCGACGGCAAGCACCTGCTGCAGCTGGAGGCGGTGGATTGCCGAGCGGTGGTGGAGGAAGTGGCCGCCACCCTGGGGCCCGACGCGCAGCGCAAGGGCCTGGCCTTCGTGGTGAGCATGCCCGAGCAGCAGGTGCTGGCGCGCACCGACCGGCGTGCGCTCACCCAGGTGGCCATCAACCTGGTGGGCAATGCCATCAAGTTCACGGGCCAGGGGCGTGTGCTGGTGCAGCTCGATGCGCCCGACCCGGCCCATCCGCGGCTGAGCCTGCGCGTGCAGGATTCGGGGCCTGGCATCCCCCTGGCCGACCAGGCGCGGCTGTTCGAGCCCTTCTCCCGCGTGGAGGGGGCCGGCCGGCGCCAGGAGGGCTCGGGCCTGGGCCTGCACCTGAGCCGCAAGCTCGCCCAGGCCCTGGGCGGCGACATCACCCTGCACAGCCAGCCAGGCGAGGGCAGCACCTTCATTCTTGATCTGCCTGGAGCCTAGCATGGCGCTTGCCCGCATTCTGGTCATCGAAGACGACGAAGCCAGCCGCATGCTGCTGACCTACCTGCTGGAGGCCGATGGCTACCAAGTGTACAGCGCGCCCGATGGCCGCGAGGGGCTGCGCGCGGCGCTCGAGCACGGGCCCGACCTGGTCCTGTCGGACCTGCAGATGCCGGTCATGGACGGCTACGAGGTGGCCCGGCGCCTGCATGCCGACCCTGGCTGGCGCAGGGCGCCCCTGGTGGCCGTGACCGCCTTTTCCATGCCCGGCGACCGGGAGAAGGCGCTGGAGGTCGGCTTCCAGGACCACATTTCCAAGCCCATCGACCCGGAGCGCTTCGTGCGCCAGGTCGAGGCCTATCTGGCGCCGGCGTTGCGGGCTTCCCCGCCGCGGTGACGATGCAGGGAGGGCGGCAGCCATGGCAAAGATCCTCATCGTGGACGACCAGGCCCCCAACCGGGCCCTGATCGTCACGCTCGCCCACCACGCAGGGCATGAGGCCCTGGAAGCGGTGGACGGGGCCGATGCATTGCAACTGGTGCGCGCCGAGCGGCCTGCGCTGGTGATCTCGGACATCCTCATGCCGACCATGGATGGCTACGAGTTCGTGCGCCAGTTGCGCGCCGATCCTGCACTGGCGGCCACGCGCGTCATCTTCTACAGTGCCCACTACCAGGGTGAAGAGGCTCGCAGCCTGGCGCTGGCGGGCGGTGTGTCCGAGGTGCTGGCCAAGCCCTGCGAGCCGCAGGACATCCTGCGCGCCATCGAGCGCACGCTGGCGCAGGCGGCCCAGGCCTCGCGGGACGGCAACCTGGCGTCGGAACAGGTTTTTCGCACCCAGCACCTGCGCCTGGTGACCGACAAGCTGCGTGGCAACGTGGTGGAGCTGGAGGCCACTAACCGCCGGTTGGCGGCGCTCACCGAGCTCAACTTGCAGCTGGCCTCCGAGCGCGACCCGGTGGTGCTGCTCAACAAGGTCTGTGCGGGCGCGCGCGAACTCATTGGCGCGCAGTACGCCGTGCTCTGCGCGGTGCGCAAGCCGGGCGAGGCCTCGCTGGTGTGCACCAGCGGCATCGATCCGGGGCTGGCGCGGTCCCTGCCAGCGCCCGATGCCTCGTCGGGCCTGCTCGGGCGGCTGCAGCTGGAGCGCCGTTCGCAGCGCCTGCTCAACCCGGGCGGAGATCCCACCCTGGCCGGCCTGCCGCCCGGCTACCCTCCGCTGTACTGCGCGCTGGAGGCACCCGTCGCCTCGCTGGCCTCCTCGTACGGCTGGATCTGCCTGGCCAACAAGCAGGGGGCCGAGCACTTCAGCGCCGAGGACGAGCGCATCCTGTCCATCCTTGCGGCCCAGGTCGGCCGCATCTACGAGAACGGCAGCCTCTACCTGGAGGTGCAGCGCCATGCCGAGCAACTGCACATCGAGGTGATCGAGCGGCGCCGCGCGCTGGAGGAGCTGCGTGCCAGCGAGGCCGGGCTGCACCGCGCCCAGTTGCTGGCCAAGATCACCCACGTCATCAGCGGCCCGGGCGGGCGCTTCGAGAGCTGGCCGGCCACGCTGGCGCAGATGCTGCGGCGCGAGCCGGACGCCATGCCGGCATCGGCCCGGGAATGGATCACCATGGTGTATGCCGACGACCGCACACTGGTGCGCGGCATGGCCTTGAAGGCGGTGCGCGAAGGTGTGCGCATGGATTTCACCTACCGCCTGTGGCGCGCCGACGGGGCGCTGCTGCACCTGCGCCAGGTGATGGAGCCGCTGCACGAAGAAGGTGCTGCCACTGAGGAGCTGCGCTGGTTCAACACCATCCAGGATGTCACGGCGCAAAAGCGTGCCGAGGAAGCGCTGCGCGAGAGCGACCGGCGCTTCAACGAGCTGCTCGACAAGGTCGAGATGGCGTCGCTGATGCTCGACCGCAATGGCTGCATCACCTATTGCAACGACTGCCTGCTGCGCCTGTCGGGCTGGGAGCGCGGCGAGATCTTCGGGCGCAACTGGTTCGAGCTGTTCCTGCCGCCGGGCATGGATGGCATGCAGCGGGTGTTCGAAGACATGCTGGCCGACCGGCCGGCCATCTGGCATTTCGAGCAGGAGATCCTCACGCGGGCGGGCGGGCGCCGGCTGGTCTACTGGAACAACACCGTGCTGCGCTCCGTCGATGGCGAAGCCATGGGCATCGCCTGCCTGGGCGAAGACATCACCGAGCGGCGCGAGGCCGAGCACAAGATCAAGCGCCTGAACCGCGTCTATGCGGTGCTCAGCGGCATCAGCACGCTGCTGGTGCGCATGCGCAGCCGCCAGGAGCTGTTTGCCCAGTCCTGCGACATCGCGGTGCGGCATGGGCAGTTCCGCATGGCCTGGATCGGGCGCGTGGACCGCGTGGCGCAACAGGTGATTCCGATGGCGATCTCCGGTTCGGATCCGGACTTCTTCGATGACATCGCCGGGCGCCTGTCGTACGCCGACGAGCCCTCGGGCATGTACAGCCTGACGGCCACGGTCGTGCGCGAAAAGCGCGCGCTGGTCTGCGACCGGGTCGAAGGCGACCCGCGGGTGCTGCTGCCGGCCAAGCTGCTGGCGCGCTCGGTGGCCTCGATGGCGGTGCTGCCCTTGATGGTGGCGCAGGAAGTGGTGGGCGTGATGGCGCTGTTCTCCGACGAGGCCAGCTTCTTCGATGCCACCGAGATGAAGCTGCTGGGTGAGCTCGCGGGCGACATCAGCTTCGCGCTCGACCACCTCGAGAAGGCCGACCGCCTGAACTACCTGGCCTACTACGACGACATCACCACCTTGCCCAACCGCACGCTGTTCCTGGACCGGGTGAACCAGCACATGCGTGCGCGCGAAGGCCACAGGCCGCAAGCCGCGCCCTTCCTGGGGGTGGCGCTGATCGACGTGAACCGGTTTCGCATCGTCAACGACACGCTGGGGCGGTCCCTCGGGGACGAGCTGCTCAAGCTGGTGGCGCAGCGCCTGCAGCTGCATGCCTCCGCGATGGACATGCTGGCGCGCATCGGCGTCAACAGCTTTGGCGTGGCCGTGTGCGAGGCGCGCGATGCGAGCGCCGTGGCGATGGCCGTGGACCACCTCATGCGGGCCTGTTTCGACGAGCCCTTCCAGCTGGGCCAGCAGGAGCTGCGCATCACGGCCAAGGCCGGGGTCGCCCTGTTCCCCATGGATGGCGGCGATGCCGAGGGGCTGCTGCGCAATGCCGAGGCGGCCCTCAAGAAGGCCAAGGCCTCGGCCGACGCGCTGATGTTCTACACCTCGGAGATGAACCTGCGCGTGGCCGAGGCGCTGAGCCTGGAGAACCAGCTGCGTGAAGCGCTGGAGCGCGGCGAGTTCGTGCTGCACTACCAGCCCAAGCTGCACCTTGCCAGCGGCCAGGTGACCGGCGCCGAGGCCCTGATCCGCTGGAACGATCCGCGCCGCGGCCTGGTGCCCCCCGGGCAGTTCATTCCCATCCTCGAGGAGACCGGCCTGATCTACGAGGTGGGCCGCTGGGCCCTGGGCCAGGCCCTGGCCGACAACCTGCGCTGGCGGGCCGCCGGCCTGGCGCCGATCCGGGTGGCGGTGAATGTCTCCTTCCTGCAGCTGCGCCACCGGGCTTTCATCGAGCAGGTGCGCTCGGCCGTGGCGCACGACCCGCAGGCCGCGGCCGGGCTCGAACTGGAGATCACCGAGAGCATGGTGATGGACGACGTGGAGCACAGCACCCAGAGCCTGCATGCGGTCCGCGAGATGGGCATCACCGTGGCCATGGACGACTTTGGCACGGGCTTCTCTTCGCTGAGCTACCTGGCCCGGCTGCCGCTCGATACGCTCAAGATCGACCGCTCCTTCATCCTGCACCTCGCTGCAGGGCCCAAGAGCAGTGCGCTGGTGTCCACCATCATCAACCTGGGCCACTCGCTGGGGCTCAAGGTGGTGGCCGAAGGGGTGGAGACCGAGGAGCAGTCCGCCCTGCTGGCCTTGCTCGGCTGCGACGAGATCCAGGGCTTTTTCTACAGCCGGCCCGTGCCCGCCGATCTGTTCGGGCAGCAATTCCTGCGCAGCCTGCAGCCCGACGCGCCTGCCCTATGATTCGGGGTTTTGCATTGGCATCCCCGGCCCATGGGCGAAGAACACGACGACCACCACCGACCACCCCCGGCAGACGCGCAGACGCGGCGCGTGCTGCGCACCAGCACCATGGGCATCCTCGCCTTCTGGCTGGTAGTCATGGGGGTGCTGTATTTCGGCATGAAGACCTTCATGGCGCCGCGCGGCGCCACGGTCACCTCCACCGGCTCGCTGGTGATCCCGCGCCACAGCGATGGCCACTTCCGCGTGGCGGGCACGGTCAACGGCGTGCCGGTGAACTTCATGGTGGACACCGGCGCCAGCCTGATCGCCGTGACCGATGCCGTGGCCAGGAAGGCCGGCCTTGCAGAGGGCGTGCCGGCCACCTTCCGCACCGCGAATGGCGAGCGCCAGGGGCGGGTATCGCCCTCCCAATCGGTCACCGTGCGCAACCTCGAAGTCGCTGGGCTGCGCGTGGGCACGGGTTACACCGGCGAGAGCGACGACGATGCGCTGCTGGGCCAGAACTTCCTGCGCCAGTTCGACGTGGAGATCAAGCGCGACTCCATGGTGCTCAACCCGCGCGGCGGTTGAGCCGCCGCGCCGGAGGGATGGGCCTCAGCCCTGCTTTTGCACCGACTTGATGATGCTGGAGAAATCCAGCGCGCCATGGCCTGCCAGGCTGTGTGCCGCGTACAGGTTGCGCGCCAGGCCACCGAGCGGGGTGGCGGCCTTCACGGCAGCGGCATTCTCCTGTGCCAGGCCCAGGTCCTTGAGCATCAGGTCGGTGCCGAAGCCGCCGGTGTAGCCCTTGCTCGCCGGCGCGGTCTCCATCACGCCGGGCATGGGGTTGTACTTCTCCAGCGCCCAGTTGCCACCTGAGCTGCGGCGCATGATCTCCGACAGCACCTTGGGGTCCAGGCCGTTGGCCACACCCAGGGCAATCGCCTCGCTGGTGCCGGCCATCAGAATGCCCAGCAGCATGTTGTTGCAGATCTTGGCCGTCTGGCCCGCACCCACGTCGCCCGCGTGGAAGATGTTGGCGCCCATCTTCTCGAGCACCGGGCGCGCGCGCTCCAGGTCGGCCGTCTCGCCACCGACCATGAAGGTCAGCGTGCCGGCAATGGCGCCGCCCGTGCCGCCCGAGACGGGCGCGTCGATGAAGGCCACACCCCGGGCCTTGGCGGCCTCGGCCACCTTGCGCGAGGTGGCGGCGGCGATGGTGGAGCAGTCGATCACCAGCGTGCCGGCGGGCAGTTTTGCCAGCAGCTCGCCCGCGCCCAGGAACAGGCTGTCCACATGCTGGCTGGCGGGCAGCATGCTGATGACGACCTCGGCGTCCTGCACGGCGGCATGGGCGTCGGCTGCGATGGCCACGCCATCGGCCGCGAGCTTGTCGCGCGCGGGCTGCGACAGGTCGAACGCGCGCACTTCGTGGCCCGCCTTGTGCAGGTTCACGGCCATGGGGCCGCCCATGTTGCCGAGGCCGATGAATGCGATCTTCATGGTGCTATCTCCTTGGGTATCGTTGTGATGTTGGTGATGGAAAAAATTCAGTCGGCGGCGATGCTTGCGCCCCGGCCGGCGAGTTCCTCGCGCAGCACGGAGCGGTGGCAGCGCGCCTCGTTCTCGCAGTAGCAGCCGAGCGACATGGCGCCGTGGTGCGACAGGGTGGCCAAGAGGTCCAGCGTGCGGCTGGCCTCGGGCTGGGCCAGCTCCTTGCGGAACAGTTTGGTGAACAGTTGCCATTCCTTGTCGCCCTGCGCCTGCTGGCCCTGGGCCATGAGTTCGGCGCTGGGCGAGAGCAGGGGGTACCACACGTCGTACCAGTTCTGGCTGGCGAACTCGGCCTTGGGCACGCCGCGCGGCGGTCGGCGCACGGTGCCGATGCGGGTGCCTTCATCAGGGGCGCGCGGGGAGCCCAGGCGGACGATGCGAAGTGCCATGGTGGTCTGTTCCTGTCAGGGTCAGTCGTCGTCGGCCTCGAAGATGCTGTGGCGCTTGGCTGCGGGCTTCTTCTTCGGAGCGGGGCTTTTCTTGTCCGTTGTCTTGGCCGCAGCAGGCTTGCGTTTGGGCGTTGCCTTGGCCAGTGGGTTGTAGGCCAGGGCTTCCCGCACCCAGAAGTTCCACTGTGCGTGCGTGGCATAGCCATTGGGCTCGATCCAGAAGTAGCCCTTCATGCCGCCGCCTGGCGAGAGCTCGCGCGTGTTCTGCATTTCCTGGAACTCTTGGTGCCGCTCGGGCGGCAGGCGCACCAGCAGGTCCTCGTTCTTCACGGCGATGCAGACCTTGCCATCGACGAAGAAGGCGTGGCTGCCGAACAGCGTGCGTTCCTCCACATCGCTGCGCGCCTCCAGGGCCGTGCGCACGGCATCGATCAGGTGCAGGGTTTCGTCGGAAAGCGGGCGTGCGGGCATGGGGGTGGCCGGTTCAGCGGATCACGTCCGGGGCGTCGCCATCGAGCATGCGCCGCGCGATGATCACGCGCATGATCTCGTTCGTGCCCTCCAGGATCTGGTGCACGCGCGCATCGCGCAGCAGGCGCTCCAGCGGGTACTCGCGGATATAGCCGTAGCCGCCATGCAGTTGCAGCGCCTCGTTGCAGACCGTGAAGCCGGCATCGGTGGCAAAGCGCTTGGCCATGGCGCAGTAGGTGCTGGCATTCGCATCGCCCGCGTCGAGCTTGCTGGCCGCCAGGCGCACCATCTGGCGCGCGGCCACCAGTTCGGTGGCCATGTCGGCCAGCTTGAACTGCAGCGCCTGGAAGCTGGCGATGGGCTTGCCGAACTGCTTTCTGTCCTGCATGTACTGCTGGGCCTGCGCGAGCGCGCCCTGGGCCGCGCCCACCGAGCAGGTGGCGATGTTGATGCGCCCGCCGTCCAGGCCCTTCATGGCGATCTTGAAGCCCTCGCCCTCGCGGCCGAGCAAATGGTCGGCCGGGATGCGCACGTTGTCGAAGCTGATGGTGCGCGTGGGCTGGCTGTTCCAGCCCATCTTTTCTTCCTTCTTGCCGTAGCTGATGCCGGGCGCGTCTGCCGGCACGGCAAAGGCCGAGATGCCGCCCGCGCCCGAAGCCGCATCGCCCGTGCGCGCCATGAGCACCAGCACGTCGGTGGATCCCGCGCCCGAGATGAAAGCCTTGGCGCCATTGATCACGTACTCGGTGCCCACCAGTTCAGCCCGGGTCTTGAGCGAGGCGGCGTCCGAACCCGCGCCGGGCTCGGTCAGGCAGTAGGAGGCCAGCTTCTCGCCCGTGGTCAGCAGCGGGCCCCAGTGGTCGCGCACGGCCGGCGTGGCCCAGGTGCCCAGCATCCAGGTCGCCATGTTGTGGATGGTGATGAAGGCCGTGGTGGACGGGTCCACGGCCGCCATTTCCTCGAAGACCAGCGTGGCGTCGAGCCGGGGCAGGGCCAGGCCGCCCGCGGCCTCGGGCGCGTACAGGCCGCAGAAACCCAACTCGCCGGCCTTGGCAATGGCCTCCTTGGGGAAGATGCCCTCGGCATCCCAGTGCGCGGCATGCGGCGCGAACTCGGCCTGGGCAAAGTCGCGGGCCGTCTGGGCAAAGGCGCGTTGTTCTTCGGTGAGCTCAAAGTCCATGGTGTCTCGTCGTTCTTGTGGTGTTCATCGGCTTTGCATCCACTATTTGGCCGGGCTGTCCATGGAGAGCCAGCGCATCAATCCTCTGCGGCGCTCCTGCGTCTCGCGGGTCAGGCACTCGTGGTACAGGCGCGGCCCATCGGGCTGCTGCTCGGCGGCACGGGTGGCCTGCTTGCACTGGGTGGCGCGTGCGCGCATCCAGGCCGTGTGCTCCTGGCGCAACTGCGGGCGCTCGTGCGCCGACAGCGCACGCATCACATCGGCATACAGCACGGCAATGGTGGTATCGGCGGCCTGGAAGTCCTGCACCGCACAGGCATTGGTCTCCGCCACCGTGCCGCCCGGGCGGCATGCGGCACCGGCCTGGGCCAAGGTGGTTGGGGAAGCCATGAGCAAGGGCAGGGTGCAGGCGGCAGCGCGCAGCAGGGAAGTGAAATCACGGTGCATGCACTGATTTCACCATGCCCTGCTGCTGTGCCACGCCGCCTGGGGCCTTTCGCCTGCTTACTTCAAGCTGATCGTCGTGTTCACGCCGTGCGCGATGGTGCTGTCGTCGAACCAGCGTGCCGTCACCGTCTTGGTCTGCGTGTAGAACAGCACGACCTGCTTGCCGTAGGGGCCCAGGTCACCGAGCTTGGAGGCGCGCGAACCCGAGAACGAGAACAGCGGCACCGGCACGGGGATCGGCACGTTGATGCCGACCTGGCCCACGTCGATCTCTTCCTGGAACTTGCGCGCCGCCGCACCCGACTGGGTGAAGATGGCCGTGCCGTTGCCGTTGGGGTTGTCGTTGATGAACTCGATGGCCTCATCGATGTCCGCCGCGGCCGACAGGCACAGCACGGGGCCGAAGATCTCCTGCTCATAGATGCTCATGCCGGGCTTGACGCCGCTGAACACCGTAGGGCCCACGAAGTTGCCCTTTTCATAGCCAGCCACCACGGGGTTGCGGCCATCGAGTTCCAGCGTAGCGCCATCGGCCACGCCGCGAGCTATCAGGCCTTCCACACGGTCCTTGGCGGCGCAAGAGACCACCGGGCCCACGTCCGTGCCCTTTTCGGTGCCGCCGCTGACCTTGAGGGTCTTGGCCTTGGCCACCAGGTCGGGAATCCATTTTTGCGCCTCGCCCACCAGCACCACCACCGACAGCGCCATGCAGCGCTGGCCCGCGGCACCGAAGGCGGCACCGGCCAGGGCGTTCAGGGTCTGCTCCTTGTTGGCGTCGGGCAGCACGATGGCGTGGTTCTTGGCACCCATCATGCACTGCACGCGCTTGCCGGCCAGGCTGGCGCGGTTGTAGACATGGGTGCCCACCTTGGTGGAGCCCACGAAGCTGATCGCCTTGATGTCCTTGTGGTCGCAGATCGCGTTCACGGCCATCTCGCCACCGTGCACCACGTTGAGCACGCCCGGGGGCACGCCGGCTTCCAGGGCCAGCTCCACCAGGCGCATGGTCACCATGGGGTCCTGCTCGGAAGGCTTGAGCACGAAGGTGTTGCCCGTGGCAATCGCCATGGGGAACATCCACAGCGGGATCATGGCCGGGAAGTTGAAGGGCGTGATGCCCGCACACACGCCCAGGGGCTGCAGCAGGGTGTAGGTGTCTACGCCACCGGCCACGTTGTTGGCCAGCTCACCGAGCTGCAGGTTGCCGATGCTGGCGGCATGCTCCACCACTTCGAGGCCGCGGAACACGTCGCCTTCGGCGTCGGGCAGGGTCTTGCCCTGTTCGGCCGTGAGGATGGCGGCCAGCTCGGCCATGTTCTCGCGGATCAGCTGCTGGTACTTGAGGAAGATGCGCGCGCGCGTGCCGATGGGCGTCTTCTTCCAGGTCTTGAAGGCTTCCTTGGCCGAGGCCACGGCGGCATCGATCTCCTCGGCCGTGGCAAAGGGCACGCGGGCCAGCACCTGCTGTGTGGCGGGGTTCACCACATCGCGCCACTCGGTGGTCTTGGACTCGACGAACTGGCCGCCGATCAGCAGCTTGACGGTGGGGGCCAGTGCGGCCACGCTGGTAGGTGCATTCATGCGCTTGTCTCCTGGAATGGTGGGCAATGGGCCCAGAACGTCCGCATCGTAGCTGTGCAAATTTGTGAAGACAAGAGACAATACTGCGCACAAGGTTTGCAAAAATGCAGATCGATGACCCGCCCGTCCATGGCATGCCGTTCTCCGAGATTTCAGAAAGCAGACGATGAAAAGCTGGTTGATCGCCCTGGTGGCTGCAGGTGGCCTGGCGCAGATGGTGGCCGCGGTGGCCGCGCCCACCCTGGAGGAGCTGCTGGCCACTTCGCCCACCCAGGCGGCACAGGCCGCGGCGCAGCGTGGCGACACCCGGTTCATGGGCGTGCCGGCCTGCGTGGCCAACCAGGTGCCCGGGATGCCGTTCGAGCCGACGGCCTGGTGGAAGGGCAAGGACCATGCGGAGCCGCTGGCCTGCCCGGCCGTCGTCGGCAGCGTGGCTGTGGAACGCATGGGCAGGCTGCAGCAGTACGCCAAGGAGTACAACACCGCCATGCTGGCCCATGTGCGCAGCCATGGCCTGTACCCGCTGTACCCCTGGGATGCCGAGCCCAACCACCAGCCCACGCCCGAGCTGGAGAAGCGGATCACCGCCGAAGCCGATGCCGCTCTGGACGCCTTCTACGCGCCCCGGCGGCCCGCATCGGTGCAGCGAGACGAAGACATCGGCGCCTGGACCACGCAGGACGGAACCCTGTCGCGCCTGTTCGTCACCTCGCGGGTGAGCGCAGGCGATTGGGCGAAATTCTTCCAGCCTGCCCAGTGGCGCGCCGTGCCGACGCCGCGGGATTTCATTCGCACGGCACACAACGTGGCCCCCACCTACACCGGCAGCATCCACGGCCGGCCCGCCTACCTGTTCGTCACCCACGGCCGTGGCCGTGACGAGGTGCTGCTGGCCATGGTGCTGGTCTATGACGCCGACCCGCAGCCCGGAGCCACCGAGGCGGGCACCCCGAAACCCAGGACGGTGCCCTGACTGCCGCGGTGCACACCAAGCCATGGACTGGGACAACCTGCGCTATTTTCTGGAGCTGGCCCGCGCCGGCACCCTGGTGGGTGCGGCGCGCCGCCTCACGGTGGACCACACCACGGTGGCGCGCCGCATCCAGGCGCTGGAAAAGCAGGTCGGCTCGGCCCTGTTCGCGCGCGAAGCCGGCGGCCACCGGCTGACCGAGGCCGGCCGCGCACTGCTGCCCCAGGTCGAGGCCATGGAGGCCGCCTTCCTGGCCGTGGAGAACGCCGCCCCCGGCGCACGCCAGGGCCTGCAGGGCCTGGTGCGCATCGGTACCACCGAGGGCTTCGGCAACCTGGTGCTGGCGCCCCATCTGGCGCACTTTGCCCTGGAGCACCCGGGCCTGGTGCTGGACCTGCTGGCCCTGCCGCGCCTGGTGCACCTGTCGCGGCGCGAGGCGGACATCGTGATCTCGCTGGAGCGCCCCGCGCGCGGCGCGGTGCTGGTGGTCAAGCTCACCGACTACGTGCTGCAGCTCTACGGCACGCGCAGCTACCTGGCCCGCCACGCCCCCATCCGCACGGCCGACGATCTGCGCGGCCACAGCTTCATCAGCTACGTGGACGACCTGCTGTTCACCAAGGAGCTGCAGATCCTGGACGAACTGCACCGCCCCGAGCGCTTTGCGCTGCGCAGCACCAGCATCCTGGCGCAGTACGAGGCGGTGCGTGCCGGGGCCGGGCTGGCGGTGCTGCCGGCCTTTGTCGCCGCGCAGGACCCGGACCTCACGCTCGTGCTGCCCGGCAAGGCGCGCTTCACGCGCACCTTCTGGATGTCCATGCCCGAAGAGAACAAGCAGGTGGCGCGCATGCAGGCCACCTGGGCCTTTCTGCGCGAGACGGTGGCGGCGCAGCAGGGGCTGTTGCTGCCCGCATTGCCCGGCGCGATAGCATCGGGTCCATGAGCCTGTCCGCCGACCTCTCTGTTCCCGCCACGCCGGCCCAGCCCCGCGTGCGCCCACGCGCCGCCGCCATCATCACGCGCCCCGGCCAAGTGCTGCTGCACCGCGCCGAAGGCGATGCCTTCTGGGCCCTGCCCGGCGGCGGCATCGAGCCCGGCGAAAGCGCCAGCGAGACCCTGGTGCGCGAGATGCTGGAAGAGCTGGGCGTGGCCGTGCTGCCCGGCGCGCTGGCCTGCGTGGTGGAGAACTTCTTTGTCTATGCCGGCGTGGCCTACCACGAGACCGGCCTGTACCTGCATGTCCACCCCGTGCCGGGCGGCTTGCTGGACCAGTCCGACGGCCCCTACGAGGGGCGTGAGGGGCGGCGCCGGCTGGAGTTCGCTTGGTTCGCACAGGGCGAGCTGGCGGGGCTCGACCTGCGTCCCCCGTTTTTGCGCGAGGCCTTGGCGTGCGACATGGCGCAGGTGCTGCACATCGTCTACCGCGACCCGCCGTCCCCCGAGGCGCCACCGGCCCCTGCGCCTTCCCTTTCGAAAGCCATCGCGTGAGCCCCAATGACCTGCAGGATTACCTGCACCAGCACATTCCCCTGTCCCGCGCCATGGCCGTGTCGGTAGCCGAGGCCTCCCTGCAGCGTGTGGTGCTGAGCGCGCCGCTGGCGCCCAACATCAACCACCGCGAGACCGTGTTCGGCGGCAGTGCCTCGGCCGTGGCCATCCTGGCCGCGTGGTCCATGCTGCACCTGAAGCTTTCGGCGCAGAACCTGGGCAGCCGCCTGGTGATCCAGCGCAACACCATGGACTACGAACTGCCCATCGACGGCACGTTCACGGCCGTGGCCGAGGCGCCCCCCGAGCAGGCATGGCGCGCCTTCGTGCGCATGTTCGAGCGCAAGGGCCTGGGCCGGATCGAGCAGGCCTCGGCCCTGGTGTACCAGGGGCAGACAGCAGGGCGGCTCACGGGCGAATTCGTCGCCTTCGGGCAGGGGTATCGGTAGCCGGACTACGATCATCGCCTCGCAACGGGGAGACCACCATGGGACTTTTGGACGGAGTGATGGGCAATGCATCCAAGATCGATGCATCCAAGATCCAGGAAGAATTCAGCCGCATCCTGATGCCGGGCGAGGTGGTGGAGCACGCCTACCAGCTGATCCGCGACTACTTCGTCTTCACCAACAAGCGCCTGGTGCTGGTGGACAAGCAGGGCATCACGGGCAGCAAGGTCGAATACCACTCGCTGCCGTACAAAAGCATCACGCACTTCAGCATCGAGACCGGCGGCACCTTCGACCTCGATGCCGAGCTCAAGATCTGGATCTCGGGCAGTGCCACGCCCTTCCAGAAGCAGTTCAACAAGAAGCTCAGCATCTACGACGTGCAGAGCGTGCTGGCCAGCTACGTGCTGAAGTAGGGTTGCTTGTTGGCATGGCCGCGAAAAGCGGCTGTGCAAGCCTGCTTTTCAGTCCATTGAGGGACGAGGCCGCGGATTATGCTGAACCACCGGGCGATGGTGTGCCCTGGTGCTTCATCGGGAAGCACCGGCCGCCGGTGCCACAGGAGTAGAGCGGCCATGTCTCCCCTCATTTCCGGCCTTGCATCCGTCGCATCCTTTCTCTACAACGCCGCCTCGGGCAGCAAGTCTGCGGCCACGCCGCGCGCCAGCCAGCCGGCCGAGGCCGCTCCATCGGCCGTCGTCACGCTGAGCAAGGAGGCCGAGGCCATGGCGGGATTTGCCGGCAAGGGCATCCTGATGACCTCCGGCAAGCTCGGTGGTGCGGCCAGTACCGGCACGGCGCTCACGGCATCGCAGGCGGACCGGGCCGTGTCCAAACAGGACTTCCAGGAACTGCTGGCCAGCTTTGGCGCCACCGATGCGCAAAAGGAGCAACTGGCCGCCGGTTTCGACGCCAACCAGGATGGTGCAATCTCGCGCGACGAATTCCTCAAGGGCATTGCCGCCACCTCGGGTGCCAAGGGCGGCAGCGAGCTGTCGCAGTCGCTGCTGCAACTCGTGGACCGCCATGGCAATGCCAATGGCGTGGTGAACCAGGCCGAGCTCGCCCAGCTCACCACGGCCTTTGCCAACGCGCAGTTGCGCAAGGCCGCCTGATCCGCACCCCTGGCGCGCGCCTGCGATAGCGCGTCGCCGCCGCAACCCGGCAACGCGCTGGGGCGCGCCCTGTCTTCAATCCTGTCCCACCTGCTGTTGTACCCGGCTGACATTGTCACAGGGTGCAACGGCAGCGGCGTGGGCGCGTCTGTGCGTGCCAACGCATGGACGCGTCCGCTATCTGCACGGTACGCAAGGGTTCCATCGCTTTGAAGGCCCCCGCAGCGCGCCACCGCCGAGCCCGCTTTGATCATTTGGCACCAAGAAAAGCGCCTGCACTGGACCTTTGGCTGCGTGGGGGGCTCACTTAACTTCGCCGCTCCGTGCACGCCGCTGCGCACCTATAACAAGACCGACCGGGGAGGGGGACTCGCCTTGGAAAGCGGTGCGGCACACGGCCCGGTGCCTCGCACCCTTTCATCAACGAGGATCTCATGGATCGATTATTCAAACTACTTCAATGGGCCCCCGCCTGTGCCCTGGCGGCACTGGCCTTCCATCCTGGCGCGCAGGCCGAACCCTGGCAGAAGGTCGCGGACCAGTACCAGTTCTTCGACGTCGACAAGGCCGGTGACTACCGCTTCGGCGTGGGCGACCGCTGGGCGGTGCGCAGCCTGACGCCCGGCAAGTACTACTGCTTCCTGCAGCCCGACCCGGCGCCTGGCGTGTTCAAGACCTGCGAGGCCGACCTGACCGGCGGCGCGTCGCCCATCACGCCCCTGCCACCGCCTTCGGTCACCTACCATTACTCCGACTGCGCGCCGGGTGCCGACGCCCGCTGCGTGCCCGGGGACGATGCCAACGATGGCCTGAGCGCCGACAAGCCCCGCCGCAAGGTACAGGCGCTGGACTTCTCCACGCTGCCGGCCGGCGCGCGCATTGCGCTGGCCAAGGGCGGAGCCTGGACCACCGACCAGTATGTGTACCTGGACAACCACAACGCCACCAACGAGCGGCGCATCACCATGGTGGCCTATACCCCGCCATGGGGTGGTGCGGCCAAACCCCGCTACACCTACACCGGTGCCAAGAAGGATGCCAATGACACCAAGGCCTCGGCCTTCATTTTCCGCTGCGGCTACGACACGCCGGTCTGCGGCAACATGGTGTTCGACGGCATCGAGTTCGTGGGTACCCAGCCCAGCAGCTCGCTGTTCTCCACCTGGTGGGTGGTGGCCAACCTGACCTGGCAGAACACGCACATGTCGGGCGCCGGCATGGGCGTGGTGGTCTCCAACAACCAGAACGCGGCGGCGCACTCGCGCAACATCCGCCTGGTGGGCAACCACATCAGCCGCATGCATGCCATGGGGGTCATGATCGGCGCCGACGACCTGCTGATCGAGAACAACACCTTCCTGGACAATGCGCTGAGCACCAGCGACAAGGACCACCACATCTACCTGAGCTGCAAGCCCACGCGCAGCGAGTCCGGGGCCTGCCTGCGCAACACCGTGCGCAACAACCTGGTGGAGGACAAATCCTTTGCCGGTGGCGGCGTGATGGTGGTGGTGCACGACCTCTACCGGGGCCTGCTGATCGAAGGCAACACGCTGCGCAACACCTTCCCCGGCGGTGCGACGTCCAAGGTCTACGGCATCAGCCTGTCCGAAGGCAACTTCGAGGGCAACATCGAAGGTTGCATCGACTGCACGGTGCAGGGCAACACCCTGGTGGACACGGGCCAGACCGGTATCGACCTGTCGCAGGTGCGCAATGCGCGTGCGCTGCGCAACACCATCGTGTTCACCAGGCCGGCCGAGGTACAGTGTTTTCGCATCGGCCTGGACCCTGGTACCAGCGCTTCCATCGCCCTGGACAAGGTCGAGGTCAGCCAGAACACCTGCTACATCGCCAAGCCATTGGACAGCAGCCTGGGCGTCTGGGTCAGGAACCGCAGCACCGAAGGCGGCTACAACCACCGCATCGCCAACAACCTGTTCTACATGGGCCCCACCGTGCAGGACAAGGCCTGGCGCGCCACCTCGTTTTGCTACAACGTGGAGGTTCCGGCGAACCGCTTCGTGGACTCGTCGAACAACGCCTGCTTTGGCGCCGATGCCACGTCCGGCCACACCACCGGCACGGCGTACAACTGGAACAGCGTCACGGCCAACCCGCTGATCGCCGCCGTTCCCACGGCCGCCAATCCCGCCGTCAAGCTGCAGCCCGGCAGCCCTGCCCAAGGCAAGGGGGCACCATGAAAACCATTTTCTTTGATCGGTCAAGCACCATGCGCCATATCTCGTTGACCCGCATCGGCCTGCGTGCGCTTGCCTGTGCTGCACTGGCCCTGGGTCTCGCCGCCTGTGGCGGCGGCAACACCGATGACAGCGGCACGGCCTCCCTCAGCAGCGCCAGCGCGGCCCAGCGGGTAGCGCCGGCCGACAACCCGCTCACGCAATGGATGCCGGTGGCCAGCGAAGGCCAGGGCTTCGTGCTGGCGCAGGCCGGGGTGGTGCGCTTCGGTGCGGACTCTTCCTGGGTCGACAAGGATGTGGCGGCCGGTGCGGCCGAGTGCTCCGTAGCGTTCTTCGGCAGCGACCCGGTGCCCACCGGCACCAAGGTCTGCCTGCTGGCATCGGCGCCCTGACGGACTGCGGAACCGCCGCCGGCCTGGCCTGGTGGGAGGTCGGCGGCCCCTGCAATGAAAAAGCGCGGCATCGCCGCGCTTTTTTCTGGGTGTCAGGTTTTTATATCCTGCCCATCAGCAGCAGGATCACCAGGATCACCACCACCAGGCCCACGCCACCGCTGGGCCCGTAGCCCCACGAACGGCTGTGACCCCAGGTGGGCAAGGCCCCGATGAGGATCAGGATCAGGATGATCAGCAGAATGAGGGAGAGCGACATGGCAGTTGTTCCTTTTGTTGTGTGATGGCTGCATTGTTCGATCTCTCCCGGCACCGGATCGCAGGCGGCGGGCGTGCGCTTGCGTCAGGCTTTTCCGACGCCGTGTGTGGGAAGCGCAGTCCCCTCTGCGCTGTCAATCGAGCGTGATGCCTGCCTTGGTGATCAACTGCTCGTACTGGCGGGACTTGGCTGCCGCGTTGCGGCCGATCTCGTCCACCGACCAGGCCAGCGGCTCGAAGGCGAAGGTGTTGAAGCGCTCGCGCACTTCGGGGTCGGCCAGCGCAGCCAGCACATCGGCATGGACCTTGTTGCGCACAGCGGCCGGCACGCCCTTGGGGGCGACCAGCACCACGAAGGAGTTCACATCGAGCTGCGCCGGGCCGCCGGCCTCGGCCACGGTGGGCACGTCAGGCAGTTGCGGAATGCGCTTGGGCGCGGCCACGGCCAGGTATTTGATCTTGCCCGCCTTGTAGACCCCCTGGCTCGACGGAATGCTGGCAAAGCTCCAGGCCACCTCGCCGGTGGCCACGTTGGTGTACAGCTGGCTCACCTCCTTGTAGGGCACATGGGTCATGCGCACGCCGGTGATGGATTCGAGCCACTCGCCCCCCAGGTGGCCCGGGCTGCCCACGCCCCAGGAGCCATAGCTCAGCCCGCCGGATTTGGCCTTGGCGTCGTTCAGCAGGTCGGTCATGTTCTTCCAGGGGGACTGGGCCGGCACGGCCACCATGAAGGGCGTGCGGAACAGTGGCGCCACCGGGTCGAAGGTCTTGAGCGTGTCGACGTTGCGCTTCTTGTACAGGTGGGGCACGGCAGCCAGGTGCTCGCTGTCCAGCTGCAGCAGCGTGTAGCCGTCGGCCGCCCCGCGCTTGGCCGCGTCCATGGCGATGAAGCCGCCGCCGCCCGGGCGGTTGTCCACCGTCACCGTCTGCTTCCACTGGGTCGACAGCTTGTGCGCCACCAGCCGCAGCACGGCATCGGGCCCGCTGCCCACGGCAAAGGCGGTGTAGAGCGTGACCGGCTTGTTCGGAAAGTCGCTGCCCTGGGCGTGGCTGGTGCCCATGGCGGACAGCAGCAGGCCTGCACAGGCCAGCGGGGCGAGCAAGGGGCGTCGGGTGATGGGGTTCACGGGTGTCTCCTGGAAATGGGTGGATCGTTGGATAACTGATTGACAGTATGCTGATGAAAATCATAGATCCGGCGAATCCCATGCGCGCTTGGTGAAAACCCTTGATGAGAGGGGCGGGAAAAATGCGGGGCAAGGGCTTGTCTGCATGGCCAATGCCTTGCTACACTAATCATCAGCATACTGATTAAATGCTTTGAAGAGGTGAAATGATGGAGCAGACAAACGAGCAGGCAGCGGGCCTTCCGGTGCTGGTGGCGGGTGGTGGCATTGGCGGCCTGGCGGCGGCGCTGGCCCTGGTGCGCCAGGGCTTCGAGGTACAGGTGCTGGAGCAGTCGCCGGCCATCGGCGAGATCGGCGCCGGCATGCAGCTGGGGCCCAATGCCTTCCACGCCTTCGATGCGCTGGGCGTGGGCGAGCGCGCGCGCAGCCGCTCGGTGTTCACCGACTACATGGTGATGCACGATGCGCTGGACGAATACCAGGTGGGCCGCATCCCCACGGGCGAGGCCTTCCGTGCGCGCTTCGGCAACCCCTATGCGGTGATACACCGCGTGGACGCGCACAACTGCCTGCTCGAGGGCGCGCTGGCGACCGGGCGCGTGCGCCTGCAGACGCACACCCGCATCGAGCGCGTGGAGCAGGGCGCGGGCATGGTCACTGCCATCGACCAGCACGGCAAGGCCTGGCGCGGCGTGGCGCTCATCGGGGCCGACGGCGTCAAGTCCGTGGTGCGCCAGCAGTATGTGGGCGACCCGGCCCGCGTGACGGGCCACGTGGTCTACCGTGCCGTGGTGGAGCGTGAAGACTTCCCCGAGGAACTGCGCTGGAACGCCGCCAGCATCTGGGTGGGCCCGCACTGCCACCTGGTGCACTACCCGCTGCGCGGCGGCGAGCAGTACAACGTGGTCGTCACCTTCCACAGCCGCGGCCAGGAAGAGTGGGGCGTGACCGAAGGCAGCCGTGAAGAAGTGCAGAGCTACTTCCAGGACATCTGCCCGCGCGCGCGCCAACTGATCGACCTGCCCAAGAGCTGGAAGCGCTGGGCCACGGCCGACCGCGACCCCATCGCCCAGTGGACCTACGGCCGCGCCACCCTGATCGGCGATGCCGCCCACCCCACCACCCAGTACCTGGCGCAGGGCGCCTGCATGGCGCTGGAGGATGCCGTGACCCTGGGCGAGGCCCTGCGTGTGCACGGCAACGACTGGGACGCTGCGCTCGACCTCTACCAGCGCTCGCGCGTGGCCCGCACCGCCCGCATCGTGCTCTCGGGCCGCGAGATGGGCCGCATCTACCACGCCAAGGGCGTGGAACGCCTGGTGCGCAACGACCTGTGGCGCGGCCGCAGTGCCGAGCGCTTCTACGACGCGATGGAGTGGCTCTACGGCTGGAACGTAGGCAACTGCCTCGCGGCGCACTGACCCCCAAGGAGACAACACCGATGCAAGAACTTGGACGCCTGGAAGACCTGCCCCAGGACTACCGCGATGCACTCGCCGAGCGCAAGCTTGTGCCCCTGTGGCCCAGCCTGCGCGCCATGCTGCCGCCCGGCAAGCCCCGGCCGCGCACCCAGGCCACGCACTGGCCCTACGCGGCGCTGCGGCCGCTGCTGATGCAGGCGGGCGAACTCACCCCCATCGAGAAGGCCGAACGCCGGGTGCTGGTGCTGGCCAACCCCGGCCATGGACCGGACAGCATGCAGGCCAGCGCCGCCATGTACCTGGGCATGCAGCTGCTGCTGCCCGGCGAGTGGGCACCCGCGCACCGCCACACGCCCAATGCTGTGCGCATGGTGGTGGAAGGCGAGGGCGCCTACACCACGGTGGACGGCGAGCGCTGCCCCATGGAGCGCGGCGACCTGATCCTCACGCCCACCGGCCTGTGGCATGAGCATGGCCACGAGGGCACCGATCCCGTGGTCTGGCTCGATGTGCTGGACCTGCCGCTGGCCTACTACCTGGAGGTTTCCTACCATGTGGATGGCCCGCGCCAGGCCATCACCGGGGCCACGGGCGACCGCGCCTATGCGCGCGGCGGCATGCTCCCCACGCCGGTGTTCGAGCGCACAGCGCGCGCCTACCCGCTGCTGCGCTATCCCTGGGCCCAGGCGCGTGCGGCCCTGCAATCGCTGGCGACCGACCAGCCCGCGCTGGAGTCGGTGCAGATCACCTACGTGAACCCCGAGACCGGCGCCGACGCCGAGAACATCCTGGGTTTCTACGCGCTGATGCTGCGCCCGGGCCAGGTGCTGCGCCTGCCCGCGCGCTCCCCGGCCATGGTGTTCCACCTGATCGAAGGCGCGGCCGACGTGCAGGTGCAGGACGCGCAGCGCTTCGTGCTGGCCGAGGCCGACACCTGCTGCGCCCCGGGCTACACCGCCGTCACCCTGGCCAACCGCTCGGCCGATGCGCCGGCCTTTCTCTTCATCGCCGACGAGAGCCCGCTGCACCGCAAGCTGGGCGTGTTCGAGAACCGCGGCTGAACCGCCTGCGCCCCCATTTTTTTCCTTTTTCAAATCCTCCCATGACCAGCACCACCTACCTCTGGGCCCCTCCCGCCACCATCTCCCTGCCCGTGCGCGGCTCGGCCGCGCGCCTGCCCGTGAACCGCCTGTTCTTCGTCGGCCGCAACTACCATGCCCACGCCGTCGAGATGGGCCGGCCCGTGGACAAGTCGCAGGAGCGGCCGTTCTACTTCACCAAGTCACCGTCCACGGTGGTCGAATCCGGCGCCACCGTGGCCTACCCGCCGGGCACCGAGAGCTACCACTACGAGATGGAGCTGGTGCTGGCCATCGGCACCGCCGGCTTTCGCATCGCACCCGAGCAGGCGCACACCCACATCTATGGCTATGCCTGCGGCCTGGACATGACGCGGCGCGACCTGCAACTGGTGGCGCGCGACAAGGGCCGGCCCTGGGACCTGGGCAAGGATGTGGAGCAGTCGTCCATTGCCTCCGAGATCGTGCCCCTGCCCGGCGTGGTGATCGAGCGCGGCGCCATCGCGCTCAGCGTCAACGGCCAGGTGCGCCAGCAGTCCGACGTGGACAAGCTCATCTGGAACATCCGCGAGCTCATTGCCGACCTCTCGCAGTTCTACCACCTGCAGCCCGGCGACCTCATCTACACCGGCACGCCAGAGGGCGTGGGCGCCGTGCTGCCGGGCGACCGCATCGAGGGCCATGTGGAGGGCGTGGGCCGCATCGCGCTCACCGTGGGCCCTGCAGAATGAAGCTGCACCACTTCTTTCGCAGCGGCACCTCGCACCGGCTGCGCATCGCGCTGAACCTCAAGGGCCTGGCGGTCGAGCACATTCCCGTCGACCTGCGCCAGGAGGAGCACCTGGGCGAGGCCTACCGGGCGCTCAACCCGCAGATGCTGGTGCCCGCGCTGGAGCATGGGGGGCAGACCTTCATCCAGTCGCCCGCCATCATCGAATGGCTGGAGGAGCGCTACCCCGAGCCGCCGCTGCTGCCCGCCGGTGCCGACGCCCGTGCCCAGGTGCGGGCCCTGGCTGCGCTGGTGGGCTGCGACATCCACCCGGTCAACAACCGCCGCATCCTCGAATACCTGCGCCACCAGCTGGGCTGCGACGAGGCGGCGGTGAACGCCTGGTGCGCCACCTGGATCACGGCGGGCTTCGACGCCTACGAGGCGCTGCTGGCGCGTGATGGCGCCCGCGGCGCCTTCAGCTTTGGCCAGGCCCCCACGCTGGCCGATGTCTACCTGGTGCCCCAGGTCGAGAGCGCGCGCCGCTTCCAGGTCGATCTGGCGCGCTGGCCGCTCATCAGCGCGGTGGACGCTGCCTGCGCACAGTTGCCTGCGTTTCGGCAGGCGGCGCCTGCGGCGCACGCGCAGTGAGCGGCGGGGGGGTGGGCGAGGGGCCGTATCCGATAGACTGCGGCCTCGCGGGTTGCCGCCGTTGTTCCCTTTCTGTCGCCCTTGCTGCTGCCCATGTCTTCCCCATCCCATTCCCCTGCGCTCGAAGAACTGCCCGGCCACTACATCCGCCGGCTGCAACAGATCGCGGTGGCCATCTTCCTCGAAGAGACGCAGGAGTTCGGCATCACCCCCGTGCAGTTCGGCGCGCTGGCCGCCGTGCAGCGCGAGCCGGGGCTGGACCAGCGCCGGCTGGCCGGCCGCATCGGTTTCGACACCTCGACCATCGGCAGCGTGATCGATCGGCTGGAAGCGCGCGGCTGGATGCTGCGCAACAGCAGCCCCGGTGACCGGCGCGTGCGCCTGCTCACGCTCACGCCTGCGGGCGAAGACCTGCTGCGCCAGGTCGAGCCCGGCATGCGCCGCGCGCAAAAACGCATGCTGGCACCCTTGCCGCCCGAGCAGGGCGAGATGTTCATGGCCATGCTCAAGACCCTGGTCAACGCCAACAATGTGCTCAGCCGCGCGCCCAGCACACCCATCACCCCGGAGCTGCCGGCCTCACGCACCCGCGCCAAGGCCAGCAAGGGTTGAGCGGGGCATAAAAAAAAGGTGGCGGGCCCGAGGGCTGCGCCACCTTGTCGTAGGCACTGTGCTACCGCCCGGGGTCAGTGGGCCCCTGCGGCGTCGGCCGACGCGGCGCCGCCTTGCGCGGGCCGCTTGGTCAGCCAGATCAGCCCGATCAGCAGCAGGAAAAGCCCGGCCGATCCGAGGAAGATGTCGTTGGCCGCCCGCGTGAAGGCCTGCTGGTCGATCAGCCGGTTGACCTGGGCCAGCGCCTGCAACTGCGTCATGCCCGAGGCCATCAGGTTGTCCAGCGT
The DNA here is from genome assembly GCF_058783375.1 of Acidovorax sp. FW305-C-20-28. Classification (NCBI taxonomy): domain Bacteria; kingdom Pseudomonadati; phylum Pseudomonadota; class Betaproteobacteria; order Burkholderiales; family Comamonadaceae; genus Acidovorax; species Acidovorax sp. FW305-C-20-28. The sequence goes on along the minus strand of NZ_JBYSYM010000043.1, from coordinate 6,155 downwards.
GGCGCCGAACACGCCCTGGCCCTGGATCAGGCCCTCGGTCATGTGGGCATGGTGCATGGCGGCGCGGCTCTCCCACAGCGTGGTGGCGATGGATGTGCCCATGGCCCCGGCCGTGATGCGCACGAAGTTGCTCAGGCCGGCTGCGGCCGGAATGCGCTCCGGCGCAATGCCCGCCAGCGTCAGCGTGGTCAGCGGGATGAAGAAGAACGCCATGGCCGCACCCTGCAGCAGCGTGGGGATCAGGATGTGCATGAAGTCCGTCTGCACCGTGAACTGCGAACGCATCCACAGCACGATACCGAACACGATGAACGCGCCCGTCGCCATGCGCCGCGGGTCCCACTGGCCCACCTTCTTGCCCACCAGCGGCGTGAGCAGGATGGCAAAGACACCCACTGGTGCCAGCGCCATGCCGGCCGAGGTCGCGGTGTAGCCCATCCACTGCTGCAGCCACAGGGGCAGCAACACCACATTACCGAAGAACAGCGCATAGGCCACCGAGAGCGCCAGCGCCCCGAAGGTGAAGTTGCGGCCCTTGAAGAGCTTGAGGTCCACCACCGGGTGCTTGTCGGTCAGCTCCCAGACCAGGAACACGGCGAACGCCACCACCGCGACGACGGCCATGACGATGATCTCGTTGGACGCGAACCAATCGAGCTCCTTGCCCTTGTCGAGCATGAGCTGCAGCGCACCCACCCACAGCACCAGCAGGGACAGGCCCACGGTGTCGATGGGCAGCTTGCGGATGGGGGTCTCGCGCTTGCGGTAGATGCCCCAGGTGAGCACGCCCGCGAGCAGGCCCACCGGCACGTTGATGTAGAAGATCCACGGCCAGGAGATGTTGTCCGTGATCCACCCGCCCAGGAGCGGCCCGACCACAGGTGCGACCAGGGTGGTCACGCCCCACAGGGCCAGCGCCGTGCCGGCGAGGGCACGCGGGTAGCTGGCCAGCAGCAGGGTCTGCGACAGCGGAATCATGGGCCCGGCGACCAGGCCCTGCAGCACGCGGAAGAAGACCAGCATCTCCAGCGACGAGGCGAAGCCGCACAGCCAGGAGGTCAGCACGAACAGCATCACGCTCATGGTGAACAGGCGCACCGCGCCGAAGCGCTGCGTGAGCCAGCCCGTGAGCGGCACCGAGATGGCATTGGCCACGCCAAAGCTGGTGATGACCCAGGTGCCCTGGCCCGGGCTCACGCCCAGGTCACCGGCGATGGCGGGGATGGAGACGTTGGCGATGGACGAGTCCAGCACGTTCATGAACGTGGCCAGCGACAGCGACAGCGTGCCCAGCAGCAGGGCCGTGCCCTGCAGCGGGGGGTAGGCCGCAGGCGGCCCGGGTGGGGCTGCAGGGGCCGGGGGCGCCGCTGGCGCGGCCCCCAGGTCTGCAGTGGGGTTGGCGGTGCTCATGCGAACCCCCGCTTACTGCACCACGGGTGCACGCACAGGGGCCGATGCGTGGTTCTGCGACTGCACCGCCGTGCCGGCCTGTTGCGCCTGCGACGGCAGCTTGGGCGAGGCCACCGCCACGGCCTTGCGGCCCAGGTTGGCGGCGATGATGTTGGCCACCTCGTCGTCGGCGGCCTTGAACTGCGCGTCGAACACCGCAGTGGAGGCCACGGGCGTGGTGCGCTGCGTGTCGGCCAGGGTCTTGCCGCTCTGGTTGGCGGTGTCCACCTTCACTTCCATCGACAGGCCCACGCGCAGGGCGTTCTGGGCCACTTCCTTGGGGTCGAGCGTGATGCGCACGGGCACGCGCTGCACCACCTTGATCCAGTTGCCTGTGGCGTTCTGCGCGGGCAGCAGCGCGAAGGCCGCACCGGTGCCTGCGCCCAGGCCGGCGACGGTGCCGTGGTAGATGACCTTGGTGCCGTACACGTCGGCCTCCAGTTCGGCGGGCTGGCCGATGCGCAGGTTCTGCAGCTGGCTTTCCTTGAAGTTGGCGTCCACCCACAGGTCGTTCAGGGCCACCAGGGTCATCAGTGGGGCACCGGCCTGCACGCGCTGGCCGACCTGCACACCGCGCTTGGCTACATGGCCGTCGAGCGGGGCCACGAGCTGGGCGCGCTGCACGGCCAGGTAGGCCTCACGCACGCGGGCCGAGGCGCGCTGCACGTTGGGGTGCTGCTCGATCGAGGTGCCTTCGGTCTGCGTCTGGCTGGCGGCCAGTTGCTCCTGGGCGGCCACCACGGCGGCCTGGGCGGCGGCCACGGTGCTCTTGGCGGCGGTGACCTGGGCCGTGGCGTGCTGGAACTCTTCCTTGCCCACGGCGCCGCTGGCCATCAGCGGGGCGCGGCGGGCCACGTCGTCCTGCAGGCGGGCGGCTTCGGCCTGGGCGCGCGCCAGGTCGGCGCTACGCAGGCTGACCTGGGCCTTCAGGGTGGAGTTGTTGGCGAACAGGGTGCGCACTTCGCGCACGGTCTGCGCCAGCTGGGCCTCGGCCTGCTCCAGCGCCACGCGGGCGTCGGCCGGGTCGAGCTTGACCAGCAGCTGGCCGGCCTTCACGTAGTCGGTGTCGTCGGCGCCGATGGAGACCACGGTGCCGCCGATCTGCGGCGTGATCTGCACCACGTTGCCCGCCACATAGGCGTTGTCGGTGGTTTCCACGTGGCGGCCATTGGCCCAGTGCCAGCCGCCCCAGCCCAGGGCGGCGATGGCCACGGCGGCGGCGATCAGGGTCAGGCCGCGGCGGCGTGCGGGGTTGGATGCTGGGTTGTTGGGGGTGGCGGATTCGCTCATGGCAAGGGTCCTCGGTATGGGTTTGTTGTGTTTGGTTTTGTGTGTACGGTTCAGTGCGCTGCGGCGGTCTGCAGCACGGCGGTGTCGTCGGTCCAGCCGCCGCCCAGGGCCTTCATCAACTGCAGGCGGGTGTCGAGCTGGCGGGCGCGCAGGTCCACGGCCAGGCGGCGCTGGGCCAGCACCTGGCTTTCGGTGGAGAGCACGACGAGGTAGTTGCCCAGGCCGGCGCGGTAGCGCTCCTGCGCGAAGCGGTAGGCCTTCTCTGCGCTGGCGGCGGCATCGTCCTGCAGCGCCTGCTGGCGCGTGAGCGACTGCACCGAGGCCATGGCGTCGCCGGCTTCCTTCACCGCGTCAAGCACCAGGCCGTTGTACTGGGCGATGGAGGCGTCGAGCTCGGCCTGGCGGCCACCGAGCTGCGCGCGCAGCCGGCCGCCATCGAAGATCGGCAGGCGCAGCGCAGGCGTCACGCCCATCTGGCGCGAACCGGCGTTGAACAGGTTGTCCAGGCCCAGCGAGTTCAGGCCAATGAAGGCGCCGATGTTGATGTTGGGATAGAACTCGGTGCGTGCCACCTTCACCCCCTGGGTAGCGGCCTCCACGCGCCAGCGCGCAGCGACCACGTCGGGGCGGCGGCCCAGCAGATCGGCGCCCAGGGCGTCGGGCACGGGCAGGGGTTGCAGTGCGGCCAGTTGGGGCGTGAGTGCGGGCAGGGCATCCGGGGCCTGGCCGCTGAGCACGGCGATCTGGCGGCGTGCCAGCGTGATCTGTTCTTCCAATGCCTCGATCTGCGTGCGCGCATCGGGCACGGCGGCTTGGGCCTGCGTCAGCTCGACCTGGCTATCGAGGCCCGCAGCCACGCGGTCGCTGGTCAGGCGGCGCTGCTCTTCGCGCTGCTCCAGGGCGCGCACGGCCACGTCGCGCTGCGCCACCAGGCGGGCCAGCGCCACATAGCTGCGGCCCACCTGGGCGGCCAGGGTGTTGGCGGCAGCGGCGGCGTCGGCCTGGGCGGCGCGGGCCTGGCCCAGGGCGGCCTGTAGCTCGGCGGCATGCTGGCCGAAGAAGTCGGGCGACCAGCTGAAGGTGGCCTGCACCGTGCCGCTGTTGTAGGTGTTGCCGGCCACGGGCGCGGGCACCAGGCCATGGGCGGTGTAGCGCTGGCGCGTGGCGTCCACGCCCAGGTTCACCTGCGGGCCGTTGGCGGCTTCACGCACCTGGCTCAGCGCCACGGCCTGCTCCAGCCGGGCGCGGCTTACGGCCAGGCTGGGGCTGCCCTGCAGGGCCTTGTCGACCAGGGCGTTGAGCTGGGCATCACCGAGCGTGGTCCACCACTGCGATGGGGCGGCCGATTCGCTGGCCGAGGGGCTCAGGCCAGCGGCGGCGGGTGTGGTCTGCGCGAGTGGCGTGTGCGCCGGCCCGGGGCTGGCGCAGCCGACGAGGAACAGCGCGGCCGCCAGCGCGACGGCCGACACGGCGAAGTGCGCCGCCATGGCGGCGCGGGTGGACAGGGGAGTGGTGGCTTGGGACATGGTGTGTTTGTTGTTTGTTTCTTGGAAAAAGTCCGGGATTCGGGAGGGGCGGGTCAGGCGGCAGGCTGCTCCTGCTGCTGTTCCTGGCGCACGGTCTCACCGTTGGCCAGCATGCGGCGCAGCATGCTCAGCAGCAGCTGCCATTCGTCATGGGTGAAGCCGCGCAGGTGGTTGTTGAGCACTTCGGCCAGCACCGGGGGCACCTTGGCGGCGACAGCCTCGCCCTCGGGCGTGAGCAGTACGTGCACCACGCGCCGGTCGGTGGTCGAGCGTTCGCGCAGCACCAGTCCCTTGGCCTCCAGGCGGTCCAGCGTGCGCGTCATGGAGGCCGCGTCCGTCTCCAGCTCGCGCACCAGCAGGGCCACCGTGGCTGCGGCCTGGCCCGTCATGGCCTGGCATTTGGAGATCTTGAACAGCGGCAGCCACTGCGCGAAGGTCAGGTCGTGGGTGGACAGCTGCGCATCCGCCTGCGTGCGGATGGACGACATCACCTTGCGCATCAGATAGCCCACGCTTTCCTCGGCAGGGCTATGGCCGTTGCCGTAGAAGGATACGTCGGGCGAAGAAGGGGAAGGTGTCGATGTCATGGGGTGGTAATTTAATTGACTAGACAATGATTGTCTTTGCAATCAATTAATTTCCGAGTCGACATCAGGGGATTTGCGACGGCTGGCGGGTGCCCTGCGCGGGTGCTCGCGGGCCGATATAGTCGAAGACCGTTCCTGTCCTTTTCCCGTGTTTCGCACGCCCTTTCCATGACCACCACCGCCTCGTTTGCTGCTGCCGATGATGTTCCCCTCTTGCGCATTGCCGTTATGGGGGCCGGCGCCGTGGGCTGCTACTACGGTGCGCTGCTCGCGCGGGCAGGCCACGCGGTCAGCCTGATCGGCCGCCAGGCCCATGTGCAGGCGGTGCAGCAGCGCGGCCTGCGCCTGCAGACGGCCGTGCTGGACGTGCAGGTGCCCATGCAGGCCAGCACCGAAGCCAGTGCGGTGCAGGGCGCCGACGTGGTGCTGTTCTGCGTGAAGTCCACCGATACGGAGGCCGCCGCGCGCGAGATCCAGCCCTGGCTGGCACCCGGGGCCCTGGTGCTCACGCTGCAGAACGGCGTGGACAACGACGAGCGCGTGCGCGCCGTGCTCGACCGGCGCACGCCCGTGGCGGCCGCCGTGGTGTATGTGGCCACCGCCATGGTCGGCCCCGGGCACGTGCAGCACCACGGCCGGGGCGAGCTGGTGATTGCGCCGTCGCCGCGCAGTGAGGCGGTGGCCGCGCAGTTCGGGGCGGCCGGCATCCCCACGCAGATCTCGGACAACGTGCGCGGCGCGCTCTGGGCCAAGCTGGTGCTCAACTGCGCCTACAACGCGCTGTCGGCCTTGTCGCAGCAGCCTTACGGGCAGCTGGTGCAGGCCCCAGGCGTGGCGGACGTGATCGCCGATACCGTGGCAGAGTGCCTGGCCGTTGCCAAGGCTGATGGCGTTGCAATCCCGGGCGATATCGATGCTGCCGTGCGCGGTATTCCGGCCACCATGCCGGGGCAGCATTCGTCCACTGCGCAGGATCTGGTGCGGGGAAAGCCTACCGAGATTGATCATCTCAATGGGTATGTGGTGCAGCGTGGCGAGGCTTTGGGGGTGCCCACGCCGCTGAATCGGGCGTTGCAGGTGTTGGTGAAGTTGGCGGAGGGGCGGCGTACCGTGGTTTGATGGACTTTGTCTTTTTGACCACATGCCTTTTTTGAGTGCGGGGGCCGGGTCTCGGCCCGGCGGCCGAGGTACCTTTCTTTGCGTCGCCAAAGAAACGTACCCCAAAGAAAGGCGACCCCGCTGCCCGTGTCCCCCTCGCCTGGGGCGAGGGGGCAGCCTGCGATGCTCGGTCCTGGGGTGTGCC
>NZ_JBYSYM010000042.1:0-42961 GCF_058783375.1 Acidovorax sp. FW305-C-20-28 | reverse complement strand
CTCCTTGCGTGTGCAAGGGCACACGCTGCGTCGCGCGCCTAGATTGGCACGCCGGCAAGGGCCTTCGCGACCGCCAAAATAGTGTGAACAGGCCCTAGAACATCGGTAGTTGCTGGCATTTTTTCGTCTCGGCCTGCCAGGCCTGGATGGCGGGTTTTTCTGCGTCGCTGGCCTTGTCGGTGCTGGCGCGCAGGGCCTGCGTGGCTTCGGGCGAGTTGCCCGCCAGCCGGGCGATGACGGGGGCGATGGCGGGGTTCTTCCACATGGCGGCGTAACAGGCGCGCGATGGGGCCGAGGGCACGGGCTCGCGCGGCTGGGCCTGGGCCTGTGCGGGCAGGGCGAGGGTGGCGGCGGCCAGCAGCAGGGCGGTGGCGGCCGGGGCAAGGGAGCTGCGGTGCATGGGGTGTGCGGGGTGCTGTGGGCTTGCTTATTGCGCCGCCTTGGGTGCGGCTGCTTCGGTCTGGCGCTTGTGTTCGGCGTTCTGTTGTCGGATCAGCGCATCGAACTGGGCCTTGAAGCTGCGGTTGCGGTCGTTGATGGTCTGCGCGAAAGCGCCCCAGGTCAGCGTGCCTGCGTACAGCTGCTGGGTCGCCAGCCGCGTGTCGGCCTGCCAGCGGTGGATGGCGTCCCGGGCCGGGGCTGGCCGGTTCACCAGGTCGGCGTCGCCCAGTTTCTGGCACTTTTGCAGTTCTGTCAGCCAGAAGGCGATGGCGGTTTTTTCCTGGTCGCTGGCCTTCTCGGTGCTCTGCAGTGTGCGGTCTGCGGCTTCGCGCGTGTGGACCACCATCCGGGCGGCCACGGGGGCCATGGCGGGGTTGGCCCACATGGCGGTGGTGCATTGGTTGAAGGCCTGCGATGCGGCGGAGGGGGGGCCTGCCGCTGCAGCCTCTTCTTCGTTGATGCGCTTCTCTTCGGCGTTCTGCGCGTCCTGCAGGGCTTTGAACTGGGTGCCGCGGATCTCGGTGGCGGCGTTGATGGGGGCCATCAGCTCGGCCCAGGATGTCTGCTGGCTTTCGTAGGCCTTGCGGATGGCCTCTGCGGTGGCGGCATGCCAGTTGCGGATCACGGCCTTGGCCTGTGTGGGCGCATTCGCCAGCGCGAGGTCGCTCACGGTCTGGCACTTGTCCATCTCGGCCAGCCAGATGAGGAGGGCTGGCTTTTCCTGGGCGCTGATTTTTTCGGTGCTGTACTCCATGGGGGCCGACGGGTCGCGCCCCGCGGGCCGGATCCTGGCGAGCACGGGCGCAAGACCGGGGTTGCTCCACATCGTCTTTCCGTAGCACTGGCTGGATGCGGTCACCGCCTCTGGCGTGATCCATGGCAGGCGGGCTGCCGCTTCGGCCCTGGGGGGCTGCTGCTGCTGTGCCCACGCGGGGGTGGCCAGGGCTTGAACGGCTGCCGCTGCAGCGGCGGCAAGGATGAGGGCAGGGCGATGCATGGGGTGGTTCCTCCGGGCTTGTTCTTGGTGGTGAGGCTGCGTGTTCAGGGGCGGGGCGCGGTCTGGCGCGCAGGGGCGGGTGCAGTCCCCGGGGCTGCGACCCGTGTCCGTCAACTGCCAAGTGGTGGCTTGTCAGTTCGCATCGTTTTGATCGGTAGACTTCGCGCGGCGCTGCCTTGACAGCTCAGCGTTCACCCAGCGTATCCAAGAACAGCATGAAGAATTTTGCACTACTGACAACCCTTGCACTTTGTGGATGCGCGGCCCCACCGCCAACCACCATTCCCACAACCGCGCCCGCGGCGCAGACGGTTCCCGCTTCCAGAATCGAGATCGACGACTTAGCCGTTGGCAAGCAGGTGAAGGATACCGACGCGGTCTATTTCACGGGATGGTTTCCCATTGCGGACAGGTTGGTGCAACCGGCGTTTCACGAGGCCATTGCCGCCAAGCTGAAAGGGGGCCTCAAGGCGAGTGGCAGCGGGGAGGTCGTGCAGTTGGCCATCCTCGATGCCGGGCTGTCCATGGACATGAAGGCGAGCGACAGCATCGCGTTCGTCGGCCTCGCGACAGTCTTTCGCGAAAGGCCCTACCAGTGCAATCTGGTCGTCAACATCAAGACCAGCCGCGGGTCTGCGCGGCAGGCGTTCGAGCACATTCAAATCGCAAACCGTGCGTTTGGCGATCTGGAGGACAAGTCCGCCTTCGTGAGCAAGTGCCAGGACGCCCTGGTGCAGAAGGTGGCTGATTTCCTGGCCAAGACCGTCTGAGCACGTCACCGGGTTGCGGCCGTTGATGGGCCCGGCCAGGTCGTTGGACGCAGTGCCCACACCTTCCTGGGGCGAGCCTCCTGGCAGAGGCACGCCACATGCGCTGCCACGGGGCGGCAGCGGTCGGATTCCTTGGGCGTAGCCCACCCCCCCCTCAATACCTCGCCTTGATCTTCCTGCGCGGCACCGGGTGCGCAATGTAATAAACCCAGCTCACCTCCTCGGGCTTGTAGAACAGCACCTCGGTGTTGTTGTAGCTGCCAAAGCGCCAGCCGGCGCGGCGCGAGAGCAGGCGCTTGATCATGGTGTGGCCGGTGGCCAGGCGCACGAGCACGTCGTCTTCCAGGTCGGGCTCGGTGCCGGGCTCGACCAGGGCGAATTCGCCGGGGTTGTAGCGCGGCACCATGGAGGGGCCGTCCACCTCGGTGAGGAAGGCGTGCTTGTCGTCGGTGGCGATGGGGGCGCACTCGTCGGTGGCGCCCACGGGGAAGTCCGAGTCGCTCCAGATGCGGTCGGGCATGAGGCCGCCGCTGCCCTTGCCCACCACGTAGACCTCGCGCACCTTGCCCTCGCCGAAGCTGATGGCGCCGCTTGGGCGCGCCGGGGCCTCGTCGGCCATGGGGCCGTCGCCGGTATCGAGCCAGTGCGGGTTGACGCGGTAGGCCCGGGCCAGGGCCAGCAGGCCGGCCGGGCGCGTGGTGTCGCCCCGCTCGATCTTGGAGATGTCGGATTGGCTCACGCCGGAGGCCGCTTCGGCGTCCTTCTGGGTGAGTCCGGCCAGTTTGCGGGCTTGGCGGGCACGGGCGGCGAGGGAGTCCATGGCCGCTATTTAATCTCTATTGCATATTCTTTGGAGAATTCATAGAATAGTCCTAAAGGAATATTTCTATGAACCCTCGCGACCTCGTGCTGGCGCTCAAGGCGGCCGGACTCACCCAGAAGCAGATTGGCGATGCCACCGGCATACCGCAGCCCACGGTCAGCAAGATCGAGCGCGGCGAGGTGGCGGACGTGCTCTCGCGCAACTACCGCGCGCTGCTGGCGCTGTACCAGCAGCGCGTGGAGGTGCCCCCGGCTGCTGCCGCCATCACCACCGCCACGGCTGCCGCTGCGGCCTGAAGGGGAGGGACACACGCCCCATGAACTACTACCCCTTTCACATCGGCGACTACCTGAGCGCCACCCGCCACCTGAGCTGGGAGGAGGACGCGGCCTACCGCCGCCTGCTGGACACCTGCTACATGACGGAGCGGCCGCTGCCGCTGGACGAGCGCGCCGTGTGCCGCCTGGTGCTGGCCACTACCGAGGCCCAGCGCGATGCCGTGCACGTGGTGCTGGCCGAGTTCTTTGTGCAGACGCCCGAGGGCTGGGTGAACCGCCGCGCCGGTGCCGAGATCGAGGTCATGCGCGAGAAGCAGCACAAGCAGCGCGAGCGCGCCAACAAGCGCTGGCACCAGCCGGGCGGCATGGGTGGGCGCGATGACCACGAGGGCCACGGGCTGTTGCGCGAGGGCGACCTCTTCGGCGACGGCCTGCCCCCGCCCATGCCGTGGGAAGGCGCCGCCGATGCCGCGGCATGCGAAACCGATGCCGCGGCATCGAAAAGCGATGCCGTGGCAATGCCACCAACACCAGCACCAGGACCAACACCAGCACCAGGACCAACACCAGGACCAGCACCAGACCCCTCTCCTGGCGGAGAAGGGGAGGGCGCAGCGGCTGGCGCCGGCGCCCCCACCGCCGGGCGCACCACAGGCCGTACCGGTGCCACCAAGCCGGGCCGCCGTTCGGCCAGCGCCAGCACCAGCAGCACGGCAGAGCGCCCGGCCGAGGTGCCCGAGCCCGTGTGGCAGGACTTTGGGCGCCTGCGCCGCGAAAAGCGCGCACCGCTCACCGACACCGCCCTGGCCGGCTTTCGGCGCGAGGCGGCGCGCGCGGGCATCTCGCTCACGCAGGCGCTGGCGCACTGCTGCGTGGCGGGCTGGCAGGGCTTCAGGGCCGACTGGTACGCCAACTACATGGGGGGCGGCAGTGCTGGCCTTGGCGGGCGCAGCCCGCGGCCCCCCGTCGTCAACCGGCAAGAGGCGCTGGAGCAGCGCAACCGCGCCGTGGCCGATGCCTGGGTGCCGCCGGAGCTGCGCCGCGCGCAGACGCAGCGGCAGCAGCAGCAACCAGCACAAGCCCAGCATGAAGGAGCGCACTGATGCAGGCCGATGACTTCCCCGCCTTTCGCGGCCTGCTCACCGACGTGATGGCCTACTACCGCCAGGACGTGAGCGGCTTCGTGCTCGACCTGTGGTGGGGCGCATGCAAGCCCTTTGCGCTGGCGCAGATCAGCCAGGCCCTGCAGCGCCACGCCACCGACCCCGAGCGCGGCCAGTTCGCGCCCAAGGTGGCCGACCTGGTGCGCATTCTCGCGGGCACCACCACCGACCGCGCCGCGCTGGCCTGGGGCAAGGTGCACGAGGCCATGTCGGCCGTGGGCGCCTACACCGACGTGGTGTTCGACGAGCCCGCCATCCACGCCGCCGTGGAAGACCTGGGCGGCTGGCCCAAGATGTGCCGCACGGACCTCAAGGACCTGTCGCACCTGCAGCACCGCTTCATGCAGTTCTACCGCGCGTATGTGGAGCGCGGCCAGTTCGACTACCCCAAGCGCCTGCCCGGCGACCGCAGCCCCGACAGCGAGTACGAGCGCATGGGCCTGCCCCTGCCGCGCCCCGCGGTGGTGGGCAACCGGGGCCAGGCGCGCCTGGTCTACCGGGGCGGCGGCGCGGGCAAGACGGCCATCAGCTACGTGCCCGCGCAGGCGCTGGGTGGGGCACCCGGCTGGGTTGTTGGCGGGGCGGTGGCCATGCACGCCGCCAAGGCCCTCGCGGCCATCGAGGCACCGAGGAGCGTGGCATGAGCGGCGACCGCAGCACCACCACCAACGCCACCACCACCAGCGCAAGCACCACCTGCAGCACCTGCGCCCGCTGGCTGCTGCGCGACCGCGCGGGGCGTGTGCTGCCCATGGCCCAGCACGGCTTTGGCCAGTGCGCCAAGGGCCCCGCCTGGACCACCTACCCACCGCAGCACGCCTGCGCAAAACACCAGGCAGCCACCGCAGAGGTCGTGGCCGCCCGCATCACCTGGCTTCACAAAAGGAACGACTGAACCCATGACCATCATGATGAAACCCCGCATCTACCGCGCCGGCGACCGCTGGATCTGCTTCAACCTGCGCGCCGGCATGCGCTGCGCCGCGGCGGGCCAGAGCCCCGAGAGCGCCTACCGCAATTGGGAGGCCGCGTATGCCTGAGCGCGACCACCACAGCCCTTCTGGCGTCGTTGCAGCGTCTTGTCGTACTGCTCGTACTGCCCGCGACGCTGCGCCTAGCCAGAACCGCTTCGCTGGGCTGTGCCGGCCGCTCTGTGCAGCGCACCAAGCCACCATCGCGACCCATCCCCCGCACACCCCCAGGAGCCGCCCATGAACGCCCGTGTCGACCCCATCCACTTTCGCGTGCCCGCCGAGCTGCGCGAGGCCGACGAGCTGCTCGAGCGCTATGGCCGCTGGGCGCAGGACCGCTACCACAAGCGCCGCTGCGCCAGTGCCGAGGGCCGCTACCAGGCGCCGCGCAACCGCGACGACGAACCGCTCATGCCCTTCATGCCCGACTTCGACGCGATGAAGGTGCAGCACGCCCTGGTCGTCGTGCCCATGCAGTACCGCCGCGTGCTGCAGGCCTACTACATCCCCAAGCGCGAGCCGCACCACGCGGTGCGCCGGCGCCTGAAGATCACGCCCACCCTGTGGGAGCAAAGCCGCACCGAGGGCTTGCGAAGATTTTGGTCGATTTACTTGCGCAGCTTGCAGAAGTAGTGCATAATCGCGTCATACTCCGCGACACCGAGTTGCGCGCCCCGGATGCCACTAGGCAGCCGGAGGTGTGAGCAAGAAGGAAGTCGCAAGAGAGATTGCTTTCAACACTTAGCCCGCATGGTTCTTCCTGCGGGCTTTTTGCATTTCCGGGGGCGGATTTTTTGCCACTGGGGTGCCAGTCTCTTTTCATCACCAAGAAGCCGAATTGGTAGCGCCGGGAACCGCCTGATTCAAGAGCAGGCTGATCGCAGCGCTGGGTTTTCCACGGCTGCACAGCCGTGTGATCGGTGGAGTTGCGAACGGTGCGCTCAGCCGAGGGCAATGCCCTGGGTGAACCCGATGGGCGCAAGATTTCAATGGACCCGCATGGCTACCAGAAAGAAAGCGCCCGCAGCACCAACCGCCACCGACACACTGCCTGCCGATGCACCGGCCGCTGCAGCCGTGGTTGCGGCTGCAGCGGTGCCCGCACCGGTGCCGGCCCCCGTGGCCCCCACGCTGTGCCCCGACCCGGTGGCGCGGCTCGATGCCATCGGCATCGACTGGCTGTGCGAGCAGATCTGTGCGGGCGTGCCGCAGACGCAGATGGCGCTGGCGCTGAATGTGGGCGTGGCGGCGTTGAGCCGCTGGATGGCCGCGGATGCGGAGCGGCTGGCGCGCGTGCGCGAGGCGCGCATGGCGGCGGCGCACACCTTCGAGGAGATGGCCGAGCGCGTGCTGCGCGAGGCGCTCGACACCTTCGAGCTGGCGCGCGCCAAGCAGCTGGCCGAGCACTACCGCTGGAAGGCGGCCAAGTTCAGCCCGCGCGAGTTCGGCCAGCAGGCGCCCCAGCGTGGCGATGCGGCCGATGCGCCGGCATCGCCCACGGCCCTTGGGGCGGAACTGACGGACGAACAGCTCGATGCCAAGCTCGCTGAACTCATTGCCGCTGCTGCCACAGCCGCAGAGCCTGGGGCTGCAGCTGCCACCGCAGGGGCTTGAGCGGCTACCGCAGGGGCTGGATCTGCTACCGCAGGGGCTTGAAGGGTTACCCCGGCCGCAGAAGCTGGCGCTGCTGGCGCTGCTGCAAGAGCGCGCGCAGCGCAGCCGCACCCACCGGCTGCGCGGCTACCGGCCCTATGCCAAGCAGGCCGAGTTCCATGCGGCGGGCGCGCAGTACCGCGAGCGCCTGCTCATGGCCGGCAACCAGCAGGGCAAGACCTGGAGCGCGGGTTTCGAGACCGCCATGCACCTGACGGGGCGCTACCCCGCCTGGTGGCGCGGCAAGGTGTACGACCACCCGATTGCGGCCTGGGCCGCGGGCGTGACCAGCGAGGTCACGCGCGACAGCGTGCAGCGCGTGCTGTGCGGGCGCATCAATGCGCTGGGCACGGGCTCGATACCGCTGGATGCCATTGTGGACAAGGCGACCAAGCGCGGCGTGGCCGATGCCCTCGACACCCTGGTGGTGCGCTGGGGCGGCGGCGGCGATGTGCAGGCGGGCGAGAGTTTGCTGGGCTTCAAGAGCTACGACCAGGGGCGCGAAAAATTCCAGGCCGAGACGCTCGACTGGGTGTGGCTCGACGAGGAGCCCGACGAGGCGATCTACACCGAATCGCTCACGCGCACCAACGCCACGGGCGGGCTGCTGGCCATGACCTTCACCCCGCTCAAGGGCATGAGCAATGTGGTGCGGCGCTTTGTGCAGGAGCGGCCGGCCGGCACGCATGTGACGACGATGACCATTGAGGACGCCGAGCACTACACGCCCGCGCAGCGCGCCGCCATCATCGCCAGCTACCCGGCGCACGAGCGCAAGGCGCGCACGCTGGGCCAGCCGCTCATGGGCAGCGGGCGCATCTTTGCGCTGGACGACGAGGCGATTGCCGTGGCGCCGTTTGCCGTGCCCGACCACTGGGTGCGCATCGGCGGCATCGACTTTGGCTGGGACCACCCCAGCGCCGCCGTGCAGCTGGCCTGGGACCGCGATGCCGACATCGTCTACGTGGTGGCCGCCCACCGCGCGCGCGCGCAGACGCCGCTGCTGTTTGCCGCCAGCGTGAAGCCCTGGGGCGAGTGGATCCCCTGGGCCTGGCCGCACGACGGCCTGCAAAAGGACAAGGGCAGCGGCCAGGCGCTGCGCGACCAGTACCAGGCCCAGGGCCTGCACATGCTGGCCGACAAGGCCACGCACGCGCCCGCGCTGGGCCACAAGGAGGGCAGCGGCGGCAACGGCGTGGAGGCCGGCGTGCAGGAGCTGCTGGACCGCATGCACACCGGGCGCTTCAAGGTGTTCAGCAACCTTGCGGACTGGTTCGAGGAGTTCCGCATGTACCACCGCAAGGACGGGCTGATCGTGAAGCTCGACGATGACCTGATGGCCGCCACGCGCTACGCACACATGATGCGGCGCTTTGCCATCGCCAAGCCGGCCAAGGCCAAACCCCTGGCCTACAAGAAACTGGGACTGGTGTGAAGGACCGATGGATGCCTATGCACGACGCTGACGACAAAACCATGGACGACGACGCGCTGTGCGCGCTGATCGACCGCCAGAGCCGCCAGGCCATTGGCGCCGACGACCTGACCGAGGTGCAGCGCGCCGAGGCCATGGAGTTCTACCTGGGCGAGGCGCGCGGCGAGCTGGCGCCACCCGAGTCGGAGGGCCGCTCGCGCGTGGTCTCCAAGGACCTGATGGACACGGTGGAGTGGGCCATGCCGGCGCTGATGGACATCTTCGCCAGCGCCGACGACATCATCCGCTTCGAGCCCGATGGCCAGGAGGACGAGCAGGCCTGCCAGGACGCGACCAACTACGTGGGCTGGCTCATCCACCGCAAGAACGAGGATGGCTTCATCACCATCCACGACGCGATCAAGAGCGCGCTGATCACGCGCACCGGCTTCGGCAAGTGCTATGTGGACGCGGGCCAGGACTACCGCGAGGAGCACTACGGCCCGCTGACCGAGGCCGAGGTGCGCGCGCTGGACGAGGACCCGGAGATCGAGATCATCGAGCTGCAGGAGGCGGGGTTTGTGCCGCTGCCTGTGCCGCCGGTGCCGGTGCCTCCCGGTGCCCTTCCACAGCATTCTGTGCAGGGCGGCCTGGCGCCGCCCGTGCCCCCGCTGCTGCCCACCTTTGTGGTGCGGGCGCGGCGCGCGCACCAGGTGCTGCAGTTCAAGAACGAGGGCGTGCCGCCCGAGGAGATGCGCATTGCGCGCGACACGCGCACCCTGTCGGAGTGCCGCTTCATCGAGCATCGGCGCGAGGTGACCTTGAGCTACCTGCGCGAGCAGGGCTACGACGAGGACAAGGTGGAGGCCCTGGCCTCGGACCTGGGCCACGCCAGCGGCAGCGGCGATGGCGGCAGCCAGGCCGCGCGCGATGCGCGCCACCGCTACGACGACACCGACCCCACGGGCGACGAGGCGGCCGACGCATCGCAGCGCCTGGTGTGGCTGTCCGAGAGCTACCTCAAGGTGGACTATGACGGCGACGGCCGCACCGAGTACCGCCGCGTGGTGAAGGTGGGCACCACCGTGTTCGAGAACACCGTGGTGGACGAGCACCCCTTCTGGCTGATGGCGCCCATCCTCATGCCCTACAAGGTGGTGGGCCTGTCGATGTGGGACCTGGTGGAGGACCTGCAGCGCATCAAGACCGCGCTGCAGCGCCAGGTGCTGGACAACGTGTACCTGGCCAACAACCCGATGAAGGAGGTGGTCGAGGACGCGGTGGTGGACATGGACGAGCTGCTCGCCCCGCGCGTGGGCGGCATCTACCGCGTGCGCACGCCCAATGCGGTGCGCGAGGTGGCCACGCCGTTTCTGGGCGCGCCGGCGCTGGAGCTGCTGGCGCGCGTGGACCAGATCCGCGACACGCGCAGCGGCGTGACGGAGATGAACTCGGCCACCAATGTGGAGGCGCTGGCCCAGTCGAGCGTGGGCAGCCAGGGCGTGCAGGCGCTGATGAACCAGGGCGCGCAGCGCCTGCGCCTGATCGCCCGGGTGCTGGCCGAGACGGGCTTCAAGCGCATGTACTGGCTGATGCTCAAGAACATCACCCAGCACCAGGACCGGCCGCAGCAGGTCAAGATCAACGGCCGCTGGCTGCACATCGACCCGCGCGAGTGGAAGAACCGCTACAACATGACGGTATCGGTCGGCGTGGGCACCTTCGGGCGCCAGCAGCAGGTGGTCAACCTCACGGCGCTGGCGGGCATGCAGCAGCAGGCCATGGGCCTGGGCCTGGCCAATGCGAACACGCTGTACAACACCTTGAAGCGCACGGCCGAGGCCATGGGCTACCGCGATGCGGACCAGTTCTTCACCGCGCCGCAGCTCGGGCCCGACGGCAAGCCCATGCCGCCACCGCAGCCACCCCAGCCGCCGCAACCCGGCCAGGCCGAGGCGCAGGCCATGGTGCAGGCCGAGCAGATCAAGGCCCAGGCGCTGCTGCAAAAGGCCGACATGGACAACCAGGCGCGCCTGGTGATCGAGCGCGAAAAGATCCAGAGCGAGGAGCGCGTGGCCATGTTCAAGGCGCGCGCCCAGCTGGAGCAGCAGCAACAGCAGGCGGCGCTGAAGGCGGCGGCTGCGCAGGGCGGGGGCATGCCCATCCATCCATATTCACCGCAGGCACAGGCACCCGCATGAACAACAGCACCACCGCTGCACCCGCACCCCTGCACGAGCAGGTCTCCCGCGCCGAGCAGGCGCGCACCCTGCTGGAACACCCGCTGCTTGTGCAGGCGTTCCAGTCCATGAAAGACGAGGTCATCGAACAATGGCAAAAGGCACCAGCACACGACGTGGCGGGGCGGGAAAAGCTCTGGCTGACCCTGAAGCTTTTGGACAAGCTGCAGGGCAGCCTGCGCCAGACGGTGGAGACGGGCAAGGTGGCGCGCAAGTCGCTGCTGCAGCGCGCGGCCGACGAGGCGCTGCTGCTGGCCCGCAGGCCTGGGGCCAGGCCCTGGCCCTGATCGACGCCGCGGCCGACGCCGTGGTGGCGGCTGGCGGCAGCCTCACGCGCATCGTCGTGCCGTTTGCCGAGCACCCGGGGCTGTACCAGCGCGGGGAGTTTGGCGCGCCGGTGGAAACGGGCGAGGGCTTCTATGCCCGCACCGATGGCGGCCAGACCGTCGAACTCCAGTGACCTCATCTGAACCAGGAACACGAGCATGAATCCCTTGTTTCACCCCACCCCCCGCCTGCGCGCACCCGCGGGCGATGACGGCGCCGATACCGGTGGCGCAGGCAGCACCGGCAGCGCCGGCGCCGCCGAAGGCAGCATCGAGGAGCTGGCCCACCTGGTGGGCGCCAGCGATGGCGATGCCGGTGACGATGGCTACGGCCAGGACGATGGCGGCGACGCCGAGGGCGCGCTGTCGCAGTCCCGCGAAGACGACCGCGACCGGGGCCACCACGGCGACACCGATCAGGACGGCGATGCCCATGCCGGCGCCGACGACCCCGACGAGGAGTGGGAGGCCGGTGGCCACCGCTTCAAGGTCAAGAAATCCGAGCTCCGTGCGGGCTACATGAAGGATGCCGACTACCGCGCCAAGACGGCCAAGGTAGCCGACCAGCAGCGTCACCTGGACGCGTTTGCGACCCACCTGCAGCAGGAGCGGCAAACCGCCGCCAACCAGCTCGGGGTGATGATCCAGGCGCTGCAGCAGGAACTGGTCGGCAGCCAGCCCAATGCGTCGTTGATCGACTCCGACCCGCAGGAGTACATGCGCCAGCAGGTGCTGCATGGCGAGCGCGTGCACAAGCTGCAGCAGGCCATGGGCCACCGCCAGGCGCTGCAGCAGCAGTTCGCGGCCACGCAGGCGCAGCGCGCCCAGATCCGCCACCGCGAGGAGTCGGAGCTGCTGGCCACCGCGGTGCCCGAGTGGCGCAACCCCAGCGTGCGCGCGCGGGAACTCAAGGACCTGGGCCACTCGCTGGTGGCACGCGGCTTCACCGTCGATGAGGTGTCGAACACGGCGGACCACCGCATCGTGCTGCTCGCCCGCGACGCGGCCCGCTACCGCCAGCTGGTGGAGGCCCGCGCCAAGACCGCCAAGCCCCCGCTGCCCCGGCCCGTGCGGCCGGGCGCATCGGGGCAGGGCACTTCCAACTCCGGCACCCAGCGCGCGAAGGAGCGCCTGTCCCGCAACCCCAATGACATCGACGCGTTGGCGGGATTTCTCGGTGCCAGCGGCCTCTGAGTGGCTGGAAAAACGCTTCTGGCGTCGTTGCCGCGTCTTGTCGTACTGCTCGTACTGCCTGCGACGCGGCGCCTAGCCAGAACCGCTTCGCTGCGTTTTTCCATCCACTCAAGCTTCGCAAACCAACCAACAACCGAACACAAGGACATACACACATGCCAGCCAATACGCTTCTCACCTCCACCCCCCTCGTGCGCCTGGCCGAGGACGTGGAAGACAAGATCTACAACTTCCGCCCCACGGACGCGCCGCTGATCTCCTCGGTCAGCCGTGTGTCGGTCGAAGGCGTCAACCACGAGTGGACGGCCGACACCTACCGCGCCCCCAACCCGGCCAACAAGGCCGCGGAAGGCGCGGACGCGGCCTACGCGGCCCAGACCCAGCCCACCAGCTACGGCAACCGCACGCAGATCATCCAGGACACGGTGTCGGTGTCGGGCACGGCCGAGGCCGTGAAGAAGTACGGCCGCAAGTCGGAGATCGATCGCTTGAAGACCAAGAAGATGGTCGAGCTCAAGCGCGACCAGGAGGCATCGAGCATCGCCAACGCCACGGCCATCGCCGCCAACGGCGCCACGCCCGGCCAGATGCGCGGGCTGTACGGCTTCATCGCCACCAACCGCTCGTTCGGTGCCGGCGGCGCCGCGCCCGACCCGGTGGCCAACACGGCGCCCACGGTGGGCACGCTGCGCGCGCTGGCCGAGGCCGACCTGCAGGCCACCATCCGCAACGTCTTCACCAACGGCGGCGACGCCGAGGTGCTGATGGTGAGCCCGCAGCACAAGCAGAAGGTGTCGAGCTTCACCGGCAACGTGCAGCGCACCAACGAGGTCAACGTGCAAAAGCGCAACGAGGTGCGCCTGCAGACCTCGTTCTCCATCTACGGCCACGACTTCGGCGAGACCAAGGTCGTGCCCAACCGCGTGATGACCGTGGCCGGCGCCGGCCTGGTGAACACCGCCTACGTGATCGACTACGACAAGATCAAGGTGGGCAAGCTGCGCGGCTGGCAGTCCGAGAAGATGGCCAAGGTGGGCGACAGCGAGCAGTGGCAGGTGCTGACGGAAGTCACGCTGGTGGTGCCTCAAGAATCCACCCTGGGCGCGATCGCGGACTTGACGCTGACCGGCTCCTAAGCCGCAGCGGCTGATAGCGCAACAAGGGCCGGGTTCACCCCCGGCCCTTTTTCTTTGGGACACCGAGAACCACCATGCGACGCGAACTGATCCACGACGACGGCGGCGTGCGCGACCTGCTGTACGCCGACATGGCGCACCTGCAGGGCATTGCCGACTACTGCAAGGCGCGCCAGAACGAGGGGCTGACGGGCAGCCGCGACCTGCGCCACCTGGCGGAGTTTCCGGCCGAGCTGGTCGAGAAATACTGCAACGACACCGGCGTGAGCTTTGCCGAGTGGATGCGCAACCCGGTGCACGCGCGGCGCATGCTCAACGACCCGGCGCTGGCGCATTTCCGCATCGATCCATCGAAGGTGGGGGCCGCATGAACTGGGGCGAGATGAAGGCGGCGGTGGCCGCGTACCTGCACCGCAGCGACCTGGGCCCGCTGTGGGCCCACTTTCTGCCGCTGGCCGAGCAGCGCATGTTCTTTGGCGAGACCACGGTGCCGCCGCTGCGCCTGGCGGCCATGGAAAAGCAGGCCACGCTGGCCACGCCGGACCAGCCGGCGGACTTCCTGGAAGCCATCGTGCTCTGCAGTGATCCGAAGCGCCCGCTGGACCTGCGCCCGCTGGCCCACATCGCGCGCGAGCGCAATGCCTTTGCCTGGAGCGGCCAGCAACTGGTGCTGAGCCCCGACGTGGCCCTGCCGCTCACGCTGACCTACTACGCCAAATGGGCCACGCCGCTGGCCGATGGCGACACGAACTGGCTGCTGGCCCACGCCCCCGGCGTGGTGCTGGGCGCGCTGGCCGTGGAGGTGGCCCGCTGGGCGCGCGATGACGCGCTGCTGGCGCGCGAGAGCCAGTCGTACGCCAGTGCCTGCGTGGCCCTGGCGAATGCCGACCGGCGCGCCCGCCACTCGGGCGCGCTGCTGCAGCAGAAGGCGCAACCGCATGCAACGACCACAAGGACACCGTGATGGCACTCGAAACCGCCAACTACATCAGTGAGCTCGACGCCGCCAACCCGACCGGTGGCGACATCAAGGGCCTGGGTGACAACCACCTGCGCATGATCAAGGGGGCGCTGAAGCAGCAGTTCCCCAACTTCACCGCCGCAGCCGTCAACCCCACCGTGGCCGAGCTCAACACCCTGGTGGGCGTGACCGCCGGCGTGCAGGCCCAGCTCAACACCAAGGCCCCGCTGGAGAGCCCGGCCTTCACCGGCAACGCCAGCGTGGCCGGCACCGTGACGGCCGCCACCCAGGTGGCACCGAACGACAACAGCCAGAAGCTGGCCAGCACGAACTGGGTGCAGGCCTACGTGAGCGCCCTGGCCACCCTGCAACTGGGCCTGCCCGTGGCCCCGGTGCAGGCCGAACCGCTGGCGCTGTTCACCACGAACGGCGTCTTGAACTGGTCCCCGGTGCAATCGCGCAGCCGGGTTTTTTATGCAGCAGGAGCCTGACACATGGCCAACGGACGACTGGGCGCAGCAGACCTTGCCGCGAACGCGAACACCACCCTCTACAACCCGAGCGCGCTGACCGGCACCGTCACGGTGAGCCTGTGCAACCGCAGCGCCACGGGCACGCTGGTGCGCCTGGCCCTGGCCAGCACCGCCACCCCCACCGCCGCCGAGTGGCTGGAGTACGACCAGTACCTGCCGCCGGCCGGCGTGCTGGAACGCACGGCGATCGTGGTGGGGGCGGGGCAGTTTCTGGTGGCGCGCGCGAGTGCGGTCGGGGTGTCGGTAGTGGCGTTTGGTTTCGAGGAGGCGTGAACATGGGACGGCATATTGCACAGGTGGTGGATGCGGTGGATCAGCCGATTGTGGTGATGGCGCAGGACACGGTCGCTGCCGGGGATCTGGTGAAGGCGGATGGTGCGGGCTGGGTGCGCAGGGTCACGGAGGCATTCCCCTTGGCTGGGCAGAACACGGCGGCGGGCCTGACTGCGGCAGCCAGCAATGTGGTGGGCACGGGCTATGGCTGGGCGGGTAACGCCTATGCAGGCGCGCAGCGCAATCTGGCCGCGTTGCCGGATGGGGGCTTTGCGCTGGCCTACTCGGGCAATGGCACGACGGGCACCACGGGCGCCAATGTCGCGTTGCACGCTGCCCATGCCGGGCCGCGCCAGGTGGTCGTGCTCAGCGCTGCGGCGAGCACGGGCCCGGTGCGGGTGGTGCGTGCCGGCGCCGACAATGTGGCCGTGGTGTGGAGCGAAAACACCGACCTGCGCATCGCGGTGGTCCACGGCACCACCGGTGCAGTCGTTGCGGCGCCTGTCTCGGTGGGCACGGTTGCAGGCCAGGTACTGCACACCTGGCAACTGGCACCCCTGGCCAATGGTGAGGTGGTGGTGGCCTATCCGTCCTCGGGGGGCATGGCCTTCAAGCGCTACAGTGCCTCGGGCGTGCTGCAGGGGGCCGAGGTGCTGGTCGAGGCGAACCAGGCCCCGCAGTTCATGAGCATCCTGCCCCTGGCGGCCGGGGGCTTTGTGCTGCGCTGGGCCAAAACCACGGCGACCACGGGCAACCGCATGGCGCGTTTCAATGCGGCCGGTGTGATGCAGGGCGTGGTAGTACCGATCAGCGCGGCCGTCTCAGCCTACGATGGCGCGAACCCCAACGCCCATGTGGGCGCGCTGGAAGGCAAGCTCATCGAGCTGTCCAATGGCAATATCGTCAGCACCCACATCTACGATGCACTGGGCCAGGGCTTCAAGGTCTATGACGCGGGCCTGACCCTGCTGAACACGGTCAACCTGCCTGTTCCCAGCGCAGCCATCCAGGATGTGCTGCAACTGGCGCCCAAGTACGGCGGAGGTTTCTGGCTGGTGGGCAGCAGCGGGGCCGGCTACCGGCTGCAGGAGTACAACAACGCGGGGCAGTTGCAGCGCGAAGCCGCGAACAACAGCCCGGGCGGGTACATCTTCCGCATCTTCGATCGCCCCGGCAACGGGCCGGTCACCATCATCCAGCAGCACAGTAACTCCACGCCAAGTGCCTTGATGCAGGTGCAGGTCTATTCCCCGGCCCTGGTCGCCGAGGCTGCTGGCACCTATGTCTACAACCTTGGCAGTGCCGAAATCTCCACGGTCTGGCCCGAGATGCTGGTGACCGGCCTGCTCGGTGTGGCCTATGTGCCCTACAGCAATGGCGTGCAGAACTACGGGCTGTGGTATGCCGGTGCTGCCTCCGTTCTCGGGGTCGCCCAGAACGCGGCCACCGTGGGCCAGCCTGTGCGCGTGGCGACGGCGGGCAAGCAGGCGATCAACCAGGCCATCACCGCGCCGCAGTTTGACCGCCGCGCGTCCTCGCCCATGGGCACCAAGGGCTTCACCATGGGCAATGTGGCCGTGCTCAACGGCATCAACGGAGGCTGAGCGCCAGGCCGCCATCTCCCTGTGCGGCCGCCTTGCACCCGGACCGGCCGCCCGCCCGCCAGGCCCGGGGGTCCCATCCCTCGCCACCCCACCCCACCCCATGGCCCTGTGCCCATGGTCCATCGAACCCTCCCCCCCAAGGCCCCCCATGCAAACCGAAACCCTAGACCACCTCGCCGCCACCGGCGGCAAGACCATTGCTGCTGGTACCGGCATGACCAGCTGGGGCTGGCTCATTTCCAACGAGTTCCTGGGCCTGGTGGGGGCCCTGGTGGCGGTGGCGGGGCTGGGCATTACCTGGTACTACAAGCGCGAGAGCAACCGGCGCCAGGCGGCCGAGCATGCCTTGCGCATGGCGCGGCTGCGCCGGGGGCTGGAGCCGCCGGGAGACCGCGGCCCGGGCCCGCTGGATGCACCGGGGGCCGACGATGGCGACTGATGAGGCGGCCACCCGCAACACCAGCGTCGCCAAACTCGGTGCCGCGCTGGTGCTGGCCAGCGCCGGCCTGGGTGGCTTCCTGCACCAGTGGGAGGCGGACAAGCAGCAGGCCACCACCGTCTACGCCGACCGCCTGGCGCGTGGCGTGCCCACGGTGTGCGATGGCATCACGCCGGCCACCAGCCCCTACCCCATGGTGGTGGGCGATGTGTGGAGCGCCGCGCGCTGTGCCGAGGTGAACCGCCGGGTGGTCGAGACCACGCAGCTGAAACTGCTCGACTGCATCACCCACCGCGTGGGCCAGAACACCTTCGACGCCCTCACCAGCCACGCGCACAACGTGGGCGTGGGCAACACCTGCGCCAGCCGGGCGCTGGGGCTCATCAACGCTGGCCGGCTGGAAGAGGGCTGCCGCGCGCTGGCCTTCACGCCCGCGGGCGAGCCCAACTGGGCCTACGTGACCCGGCCCGATGGGCGCGGCAGCAAGCAGTTCGTGCAGGGCCTGCACAACCGGCGCAAGGACGAGATGGCCCTGTGCCTGCGCCCGGACGGCGGCGGCAACAACAGCGGCAACAACAACACCAAGGCACCATGACCCTCGACATCCTGATCCTTGCCGGCATGCTGCATGTGACCGCCCCGGCCGCGCCCGAGCCGGTGCAGTACCGCGTGACCGCCTACGCCATCCCCGGCGCCAGCCTGGCCTGGCGCGGGCGGGACGGCTGGGTGGCGCCGCAGCTGTGCTTCGACCGCTGCGCCACCGTGGCCGGCCAGCCCAGCGTGCTGGCGCGGGGCGAGTTCTCGCTGCAGGACGCGGCCGACCTGCAGCTGACGATCTGGCGCAAGGAAGGCGGCGACGGCGATCGCTGGGTGCAGGCCCTGCACTGCGCGCAGTTCTTCACCGGCCCGGTGTGCGCCCACTGGGGGACACCGCAATGATCCCCCTCGCCACCCACCTCGCTGCCTGGCTGCTCGGCGCCGCCATTGCCGCCAGCGCCGCCTGGCAGCTGCAGGACTGGCGCCTGGGCGCGCAGATCGCCGGCCTCAAGGCCAGCCACGCCGCAGAACGCGCGCAGGCCCAGGCCGACGCCCTCGCCACCGAGCGCGACAACGCAACCCGCTACCAGGGAGCCCTGAATGCCGCACGCACCCGTGAAGCCGCCCTGCAGCGCGATGTGGATCGCGCTCGCGCTCAGTCTGACGGCCTGCGCGAACAGGCCGCCGACGCCGCCCGCCGCATCGCCGACAGCGCCCGCACTGCCCCCGCCGCCGTCGCTGAGTACGCCACTGCCAGCGCAGAGCTACTCGCAGACTGCAGCCGACGCTACCAGGCAATGGCAGCAGCGGCTGATGGCCACGCAGCTGATGCGCGCACCCTCCGCGACGCCTGGCCCGCAGCCGCTGTCCGCACCGACTGATTGACTGATTGATTGACTGATTGATTGACGGAAGGACCCCATGCCCATCGTCCGCATCGAAGACCTCTCGGGCGGCTTTCTGCCCGACCTGATGCCCCAGGAGCTGCCCCTGGGCGCGGCCAGCGCCGTCACCAACATGCGCTTTGCTGCAGGATTTGCCGAGCGCTACCGCGGCATGGCCAACGTGTTCGGCACGCCCGGCGCCACGCCCTACTGGATCGCGCCCTACGCCAGCCTGGCCAACCGCCTGTGGGTCACCGGCTGCCTGGCCAAGCTGTATGCCTATGACGGCGCCACGCAGTTCGACATCACGCCCACGCCCGCGCCCACGGGCGCCATCGACGACCGCTACACCGGCGGCATGTTCAACGGCGTGCTCGTCATCAACAACGGCAAGGATGCGCCCTGGGTCTGGGGCGGCGCCACCGCCTCGCCCGCCATCGCCCTGCCCAACTGGGACCCCACGCACCGCGCCTTCTGGATGCGGCCCTTCGGCAACTACCTTTTTGCCGGCGGCATCACCAAGGGCACGACCAACTACCCGCACATGCTCAAGTGGTCCACCGCCGCCGTGCCCGGCGCCGTGCCCGGCACCTGGAACCCCGCCGACCCCAGCCAGGACGCCAACGAACGCGACCTGGCCGAGACCGCCGACGTCATGGTCGATGCCCTGCCCATGGGCAACCAGCTCATCATCTACAAAGAGCGCAGCATGTACTCGGCGCGCTACGTGGGCGGCCAGCAGATCTTCAGCACCCAGCGCCTGCCCGGCGACACCGGCATGCTCGCGCGCGGCTGCGCGGTCGACACCCCCATCGGCCACGTCGTGCTCACCGCCGGCGACGTCGTCGTGCACCAGGGCGGCGCCGCGCAAAGCCTGGCCGACGGCGCCATCCGCAAGTTCATCTTCAACAACATGAACAGCCTGCGCGCCGAGCGCTCCTTCGTCGTCGCCAACCCGCAAAAGGCCGAAGTGCTGGTGTGCTTTCCCACCAGCGACAGCGAGGTCTGCGACACCGCCGCCGCCTACAACTGGATCAGCAAGAAGTGGGGCACCCGCTCGCTGGCCGGCTGCAACTACGCCGCCAGCGGGCAGATCAACGCCAGCGCCACCGTGCTGCAGTGGGACACCGACAACGACACCTGGGACAGCGACGCCACCACCTGGAACGAAAACGAATACGCCGCCAACGAAGCGCGCGTGCTCTTTGCGCGCACCAACGCCATCAGCGCCTTCGACATCGGCACCACCGACTACGGCGCCCAGATCGCCAGCCGCCTGGAGCGCACCGGCATGGCCTTCGGCAGCCCCACCACCAGCAAACTGCTGCGCGGCATCTACCCGCACATCGACGCCCCGCCCGGCACCGTGGTGCGCATCGCCGCCGGCAGCGCCATGCACGCATCGGAGGGCGTTACCTGGGCCCCCGCCGTGGACTTTGTCGTCGGCGGGCCCGACCACCTCGCCTGCGCCATGGTGCAAGGCCGCCAGCTCGCCGTGCGCATCGACGGTACCGGCTACCAGGGCTGGCGCATCCGCAGCATGGACCTCGACATCCAACCCACTGGAGAACGCTGACCCGAGCGCGGACCCCCACCATGTACTACACCCCCAGGCACATCCCCCCGGGCGCCAGCCTCGACGAGCTCAAGACCTGGCTCGCCACCGAACTGGCCAACCTGCAGACCGCCGGCCACGCCGCCGTCGACGGCCTGCAGCTCAAACCCCTGTACGCCGCCCCCGCGCGCGTGCGCGACGGCCTCACCGTGCTGGCCGACGGAACGCAATGGAACCCCGGCGCCGGCCCAGGTGTGTACACCTGGTACGCCGGGTCCTGGAAGAAATTGGGATAGAAAGACAAGGAGCCAACGACATGTCCAACTGGAGCCCCGAACAGCTCGCCATCGCCGCCGAATTCATCCAGGCCAACATCGACAACCCCGACGCCATCGCCCAGCGCCGCGACGAACTCGGCCTGACCAACGCCGACCTGCTGCAGGCCGCGCAAACCGTCGACAAAGGCATCACCCTGGGCCAGGTGCAGGAGTACCTGGGCGAAACCCCCAAGCCCAAGCCCCGCGCCCCGGCCGCCGCCCCTGCCATGCAGGCCTACCAGGCCAACCCCTACCTGGACCAGATGGCCGCCGGCATCGTCCAGCAGACCACGCGCAACCTCAACGAGCAGATCATGCCCGGCCTGCGCTCCCAGGCCATCGCCGCCGGCGGCTTCGGCGACGCGCGCCACGGCGTCGCCGAAGGCCTGGCCATCGGCCGCACCAACGACGCCCTGGCCAACAGCCTGGCCAACCTCTATGGCACCGACTACCAAAAGGCCATGGACCGCAACGCCCAGATCTACCAGGCCGAAATGCAGAACCAGCTCGGCTACGCCGGCCTCGATACCCAGCGCTACGGCATCGACCAGAACAACGCCACCCAGCGCTACAGCACCGACCTGTCCAATGCCACCCAGCGCTACGGCATCGACCAGAACTACAACCTGGGCATGACCAACGCCGGCAACACGCGCTACGGTATCGACAAGAACTACGACGTGGGCATGGCCAGCGCCAACGCCAGCATGGCCAACGCCCAGGCCAACCAGACCAACGCCGCCAACAACTACGCCCTGGCGCAGCAGCAGTTCGGCGTGAACACCATGTTCGGCCTGCTTGACCGGCAAAACGCCTACAGCAACAGCGGGATCAACATGGGCACCACCATCCAGAACACCCCCGCGACCTACTACGACCGCTTCAACCAGCAGGCCAACAGCCTGGGGCGCGGCTACGCATCCACCTCGCAGACCAGCAGCGGCAGCGGCATGAACCCGGTGGGGCAGGCGGTGGGCTCGGCCGTCACGAACATCGGGAACAGCTGGTTCGGCAACAGCGGCGGCAATGCCGCAGCCGCTCCCGTTCCCATGGCGCAGAACCACGGCGTGTTCTTCGGAACCGGATCGATGGGGGACTGACGCGATGCACTTCGACCCCCACCACATCCCCGACGAAGCCATCGAAGCCCTGCGCCCCGCCTTCACGCGCTTTGGCCTCGAAGGCGAGCACTACACACCCGAGTACTGGGTGCAGCGCTGCCGCGACGGCACCGCCCAACTCTGGCGCAGCGACGACGGCGCCTACTGGGCCGTCACCGAAGTCTTCGACACCGCGCGCGGCCGCGTGCTGCACGAAGTCGCCTCGGCCGGCGCCTACCGCAAAAGCCTGTTCGACGAAGGCGAGGCCTGGGCCCGCTCCGTCGGCTGCACCAAGGCCCGCACCGAGGGCCGCCCCGGCTGGAAGAAACGGCTGCCCGACTACAAGGTGGTGGCCATGACATTTGAAAAGGAGCTTTGACAAACATGCCAGCAGCAATTCCAATCGCGGCCTCGGTCGCCGGGTCCATGGTCAGCAGCGCCATGAACAAAAGCTCCAACGGCGGCGGGAGCAGCGCGAGCGCCAGCAGCGAGCCCTGGGCCGAAGCCGCCCCCTGGCTCAAGAACAACGTGCGCAAGGGCCAGGAGCTGCAGGAGCAGTACGAGGCCCAGCCCTTCAACGCCCTGCAGCAGACCGCCTACCAGAACGCCTTCAACGACATCGACAGCTACCGCAACAGCTTCATGCCCTCGATGATGCAGTTCGCCGGCGGCCTGCTCGGCCCCGGCTTCCAGATGCCCGGCGCCTACACCGCCGCGGGCATGTCGCAACACCAGCAGCAGGGGGTGCAACAGGGGGCGCAGCTCGGGGCACAGTGGGGCGGCGCCGGCCTGCTCGGCAACGTGCCCGCGCAGGCAGGCCCCGCCTGGAGCCAGGAGCAACTGCAGGGCGCGGGCAGCTTCATCCGCGACAACATCGACAACCCCGAGCTCATCCGGCAAGAGGCCTCGCGCCTGGGCCTGTCCAACCGCGACATGCTGAGCGCCGCCCGCACCGTGGACCCCAACATCTCCATGGCCCAGGTCAACCAGTACATGGGCCGCGAAGATCCCCAGTACGGCTCGCCGTACGGCGGCCGGCCGCGCTGGAGCACCGAGCAACTGCAGGGCGCCGGCAACTTCATCCGCGACAACATCGAGAACCCGGCCCTCATCAAGCAAGAGGCCGCGCGGCTCGGCCTGTCCAACGCCGACATCCTGAGCGCGGCCCAGACCGTGAACCCCGGCATCGCCATGGGCCAGGTGGACCAGTACATGGGCCGCCGCGATCCGCAGTACGCCCGCCCATCGTTCGGCCTCATCGACTGGAACAACTCGTTTCCCCGCGTGTCGGCAAACGCCACCGTGGCGGCGCAGGCGCAGGCGGGCGAAACGCCCGAACAGCGCCGCCGCCGCGAGGAAGAGGAGTACTACCGCATGCTGATGATGAACGGCGCAGGGGATGGCGTCGGTGACGATGGTGGCGGTGGTGGCGGCGTAGGCAGTGCGGGTTCCGCCGGGGCCTCAAGTGCTGCTGCTGCCGGGGCCGCAGCCAGTGGTGGTGATGGCGGCAGCAAATAGCGCAACGCGTGGCGGGATTGCCGGGGAGTGACCCCCGGGGTTCTTGTCACACCACCGTCCCCTGCTACAGACCGTGAGGGCCGGGCCTGGCCCTGAGCGTCTGCGCGCGCTACCACCCCCGGCACGACGCAGCACGCCCCCGCCCGCGCGGGCGTCACCCGGGCCACCAGGGCCGTGCTGTTCACCCCATTCACCGGAGACTCCCCCATGGACATTCGCCTGCCTGACGGCACCCTTGTCGAGAACCTGCCCGAGGGCCTGACCGAGGACGAGATCGCGCAGCTGCTGCGCACCAACCAGGTCGCGGCGCGCGCCGAACCCCAGCAGCCCCGGCCCACCGCGGACGACATCCCCGGGCACGGGCGGCGCGCGCCACCGGCATCCCAGGGCTCGGGCAGCGACTGGGTGGACGGCATCAATGCCCTGGGCACAGGGCTCAACCGTGGCCCCGCGTACCTGGTGGGCGCGCCTGTCGATGCAGCCGCCAACGTGCGCGACCTGGGCAAAGCCGCCATCGGGTCCGCCTGGCAGGCCATCACCGGCAAGCCCGCGCCCGATGCACTGCAGCTCACCCCGCGAGACGAAGACCTGGGCTCCGGCCCATGGCTGCTCAAGCAGGCGCGCAGGACCCCGCTGGGGCGTGGCCTGGTGGACCCGGCCAACCCCGCGTATGAAGGCGGCTACCTGCAGAACTCCGGCAGCGCGCTGATCGGCGCCCTCAACCCCGGCACGCGCGGGCAGATGGCCGGCCAGGTGCTCAACAACCTGGCCAGCGCCAACCTGGCCAAGGCCGTGGGCGACGCCACCGGCAGCCCCGAGCTGGCCATCGCCGCCGGCATGTCGCCGCTGGCATTGAAGCAAGGCTTGGCCGCGGGCGCGAAGATCGCCGTGCGCGGCGACGAGGCCGGCCGCCAGGCCATGGCCCAGCGCGTGCAGGACCTGCGCAACGCCGGCGTCGACCAGCCCACCCTGGGCCTGGCCTCGGGCAACCCCGTGGTGGGCGCGGCAGAGAACCTGCTGCACGCCACGCCGCTGGCAGCACCCATCATGGAGCGTGCGCGCCAGCGCGCGCTGGGCGGCCTGCAGGACACGGTGGACAGCGCGGTGGCCCAGGCCGGCGGCGGCGGCGGCGACCGCGGGCCCCTGAACGCCGGCACCGCCATCCAGCGCGGCGTGCGCCAGTTCACCGGCGACCTGCAGGCGCGCCAGGGCCTGCTCGACGAGGCCGCCGCAGCGCAGGGCACCGAGCGCGGCGCCGATTGGGCCCAAAGGGTCAAGGCCGCGGCCGACGAGCGCACGAAACGCCTGCAGCCCTTCCTCAAGCCCGACCAGGCCGAAGACGCCTTCTTCGCCGCCGAGAAAAGCCTGGCCAACGGCCCCACCGTGCTGCAGACCCTGAAGAAAAGCCTGCCCGAAGGCGCACGTGGCGAAGTCGCCGGCACCGTGATCGACCGCCTCGGCCGCGTGCCCGCCGGCGCGCAGGGCGAAGGCAGCCCGGCCTGGAACCACGAGACCTTTCTGGCCAGGTGGAACGCCATGGCCCCCAAGGCGCGCGACGAACTGCTCAGCGGCTACCCCAACGCCGCGCGCGTGCGCGCCGACGTCGAAGCCGCCGCCCAGGCCGCACGCCGCATGGGCGACAACTCCAAAATGTGGTCCAAACCCTCGCAGGCCTGGGCCGACTACGTGGCCAAGGGCGCGCTGGCCACGGCGGCCACAGCGGCCGGCGGCTTGGCCACCGGCGCGGTGACGCCCGAGGCCCTGGCGCGGGGCGCGCTGGCCACCGCAGGCACCGCCGCCGCCGCCCGGCTGGCCGCCCACGCACTCACCAGCCCGCAGGTGGTGCGCGCCGCCGCCTCGCCCACCCCCATCGACCCGCGCCAGCTCGACGCCCAACTGCGCGGCCTGGCCGGTGGGGGCTTCTTCAGCGGGCTGCAACTGCAGCCGCAACCACAGCAGGACGAGCCCTTTGGCGGGCTGTTTGGCGGGGCGCAGGAGTGATTGAGGGACGGGCGCGTGGGCGACCGGGCGCACGGGCACACCGGCGCATCGCCAGCCAGGCCGCGGCACCGCGGCCCCGCAAGTACCGCTGCATCCCATGCAGCACCCACCCATGCGCCGGCCCGGCATCCACGGGCATTGGCACACCAGAGACGACACCGCGCATACGGCGCAGAAAGGCCAGCCCCCATGGGACTGTTTGATGGAGCATTCGACAACGCCGATGGCCAGCAGGCCGTCTTGGCACAGGCCCTGCAGGATGTATGGGACGGCGGCAAGGAGACCGCGCGCAGCGTGGGTGGCGCGTTGACGGATGAGCAGTTCTACCGTGACGTGGGCGGTGGCCTGCGCGATGTGGCCGGGCGCGGCGTGGCACAGACATTGGGCGGGGCCGTCGACCTGGCCATCACACCTTTCAACTGGGCGGGCCTGGACGATCCCGAGCCGACGCTGGGGTCAGAGTGGTTCGGCAGGAAGATGGAGGACGCCGGCCTGATCTCGCCCGAGCGGCGGCCGGTGGCTGAGATGCTGGCGGGGTTCGTGTCGCCGGCAGCAGTGGCGCCCAACCTCGCCCGTCGCGCGTCGCAAGCGGTGGGGCATGCCTTCACCAGCAGCCTTCCCAGGCTCAACACCGTTTCGCCGTCGG
Source organism: Acidovorax sp. FW305-C-20-28 (assembly GCF_058783375.1). NCBI lineage: Bacteria > Pseudomonadati > Pseudomonadota > Betaproteobacteria > Burkholderiales > Comamonadaceae > Acidovorax > Acidovorax sp. FW305-C-20-28. The sequence goes on along the minus strand of NZ_JBYSYM010000042.1, from coordinate 17,187 downwards.
GAGCCGTGTACGCCATGTCGCCGCAGGGGCGGACCGGCATGCGTGAAGCCCTTCAAACGGGCACACTCAACAGTGAGTTGCGATTGGGCGATGTGACCGCCGGCCAAGCCGCTGGTCTGAGGGAGCTGGGTCTCAAGTCGGCTAGCACAGACGTTTACTTGACGCCCGAGGTGTTCAACAAGCTCATGAAGAGGCGGCTGGGGGACGATGGCTACAGTGTTGATGATCTCATGCGCTTCACCGAGCAGGCCATGGCAAAGCAATCCGGGTGGCGGATCGATCCCGGCAAAAAGGGCCAGCAACCCCAGCTCTGGAACGAAAAAATGCGCGATCCAATCACAGGCTGGCAGTATGAAGCCACGATGCCTCTCGCGGGGAACGGCACGCGGTTTGAAGTCCGTTCCGTGGTCCCGGATGGGCTTCCTCCGCGAAAAAAATAAAGCCCCCGACCTTGCGATCAGAGGCTTTACCCGGTCCACATGGGCAGGGTGAGGTTGGGTACTCACTCATGCCTGAGGCGCGTCACCGCCCATGGAACACTTCCAGCTCGACTGAGCTGGCAGGGGTGGATTTTATCGCGAGGCGCCCAACGGCCGCAATGCAATGCAGTGGCGCGGGCCGGGTCATCACCGCAGTGGATGCGCCGACCGCCGACGAGCACACACCAACAACAAAGCCCCAAGGCTAAAAAAGCAATGGGGCTCTGAGGGGTCTTCCAGGAGGGGGTGGCACCGATTTCCACCTCTCGTACTTTCACGGCCCTTTGGGGGCCGCCATTGACTCAGCACAACCTGGCGAACACTACCTGTCCGAAGGACACGGTGGCGTGATTTTAGAGCAAGGCGCTACTGTCCGTACTCCCGGCCATCGCACCGTGCCCGGCGACTTGTTTGCCGGGTGGATCGTCCGCGCAAAAAATAAAGCCCCCGACCTTGCGATCAGAGGCTTTACCCGGTCCACATGGGCGGGGTGAGGTTGGGTACTCACTCATGCCTGAGGCGCGTCACCGCCCATGGAACACTTCCTGGCTGCATTACGCCAAGCGGGGTGAATTTTATCGCGAGGCGCCCAAAAAGCGCCAACGCAACGAAGCGCGTCGGGTCATCACCGCAGTGGATGCGCCGACCGCCGACGAGCACACACCCACAACAAAGCCCCAAGGCTGAAAAAGCAATGGGGCTCTGAAAGCACCCCTGGCCACGGCCACCTGGCGCGGGATTGTTCGAAACCCCCGCGCACCCCAAGGCAGCGCAGCGCCCGCATGCGCACCCGGGCCAGCCGGCCCGCGCCCGCGCCACACGCGCTCAAGCCACCACACCCCTCACCAACCGATCGCGTGCATGCGCCTGCGCCGCGCAGGCGCAGCCGTGCGCGCAGCCAGTCAACCAATCAACCAACCACTCAACCAACGGGCCCCACAGGCCCTGTCCATCGGCAATTGCAGCCGATGGCCCAAGGAGGCAATGCACGATGGGATTTTTCGACAACCTGCTGGAGCGCTCGCCCGCCGAGCCACGCCGCAGCGGCTACTTCGGCCCCCTGCTGGACTACGGCAACAGCGTGGCACCTGCGCCGGTGCCTGCTGCCCCCCGCCCACAGGCGCCACGGCCCGCCGCCAACGTGCCGGCGCCCCAGGCCGGTGGCGCCCGTGGCATGGTGAACCCGCCCCCCGCTGCGCGTGAAGACGTGCCTGAGATGACCCTCGGGTCGGTGCTCCGGGACGGGGCTTCCGGCGTCCTGAAAGTCGGCCCCACCGCCGTGAAGGGCGCCGCCGACCTGATACGCATGATGACCGGCGACGCCCTGGGCAAAGACCTGTCCGACTTCATGCAAGATCGGATGGACACGATGGGCACCATCGTGGGCTCCGAGCGTGCGGCTGCACAGCGCACGAACTTCGAGCGCGACATGAAAGACCCCGACGTCGGCATCCGGCAGGCGGTGCTCAACAACAAGGGCGCCATCGCCGACCAGCTCCTGCCCAGCCTGGGCAGCATGCTGCTGCCCGCAGGCGCGGCCAACGCCGCCACCAGGCTGGTCATGGCCGGCAAGGCAGCGGCCAGCCTGGACAAGGTTGCGCTCGCAGCGCGGGTTGCCCGCGTCCAGCTCGCCGCAGGCATCGGGGCCACCGCCGCGCAGAACGCCGCCGAAGTCTTCACCAACCTGTTGGACAAGGGCCACTCGCTGGAGCAAGCGTACACGGCCGCCGGCATCAGCGTGCCCTTCTCCGTCCTTGCCGGCAAGCTGTTTGGCGGTGGCGCCGAAGCGGCGCTGCTGCGGCAGGCCACGCGACAGACCCCAGCCCAGGCCGTCAAGGCGGGAGCGGTGGGCGTCGCCAAGGCAGGGGGGCGTGGTGGTGGGCAGGAGACGGTCGAAGAATTTGGCCAGATCGCCGGCGAAGCCGGGGCCACGCAAACCATGCCCAACCTCACCAACGCCGGCAAGCGCCTGGCCGTGTCCAGCGTGAGCGGCTTCGCCACAGATGGCGGCATGAAGTCGGCCGGGCACGCCAACGACGCCTGGCGCGCGCGGGGCGCGAAAGCCCCGTCCGCCGCGCCCCTGGCACCACCCGCACCAGCGCCCACCGCAGCGCCCGCAGCCCCGCGCCGCGAAACCACCATCGACGTCACCTACACCAACGCCGACGGCCAAACCATCACCGACGTGGTGCCAGGCACACCCGCGCCCGCCGCGCGCCGCACCGGCGCGGGTGGCAACGGCACCAGCAACAGCAACAGCAAGCGCAACGGCAACGGCAACGGCAACGGCAACGGCAAGACCTCCGCCACCAACGGCAACCCTCGTGCGGTGGACACAGCGCCAGCGCCCGCAGAGGGCAGCACCGCACCGGCATTCCAGCCCATCGCCGCCGGCAACAACTGGTCCGACGCCGCTGCCGCCGCCAGGCAAACCCAGCGCGAAGCCGCCGTCATGGCCAAGGCACAAGAGGCCCTGAGCGAGCCGCCACCGCAGGCGTGGGAACCAACGTGGGAACAGGCGTGGGAGCAAGCGCAGCAGCAAGAGCAGCAACCGCAGCCCGCCGATGCCGCCCCGCCCCAGGCAACGCAGACCCTGAACGACATGGTCGCCCTGATGGACATGGCCCCCACGCAGGACACCGCCCCCGCCGATGCACAGGCCACAACCCAAGACCCGGCCGCCCCCAACCCCGCCACCCCACCGGCCACCTACGACACCGCCCAGCCGCAGGCTGATCACACTTGGCAGGCTGAGCAGGCTGAACAAACCTGGCAGGCAGAGCAGCCTTCGCAGCCCGAGCAAACCGAACAGCCCCTCACCGCGCCCGACGAGGCCCCCGCCCAGCCCCTGGGCCTGCAAATGTGGCCCACCGACAGCGCCACCGAGGCAATGCCCGAGCCCCTGCTCGCCCTGCCCCTGCACACGCCCGAACTGCCCCCGCTGGAGCAGGCCTTTGCGCAGACCGGGCAGGGCTACGGAGACGGGTACGGCTACAGCTACAGCCCCACCCCCGCGTTCGAAGCACCCACCCAGCCCTGGGAGCAGAGCGCCCAGAGCACCCCCAGCGCCAGCTCCCGCAACAACAACGCAATCCACAGCAGCGACTACAGCCTCATCAGCGACAGCCTGCAGGCGCTGGCGCAAGAACAAGCGCAAGCACAGGCACAAACGCAGACGCAGACGCAGACGCAGACCAGCGCACGGGCCGCAACACCCGCCCTGCGCCAGGCCGAGCCCTTGGGCGCCACCGCCACTGCAGCAGCAACGCCAACGCCAACATCACCCGCCCCCGCACCGGCCCTGCCGCCACTGCCACGCATGCCCACGGGTGTGCCGTACAGCCAGGGCGACACCGTGGCCATGGCACCCGCCCGCTACCAGGCCGCCCCCGGCATGGACCTGCCACGCGCCATGCCGCAAGCGGGTGCGGTGGACGCTGTGCCGGCCCAGCCCATGCCGGCCTGGCCCGCCTGGCAGGCGCCCGCGCGCACCCAGCCCGCGCACCAGGCCGCCGATGCGGCAGCAGAGACAGCCCCACCCGCCGTGGCGCGGGCTGGTGAAGCGGCCGCCCCAGCCCCAGCCCCAACCGCACAGGCAACCGATGGCGCAGCGCTGCAAACGCCCCGGCCCGACCTCGCCCCCGGCGAGGCCACCACTGCCAAGGCCAACGCCAACGAAGCTGCACCCACACCAGCACCAGCACCCATGGTGCGGCTGGAAGAGGGCGGCCAGCAGGCCGCTGCTGCGCCAGGCACAGCAACCCGGCAAGGCAGCCAGCAAGGCCCAGCGGGCCGCAATGCCCTTGCGCAAAGCGACCCCGCCAGCCAGCCTGGTACCACCACTGTGCAAGAGACTGCACCGGACGCCACTGCCACCAGCGACGCCGATGCAACTGCAAATGCAGCCGCAGCCGCAACTGGCATGCAGTACAGCCGCGAGACAGGCCCAGCCCGCACGCGCGCACAAACCGCGAGCACCACGCAAGGCACGCCCGCCCCGGCCTCCCAGGGCACAACGCAAACAGCCACCATCCAATCGGTGCAAGCCGCACTCAACACCCTGGTAGGCCCCATAGGCCGACTGCGCCTGGGCCGGGGCGGCGTGGTGGTCACCACCTCCGAACGCATCCAGCCCGACTGGGAGCCCCTGGTCGGCAAGGTGGACATCGGCTCAGAGGAGACAGGCCGCGTCAAGGGCTTCTACGACCCCGACAGCAAGACGGTGTTCCTCATTGCCGACCACATCCAGGCCGGCCACGAGGTGGCCGTGGCCGCGCACGAACTCATGCACAAGCACGGCAAGGCCGTGCTCGGCGAAGCCAAGTGGAAGCACCTGCACGAAACCCTGGGCACCTGGGCCAACAAGCCCCAAGGCAGCCTGGAGCGGCAAGTGCACGACGAAGCCGTGCGGCGCATGGAGGCCGCCCGCCCGGCCGACGCGCAGGCCGATGCGCAGGCCGAGGTCCAGGAGAACCACCGCAGCGAAGAACTCTTTCCCTACGCAGTCGAGGTGGCCGTGGAGCTGGGAATCCAGCCCATCGCCATGCGCCCCCTGGCCTCGGTGGCCGGCTGGCTGGCGCGGGTGCGCGCATCGCTGCAGGCAACGCTCAACAAGCTGACCAACAACCCGCAGGCATTCGACGGGCAAGACCTGGTGGACCTGGCGTTTGGCATAGCGCAGCGAGAGCGCGCAGGGGCAGCAACGGGTCAGTGGCAGGGGGATGTGGCATGGGCCAAGGGCGGCAGCGAAAGCCCGTCCTCTTCGACGCGCCGTCCCCTCCAGATGAGCAGCGATGCGGGCAAGGACGGTGCGGGGGCGGCGTCGGAGAAAGGCCCGGTGGGGTCGGAGAACAATCCGCGTCCGGTTCCGCTCACAGAGTTCAAGGTTCGGATACTTTCGGATGACCACAGAGATAACGCCATTGCGATGCTCGTGGATGGAGAGTATGTTGATTTTGCCGGCATCGAAATAACGGATGACGGCCCCATTCTAAGTATTGAAAAATCGGCAAAAAAAGAGTCATCAAAAGAGTACGTAAGAATCGACGCCCATGGAGTGACGGAAGCGATGCTGAAAGCAGTGATTTCTTATTACGTTGAAACGACGGGGAGTCCTCCAATTGGATTGCCAGGGAGTTTGGCTGATGATAATCGTAAGAATTTCCGAAAAGAGTTCGACAAACACAGTAAAAGCAACCACAATGGCACAGTGGATGATTGGGCGCAGGCCGCGATCAGGGATATATCGTTCGGTAAGGCTAGACAGAAGCTGGGGTATGGGGTGTTTGAAATAGAGTTGCTGGGCTCTGTCAATGTCGGCGATTTGAAGGGTGTGCCCAAAGAAATAAATGTTATTGCAAGGCGTTATTGATTTTTGAAGGAGTTATCATGGCGGGTTTGGGTGAAGAAAGTTTGGAGATGCTGAAGCAGCTTCTGGGGAGGGATGTTTCTCAGGAGGTAGGGAGTTGTCGTGATTACATGGAGGTGTACAATTTGCATATCGAAGATTTGCGCGAGCTTGTTCGGAGGAATGCGGGTCTTTATGCGGAGAGATATATCATGCACCTTCTCGGAAAGGGCGGGCTTCGGAATGCGAAATCATTTAGATATTCTGTTGTAAAAGAGAATGAAAATATTGATGATTGGTTGAGAGATAGTTACAAGGAAGGGTGAAGCAACTTTCTGCGAAAGTTAAATCGTTGGCAGTGATGGGCGCGTTGGCTCTGGAGCGCCGAAACCGTTGAGAAAACCCTCCGGCGGAAGAACGGCGCCGCATGTCCGTCCGGGATCTGTCCGCCCGGTCGTTGGAATGGGTGAGTTGACGCCGACGAACTGCTCGGCGCCCTGACCGCGCCCACCTCACGCCAGCGCCCGGTGTGGGTTGCACCCCACCACCAATCCACGATCCACCTTCGGCGCCACCCAGCCCCACGCCGAGCAGGCTTGGCAGCCCGAGCAAACCGAGCAGCCCCTCACCGCGCCCGACGAGGCCCCCGCCCAGCCCCTGGGCCTGCAGATGTGGCCCACCGACGCAGACAGCGCCACCGCGGCAATGCCCGAGCCCCTGCTCGCCCAGCCCCTGCACACGCCCGAGCTGCCCCCGCTGGAGCAGGCATTGGCGCAGACCGGGCAGGAGGACGGGTACGGCTACAGCTACAGCCCCGCCCCCGCGTTCGACGCACTCACCCAGCCCTGGGAGCAGAGCGCCCAAAGCGCCCCAAGCGCCGACGCCCGCAACGCAATCAACAGCAGCGACTACAGCCTCGTCAGCGACCGCCTGCAGGCGCTGGCACAAGAACAAGCGCAAGAGCTGCAAGCACAGGCCAGCGAGCGGGCGGCAGCGTCTAACTTGCGCCAGGCTATTCCCGCAACAACCGTGCCTTCCGTTCCGCAAGCGGGTGTGGTGGATGCATTGCCGGCCCAGGCCACGCATGCAGGGCAAATGCCCTCGCGCGCCCAGCCTTTGCAGGAGGTTGCAGAGGCTGCAGCTGTTGAGGGAGCCATGGCGCCAGCCGCGCAGCCAGCGGCTTCTACTGCGGATCAAGCTGTGTCAGGCGTCGCCTCGGCTGGTGCAGAAGTACCGACTACTTCTGTTGCTGCAGCCGCAGGAGACACAGCCCAAGCAGCTGGCATGGACCTGGCAGCTTCAGCAGCGCCTAGCGGGCCGATGTTCAGTTGGCAGACAGGCGCCGCTATGCCAAAGATCACGAAGAGTGGCCCGCGGCCAGACGATTCGATCTTGGTCGATGGTTCGCCAGATATGTGGATGGTTCCGGCGCAGGTGGAGAGGGCCACGAAGGGGATGTTTCCGCCAGCACCGGTGCGGCTTAAAAATGGCTTTCACCGCCGTTCCAATCAAGGCTACGGCGTAGCGCACATCGAAGCTGAACACGCAGCGGAGATTTCGGCGTTGGGCCTGACGGTGCCGCAGTATGTCCAGCGAATTCTGGGCGGTGCCACCAAGGTCTACGATCCTGGCAATGGCCGGCTCTATGTTGTGAACGAACGATTTGCTGGTAAGCACCAAGCCATCATCGAGTTGCGTGACGACGGCGACCACTACTCGGTAGTGACGGCCTTTGCGCGAAGGCCGGAAGGAAAAGTTGTCTGGAGCGGGCGTAGCTCTTCGGCAGGTCTCCCCGGTGCACACACAGGAGTGCAGGCACCTTTGGCTACCGGCAAGACGGAATCTTTCGACCCCACCCCCGCTTTTGGATCTTCGGCTGATCCGACCGCCTACAGGGATAATGGCGAGCTCCAAGCTGAAACACCGAAGCCATCCCCTAGCTCTCGAATTGCGGGCCAGACGGGCGAAATTTTACCTGAAGGTGGCGATCCCAGCTACAGCAAGGCCATGTCTGCGGACCTGGCCTCTGCCACTGTCGCTACCCAGAACCAACCGGCGATGGCCACCATCGAATCGGTGCAGGCAGCGGTGGATCATCTGGCAGGCGCTGGTGGACGCCTGCGCATGGGGCGAGGGGGCGTGGTGGTGACTACGGCCGACCGCATCAAGACCGATTGGGAGCCCCTCGTCGGCCGCGTGGCCATCGCCTCTGAGGATGCCGGCCGGGCGCAGGGCTTCTACGATCCCCAAAGCAAGACCGTGTTCCTCATCGCCGACCACATCAAGGCCGGCCATGAGGTGGCCGTGGCCGCGCACGAGCTCATGCACAAACATGGACAGGCGGTGTTGGGCGTGGAGGGCTGGAACCAACTGCACGAGACCATCGGCGGCTGGGCCAATGCCGCAGAAGGCAGCGTGGAGAGACAGGTTTACGACGAAGCCGTGGCGCGCGTAGAAGCCTCGCGGCCCGCAGGTGCTAACGAAGGCCTCTACGCCACGCAGGAGCTGTTTCCGTACGCGGTGCAGATCGCCGTGGAGATGGGCGTCCAGCCCAACGCGCTCAGGCCCGCCAACACGGTGGTCGGCTGGCTGGCGCAAGTGCGCGGCACGCTGCGGCGGGTGTGGAACAAGATCGCCACCCAGAAGGGAGACTTCAACTCCATGGACCTGGTGAACCTGGCCTTCGGCATCGCGCAGCGCGAGAACCCGGCGCATGCCGGGGAACTGGATGCTGTGACCACTGCGCAACTGCAAGACGCCGCTGCTGCGCTCAAGGAGATCAGCGAGGCCGGGGACTTGTTCGCCCTGCCTCGATCAAGCGCAACCACGGTGGAGGCCATTGCCGCCGATCACGATCCCGGCATCAAGGTAGAAGTCACCACCCAGGGCGACGAGACAATGCGAACGCTGACCATGCCGGATGGCACGCACGCCACGATCACCACCCGGGAGCCGACCCGCGATGAGTTCTACGGCATGGACCACGACACCGGTGCCTGGATCAAGGACCGCCCCGGCGAGAAATCCCCTCCGGTGGCGTCCCGCTCGGACGTGTGGGGCGACCTCTCCCGCCTGGAGCCTGGGCAAACGGGCGGAGTGTTCTACAACATTGCGGCCACCTACGCCCACAACACGGGGCGCATCCTTATCGGAGACCCCTCCGGTGTCAACGACCTCGCTATGCGACGCCTGCCGGAGCAGATGCTCTCCAACGCCCTGAAATTCGGCACCACGGAACACCTGGCCCCGCACCCGCGCCAGGTGGCAGGCGATGCCGCGCTGGGCGTGCCGCCGCTGCGCTGGGTCTATGGCGACCATGCGGGCAACATCCAGCGCCTGGTTGACGTGAACGAGGCGGCTCTGGAGAATGAGTCCCCCAATGCAAAGTACATCACCTACGATCTCCAGAGCGGAACTTTCCGCGATAGCCGTACGGGAGCGCTCCTCGAAGGCGGAGGGATCGATGCGGCCGCCCACGCCCGCGGAGATGCAGGAGTACTGGCGAAGCCTAGCGCTGGGTGGCGCACGCTTGCGCGAGGGGCTGTCTTCCGCGCCCTTCTGGGCCGAGGGGCAAACACACGCGAGGACGCAGGCCCTGGCCCGGGGGCAGCATCCAGATCTGGCCGAGGCGAAGTACTGGATGCGCTTGTTCGCCAACCAGATCAACTCGCACCGGCCAGAGACGGAGGCCTCGAACAAGGTAGCCGCTTACTGGCTGGACTTGCTCGACAGCGAGATCGACTCGCAAGCAGTGAGCGCGAAGACCGCATCTTCTACAGCCGCAGCACAGCGGTAGGCCCTGCACGGTCCGCCGCAGCGCAGCGCCCGGTGCAGGGCACGCAAAGCCGCATCACCGCGTTGCGCCCTGCGGCCTTGCGCACCGCTGTCGATCCGCGCATGGCGGACAACCCGATGCGCGACCAGGCGGGCGAGGGATTCTTCTTCTCCGGGCTGCAGCCTGAGCGCTTTGGCGGGCTGTTTGCGGGGCTGCGGGACTGATGCTGCCTGTCGGAGCAGATGCTCTCCAGCGCCCTGAAATTCGGCACCACGGAACACCTGGCCCCGCACCCGCGCCAGGTGGCAGGCGATGCCGCGCTGGGCGTGCCGCCGCTGCGCTGGGTCTATGGCGACCATGCGGGCAACATCCAGCGCCTGGTTGACGTGAACGAGGCGGCTCTGGAGAATGCCTACCCTGACGTCAAAAGCCTGCGCTATGACCTTGATACCGGCCAGTTCATCAACACCCGCACAGGTGAGCCCATCACCCGCGAAGCATTGGCTCGATCCGTTGACGCCAACCGAGCTGAAGGCACGCTACGCGCGGCTGGCGCCGGGTGGCGCACGCTTGCGCGAGGGGCTGTCTTCCGCGCCCTTCTGGGCCGAGGGGCAAACACACGCGAGGACGCAGGCCCTGGCCCGGGGGCAGCATCCAGATCTGGCCGAGGCGAAGTACTGGATGCGCTTGTTCGCCAACCAGATCAACTCGCACCGGCCAGAGACGGAGGCCTCGAACAAGGTAGCCGCTTACTGGCTGGACTTGCTCGACAGCGAGATCGACTTGCAAGCAGTGAGCGCGAAGACCGCATCTTCTACAGCCGCAGCACAGCGGTAGGCCCTGCACGGTCCGCTGCAGCGCAGCGCCCGGTGCAGGGCACGCAAAGCCGCATCACCGCGTTGCGCCCTGCGGCCTTGCGCACCGCTGTCGACCCGCGCATGGTGGACCACCCGATGCGTGAACAGGAGGGCGGGGGAATCTTCTTCTCCGGGCTGCAGCCTGAGCGTTTTTATGGTCTGTTTGCATTGAAAGAAGACTAGCGCGCGCGACTGCCTCCGCGGCCATGGCACCCGCCCGCTCCCAGGCCGCGCACGGCCTGGACCTGCCACGCGCCATGCCGCAAGCGGGTGCTGTTGACGCTGTGCCGGCCCAGCCCATGCCGGCCTGGCCCGCCTGGCAGGCACCCGGGCGCACCCAGCCCGCGCATCAGGCCGCCGATGCGGCAGCAGAGACAGCCCCACCGGCCGCCGTGGCCGCCCCAGCCCCAGCCGCACAGGCGGCAGATGGCGCAGCGCTGCCAACGCCCCGGCCCGACCTCGCCCCCGACGTCACTCTCGGTGAGGCCGCCAAGGCCAACGCCAACGAAGCTGCAGCCACACCAGCACCGGCCTCTGCACCCGCCGTGCGGCAGGCAGATGGCGATCAAACCGGCCCTGCCGCTACCGCATCGGTCACGCCAGGCACAGCAACCCGGCAAGGCGGCCGGCAAGGCAGCCAGCAAGGCCCAGCGGGCCGCGCTGCCCTTGCGCAAAGCGACCCCGCCAGCCAGCCTGGTACCACCACCGCGCAAGAGACTGCACCGGACGCCACCGCCACCAGCGACGCCGATGCGGCGGTAGTGCAGTACAGCCGCTCGCCAGACACCAAGGCAGCCTATGAGTCGCGCATCGACGCGCTGTTTGGTGACGCGAAGGCCAATCCGCAGGGCGTAAGGCTTCTGGACCGCTCGGACGTCATGGGGTTGCTGGGCCACTCCAATGTGCCCCTGGCGCTCAACGAAGAGCATGTGATCCACGATGGCCGGACCCACCATCCGGAGATGACCGCGAGCGTATGGAAGAAAGTCCCTGAGTGGATCGAGAACCCCGCAGCGGTCTACACCGATCCCAAGCACCCCGGGCGGCTGACCCTGGTAGCGCCTCAACGTTTGGCCGGGTATCCGGTCATCGTGGCGATTGAGCCGGGTGAGCAGCGCGGAAGAGGGGGCGCGGATCACCTGGTGGTGACGGCGTTTGCCAAAACGACAGGCGAGCTGCCTTCGCTCAGCGCTCTGGCGTCTGGAGGGCGCCTCTTGTACATGGACACAAAAATGGCCCCAGCGGTGTGGCAGCGCCCCGGGGACAACCCCCGGCGGGGCCACCCCACCTCAGGGGCCAAACCCATACTAACCGAAAAGCAACTCGGCGGGTGGAGGGCCAAAAACAACCCTGCGTACAGCAAAGAGACCTCGTCCGACCCGGCCGCCACACCTCCCCAGCCGCCTGCCACCATCGAATCGGTGCAGGCCGCAGTGGACACCCTGGTGGGCACCAAAGGGCGCCTGCGCCTGGGCCTGGGCGGCGTGGTGGTCACCACCTCCGAGCGCATCCAGCCCGACTGGGAGCCCCTCGTCGGCAAGGTGGACATCGGCTCGCAAACCAGCAGCCGCGCCCGGGGCTTCTACGAGCCCCACAGCAAGACGGTGTTCCTCATCGCCGACCACATCCCGGCCGGCCATGAGACCGCCGTGGCCGCGCACGAGCTCATGCACAAGCACGGCAAGGCCGTGCTCGGTGCCGAGGGCTGGAAGCGCCTGCACGAGACCCTGGGCACCTGGGCAGCAAGGCCCGAGGGCAGCAAAGACCGGCAAGTGCACGACGAGGCTATGCGGCGCCTCCAGGCCGCACGCCCGGCCGATGCGCAGGCCCAGGGGAACCACCGCAGCGAAGAACTCTTTCCCTACGCCGTGGAGGTGGCCGTGGAGATGGGCGTGATTCCTTCGACCATGCGCCCCGTCACCTCGGTGCAGGGCTGGTTGGCGCGTGCACTGGAGACCTTGAGCCGGGTGTGGACCAAGCTGTCGAATCGGCCGGACTTGTTCAACCGGATTGACCTCGTGGACCTGGCCTTTGCCATTGCACAGCAGGAGAACCCGGCCCTGGCCCAGGGTCTGGAGGGCGCGGTAGCGACATTCAGACCTGACGAGGAGGGTGGTGACCCGGGCCTCGCAGGCGCCAGCGGGATTGCGCGCCTGCGCGATGTCTACATCCCCCGTGACAAGTCTGGGGCGCTCATCCCGATGGCCCAGCGCCTGGTCGCCGGTGTCGGGCATGTTCCGCTACCGCTGACCGATGCCGAGGGAGCACCGCACTCGGTGCTCAGCGCAAAAGTTGGCGACGATGGTCAAACCATCTACCGACAGACCGCGACCTTCCTGGGCGGTGTATGGCCACCTCTCGACGGCCAAGATGCGCCGTGGTCCCGTGTCGACTGGAATTCTCACTCTTATCTCGAAGGCAAGACCCGGCATCCAGATCCGCACCATCACAGGCTTTACTATGATGGAAAGCAATGGCGCGAGGCCAATGCAGAGCCCTTTTATGGACATTGAGGCATGGACGTCAACCTCGGAATCTATCTTCGAAAGAGTGACCGGGAGGCGGTGCTGACGCCACTGCCCCCACGCATGCGGTCCTGGGGAGACGAGATGTTTGAAGAAGAAGGGCCGCAGCGCTTTTCAGCATTGGAGTTGGAGGGCGTGGAGTTTGAGATCTATTCCTCAGACGGGCCTGTGCTCGATGATTTTCCCGCAGATGAACTTGGCCACGAGCTTGAATATGCGTACATGACCGGGTGCGCATTGGATGCGTATGAACAATGGGCGCAGGAGAATGTCAGCTCACCGGACTTGAGCGAGTTTGAACAGGGCTTGGCCGCCTTGCTGCATCGCCTGCAGTTCTGGGCCTTGGTCTTTGCACCAGAAAGTGATCGGCTGGAAGAAACCGTCACTGTCGATGTGAAGGAAGTGATCCAGAAGATGCGGCGCGGCGCAGAAAAAGTGTGGGACTGCGACGGCTTTCTTGCTTTCAAGCTGCGGTAGGTTCAGCCCACTCGCCGCGGATCGGAAACCCCTTTTTGGAGGCATTGAACCATGAATGCATGGCTGGGCTTTTTCATGCGCAGGACCGAGAGAGACATGCTGTCTTCGCCGTTGTCACGTCCTGGCCGGTGGTGGACAGATGCAACCCTGGAGGACATCGGGCCGGTTTATACGAGCATTGACGGCGTGCATTTCGCGTTCTGTCCTCAAACGGGGCCCGTGTACAAACACTTGCCTCCCACCGAAGTGGACATTGACTATGTCGAGCTGTCCGGACCGCTGATCGATACCTATGACCGATTGGTCTGGTGGGCCGATGTCTACGACTGTGACGAATACGATGACGAAAACGAAGCGCAGGTGGCCGATGCCGTTGCGCAGTTGGAGCGCTTCGAAGCGGGGATGGAAGAGTTGCTCAACCGGCTGAGCTTTTGGGCGCTGCGGCTCGTGCCAGACAGCGAGAAGATAGGGACGTTCGTGACGGTGGATGCGGATACCGCGCTCAAGCTGTTGCGCAGCCGTGTGGCGGATTGGGCCAGCTATGAAGGTTTTGTGGCCACCAGCCTGCCGCGCGCCGAGCAGGCGACCGGCGCGCCATCGGCCTGACCCAGCGAAACTGGCCTGGCTCCTTCGCCGCGGATCGGGAACATCTCTTTTGGAGGCATTGAACCATGAATGCATGGCTGGGCTTTTTCATGCGCAGGACCGAGAGGGACATGCTGTCCTCGCCGCTGTCACGTCCTGGCCGGTGGTGGACAGCGGATGAAGCGCTGGAGGTCGTAGGGCCGCTTTGTACGAGCATTGATGGCGTGCATTTCGCGTTCTATCCTGAAACGGGCCCTGTGTACAAACACTTGCCTCCCACCGAAGTGGACATTGACTATGTTCATCTGTCCGGACCGCTGATCGATACCTATGACCGATTGGTCTGGTGGGCCGATGTCTACGACTGTGACGAATACGATGACGAAAACGAAGCGCAGGTGGCCGATGCCGTTGCGCAGTTGGAGCGTTTCGAAGCGGGGATGGCGGAGCTGCTCAACCGGCTGAGCTTCTGGGCGCTGCAGATCGTGCCAGACAGCGAGAAGATAGGGACGTTCGTGACGGTGGATGCGGATACCGCGCTCAAGCTGTTGCGCAGCCGGGTGGCGGATTGGGCCAGCTATGAAGGTTTTGTGGCCACCAGCCTGCCGCGCGCCGAGGAGGCGACCGGCGCGGGCAGCAGCGCGCCACCGGCCTGACCGCGCGGGGCTCCAAGAGACAGAGCGGATCGTTGTATTCGGTCAAGGGGGTGGTCTTGGGCGGTGGGGACCCGGCGACCATGGGTTGGGCGCTGCAGCCCGCGCCGAGGCGTTTGCAGCATCTATCGACGAGCTGCTCGCTGCCCTGACCGAACCCACCCCACGCCAGCGCCGCGGTAGGCCAAGCCGCCTTGGACACCACCCAGCCGCAGGCAGAGCAGGCCGGGCAAGATTGGCAGACTGAGCAGCCATCACTGCGCCCGAGGAGGCGCTAGCCCAGCCGTGGGTGCAGAGCACCCAGAGCACCCCCAGCGCTGACACCCGCAACAACAACGCAATCCACAGCAGCGACTACAGCCTCATCAGCGACAGCCTGCAGGCGCTGGCACAAGAACAAGCGCAAGCACAGGCACAGGCACAGACCAGCGCACGGGCCGCAACACCCGCCCTGCGCCAGGCCGACCCCTTGGGC
Source organism: Acidovorax sp. FW305-C-20-28 (assembly GCF_058783375.1). Lineage (NCBI taxonomy): Bacteria > Pseudomonadati > Pseudomonadota > Betaproteobacteria > Burkholderiales > Comamonadaceae > Acidovorax > Acidovorax sp. FW305-C-20-28. The sequence continues at coordinate 2,014 of NZ_JBYSYM010000042.1, read as the reverse complement.
ACCACTGCCACTGCAGCAGCAACGGCAACGCCAACATCACCCGCGCCCGCACCGGCCCTGCCGCCACTGCCACGCATGCCCACGGGCTTGCAGCACAGCCAGGGCGACACCGTGGCCACGGCACCCGCCCGCTACCACGCCGCCCCCGGCATGGACCTGCCGCGTGCCATGCCGCAAACCGGCGCGGTGGACGCTGTGCCGGCACAACCCATGCCGGCCTGGCCCCCCTGGCAGGCGCCCGCGCGCACCCAGCCCGTGCACCAAGCCGCCGATGCGGCAGCAGAGACAGCCCCATCGGCCACCGTGGCTGCCCCAGCCCCAGCCGCACAGGCAGCCGATGGCGCAGCGCTGCCAACGCCCCGGCCCGACCTCGCCCCCGGCGAGGCCGCCATTGCAAAGGCCAACACCAACGCCAACGAAGCTGCACCCACACCAGCACCGGCCGCTGCACCCGCCGTGCGGCAGGCAGATGGCGACCAAACCGGCCCTGCCGCTACCGCAGCGGTCACGCAAGGCACGGCAACCCAGCAAGGCCCAGCGGGCCGCACTGCCCTTGCGCAAAGCGACCCTGCCAGCCAGCCCGGTACCACCACTGTGCAAGAGACTGCACAGCACGCCACTGTCACCAGCGGCGCCGATGCGGCGGTAGTGCAGTACAGCCGCTCGCCAGACACCAAGGCAGCCTATGAGTCGCGCATCGACGCGCTGTTTGCTGGCGAGAAGCCAGCGATGCGTGGCGTGCGTGTGCTGGACCGCTCGGACATGATCACATTTTTGGGGCTCGGCGATGGCCCCGTGTTCTTGGCCGAAGGCAAAGTGGTCGAGGGGCAAAACAACCATCCGCACATGACGGCGGGCGTTTGGAAGAAGATCCCCGAGTGGATGGATAACCCGGCCTTGGTTTTCGAGTCGGAAACCGAGCCTGGCCGGTTGGTGTTCTTTGCCCCGGAGACGGTCAATGGCGCACCCGTGCGCATCATCGTTCAACCGAATGCGGCTGGGGGTGTGCGCGCGCATCTGCTGATCAATGGATACGACACTCCCCGGGGCAACCCGTTCCATCGATGGGAGCGCGATGGCCTGTTGCGCTACGTGGACAGAAACAAATACGCCTCTGTTTCCGGAACGTTCCAGCCGCGATTGGCTGGCTTGCCCGGAGAACAAAGGCGCGGGAAGATTTTAACGGACAAGCAGTACAACGGGTGGAGGGCCAAGAACAACCCTGCGTACAGCAAAGAAACCTCGTCCGACGCGGCCGCCACCCGCCCCCAGCCGGTTGCCACCATCCAATCGGTGCAAGCCGCACTCAACACCCTGGTAGGCCCCAAAGGCCGCCTGCGCCTGGGCCGGGGCGGCGTGGTGGTCACCACCTCCGAACGCATCCAGCCCGACTGGGAACCCCTGGTCGGCAAGGTGGACATCGGCGCGCAAGGCACCGGCCGCGTCCAGGGCTTCTACGACCCCGACAGCAAGACGGTGTTCCTCATCGCCGACCACATCCAGGCCGGCCATGAGGTGGCCGTGGCCGCGCACGAACTCATGCACAAGCACGGCAAGGCCGTGCTCGGCGAAGCCAGGTGGAAGCACCTGCACGAAACCCTGGGCACCTGGGCCCACAAGCCCCAAGGCAGCCTGGAGCGGCAAGTGCACGACGAGGCCCTGCGGCGCATGGAAGCCGCCCGCCCGGCAGATGTGCAGGCCGATGCGCAGGCCGATGCGCAGGCCGAGGCCCAGGAGAGCCACGACAGCGAAGAACTCTTTCCCTACGCCGTGGAGGTGGCAGTCGAGATGGGCGTCCAGCCCGTGGCCATGCGCCCCCTGGCCTCGGTGGCCGGCTGGCTGGCGCGGGTGCGCGCATCGCTGCAGGCAACGCTCAACAAGCTGACCAACAACCCGCAGGCATTCGACGGGCAAGACCTGGTGGACCTGGCGTTTGGCATAGCGCAGCGAGAGCGCGCAGGGGCAGCAACGGGTCAGTGGCAGGGGGATGTGGCATGGGCCAAGGGCGGCAGCG
>NZ_JBYSYM010000041.1:0-43185 GCF_058783375.1 Acidovorax sp. FW305-C-20-28 | reverse complement strand
TTTCTTTTGGGTACTTTTCTTTGGCGAAGCAAAGAACAAGTACCTCGGCCGCCGGGCCGAGACCCGGCTCCCGCCCGTAACACGAGCAAGCAGCAACCACGACCACCGGCAGAGCAGAGAAATGCAAATCGAATCCCCCCCTATCCTCCGCGACACCCCCAAACCCCAAGGCGAACGCCGGGGGCTTGTGCTCGTCCACACCGGCACCGGCAAAGGCAAAAGCACCGCCGCCTTCGGCCTCGCCATCCGAGCGCATGGAAGAGGCAAAACCGTCAAGATCTACCAGTTCATGAAGGTCCCCACGGCGAGGTTCGGCGAACACCGCCTGTTCGAACAACTGGGCATCCCCATCGAAGGTCTGGGCGATGGCTTCAGCTGGAAGAGCCGCGACCTCGACCACTCCGCCCAACTGGCCCTGGACGGCTGGACCAAGGCCGAGGCCACCATCCGCGCGGGCGAGCACTTCCTCGTCGTGCTCGACGAGATCATGTACCCGTTGCGCTATGGCTGGATCCCGCTGGAGACCATCCTCACCTGCCTGCGCGAACGCCCGCCGCACGTGCACGTGGTGCTCACCGGCCGCAATGCCCCGGCCGAGCTGATCGAGCTGGCCGACACCGTGACCGAGATGACGCTCGTCAAGCACCACTTCAAGGCCGGTGTGCCTGCCCAGCGCGGCATCGAGGACTGATGGGCAGCCCCTCCGTTTCCCTTCCGCTGGCAACCCGCAGCCGCCTGCACCCCACGGTGCCGGCGCTGGCCGTGCTCGGCCTGCTGGGCGGCCTGGCTGCGCCGATCGCGCAGGCGCAGCAACAGCACCGCATCGTCACCCTGTCCCCGTCGCTGACCGAGGCCGTCTGCGCCCTGGGCCACTGCGCGGAGCTGGTGGGTACCGACCGCTATTCGAGCTGGCCCGGCACCGTAGCCAAACTGCCCAAGGTGGGTGGCCTGCAGGACGCGCAGATCGAGCGCATCGTGGCCCTGCGGCCCGACATGGTGCTGTTGGGCCCGCGCAGCCGCGCAGGCGAGCGCCTGGCCGCCCTGGGCGTGCCGGTGCAGGTGTTCGATGCGCGCACCCATGCCGACCTCAAGCGCATGCTGCTCAGCGTGGGCCAGTCGCTGGGCGAGTCGGCGCGCGCGGCCGAACTGGTGGCGCGCATCGAGCGCGAGCTCGACGCCGCGGCGCGCCGCATGCCGGCGCACCTGCGCGGGCGCAGCGTGTACGTCGAGGTGGGCGTCGGCCCCACGGCGGCCAGTGCGGCCAGCTTCATCGGCGAAACCATCGCGCGCCTGGGCCTGGTGAACATCGTGCCAGGGGACATGGGGCTGTTCCCGCGCGTCAGCTCCGAGATGGTGGTGCGCGGTGCGCCCGACCTGGTCATCGGCCCGGCGGCCTCGCTCATGAACCTGGCCGAGCGGCCCGGCTGGTCCGGCATGAAGGCGCTGCGCCAGCACCAGGTCTGTCAGCTCGATGCCGAGCGCATGGACCTGCTCTCGCGCCCCGGTCCGCGCCTGGGCGAGGCGGCGCACATGCTGGTCGATTGCCTCACCGGCCTTCCTCAAGTGCTGCGCTGAACCGCAGTTCTTTCACACCGATTTTTCCGACTGGAGATTCCTTCCATGCAAGTGAACAAGATTCCCGCCACCATCGTCACCGGCTTCCTGGGCAGCGGCAAGACCACGCTGCTGCGCCACCTGCTGACCAACGCACAGGGCAAGCGCATTGCGGTCATCGTCAACGAGTTCGGCGAGCTCGGCATCGACGGCGAGCTGCTGCGCAGCTGCGGCATTGGCTGCGACGAAAACGGCGAAGAGAACGGCCAACTGTTCGAGCTGGCCAACGGCTGCCTGTGCTGCACCGTGCAGGAAGAATTCGCTCCCGTGATGGAGCAGCTGGCCGCGCGCCGCGACCAGATCGACCACCTGGTCATCGAGACCTCGGGCCTGGCGCTGCCCAAGCCGCTGGTGCAGGCCTTCCAGTGGCCCGCGCTGCGCAATGTGTTCACGGTGGACTCGGTGATCACCGTGGTGGACGCCCCCGCCGTGGCCGCCGGCCAGTTCGCCGATGACCCGGTGGCCGTGGACGCCCAGCGCCGCGCCGACGAGAACCTGGACCACGAATCGCCCCTGCACGAGTTGTTCGAGGACCAGCTCGCCACCGCCGACCTGGTGGTGCTGCACAAGACCGATGGCCTCGATGCCGAGGCCCTGGCCAAGGTGGAAGAGATCGTGCGCGGCGAGACCCTGCCCGGCGTGAAGTTCGTGCACGCCCAGCATGGCCGCATCGACCCCGGTGTGCTGCTGGGCCTGGGCAACGCGGTGGAAGACGTGATCGACGCGCGCAAGACCCACCACGACGAGGAAGAGGACCACGACCACGACGAATTCGAGTCGGTCCAGATCACGCTCGACGTGACCGACCGCCAGCGCCTGGTCGATGCCCTGGTCGCCCTGGTGCAGCGCCACGAGATCTACCGCATCAAGGGCTTTGTGGCCCTGCCGGGCGCGGCCATGCGCCTGGTGGTGCAGGGCGTGGGCCAGCGCTTCGACAGCCACTTCGACCGCGCCTGGCGTGCCGGCGACACCCGCACCACGCGCCTGGTGGTGATCGGCGACCACCTGGATGCCGCGGCCCTGCAGGCCGAGGTGCAGTCGGCGCTGTCGGCAGTCGCCGCCTGAGGTCCGCCGCATGCATCTGTTGTCCACACGCCCCGGTGGCTACGTCGAAGACGGGGGCCAGGGTCTGGTGCGCGTGGAGCAGACGCCGGGCGACGTCGTCGTCCTGAGCGCGGCCGACACCACGCTGTCGCTGCTGTCCGATGCGGCGGCCAGCCTGGGGGAGGGTTTCCCGCGCGTGCGCCTGGCCAACCTGATGTGGCTGCGCCAGCCCGCGTCTACCGACCTGTACGTGGACGATGTGCTGCGCCATGCGCGCGTGGTCGTCATCGACCACCTGGGCAGCCCGAGCGACTGGGCCTATGTGGTGGAGCAGGCCCAGGCCCTGGCGGCACGCTATGGCCAGTGGCTGGCCCTGTTCTCGGGCGACAACGTGGAAGACCCGCAACTGCTGATGCGCAGCACCGCCAGCCCGGCCGAATGCCACCAGCTGTGGCGCTGCCTGCGCGAGGGCGGGCGCGAGAATGCGCTGGCGTTCTTTGCGCTGATCGGCCATGCGGCCTTCGGCATCGGCCCACGCCCGCCCGCACCGCGGCCATTGCCGCCGGCGATGCCTTACATCCCCGCGCAGGCCGCGCCCTGGATGCCCGGTGCGCCGGTGGCAATGCTGGTGTTCTACCGCGCGCACCTGCAGGCAGGCAATACGGCGGTGTTCGATGCCGTGCAGGCAGCGCTGGCCGAGGCCGGGCTCAACACATTGGCTGTGGCGGTCGATTCGCTCAAGAACCCCGAAAGCCTGGCCACGCTGCAGGCCCTGGCCGCAGAGCAGGGCGTGGCCGTGGTGCTCAATGCCACGAGCTTTGCCGTGGCCTCCATCGATGGCAGCGAAGAGGCCCCGTCGGTGGCCCTGGCCGGCGATGCCCCCGTGCTGCAGCTCATCACCGCCGGCTGCTCGCAGGAGCAATGGCAGGACGACCCGCATGGCCTGGCGCCGCGCGACCTGGCCATGCAGGTGGTGTTGCCCGAGGTGGACGGGCGCATCGGCGCGCGCGCCATCAGCTTCAAGGGCCTGGCCTGGCGCTGCGAGCGCACCGAGGTCGATGTGGTGCGCTACCAGCCCGATCCCGAACGCATCGCCTTCGTGGCCGAGCTCGCGCGCCGCTGGTGCGCGCTGCGCAGCAAGCCACCGGTGGGCAAGCGCGTGGCCCTGGTGCTGGCCAACTACCCCAACGACGATGCGCGCCTGGCCAATGGCGTGGGCCTCGATACGCCAGCTTCGACGGTACTCATCCTGCAGGCCCTGCGCGATGCGGGCTACACCACCGGCGAGCTGCCTGCCAGCGGCGACGCGCTGATCGCCCAACTGGTGGACGGCGTCACCAACAACCTCGATGCCAACCCCGACCGTCCCGCGGGCCAGAGCCTGGCGATGGACGACTACCTGGCCGACTTTGCCGCGCTGTCTGCCGACAACCAGGCGGCGGTGAACGCGCTGTGGGGCCCGCCCGGTGCAGACCCCATGGTGCGCAGCGGCCGCTTCATGGTGCCTGGCGTGCGCCTGGGCCATGTCTTCGTGGGCATACAGCCTGCGCGCGGGCGCGACCTGGACCTGGTGGCCACCTACCACGATGCCGACCTGGTACCTACCCATGGCTACCTGGCCTTCTACTTCTGGCTGCGCCGCGTGTTCGCGGTGGATGCCGTGGTGCATGTGGGCAAGCACGGCAACCTCGAATGGCTGCCGGGCAAGAGCGTGGCGCTGGGCGCCGACTGCTGGCCCGATGCCATCCTGGGCCCGCTGCCGCACCTGTACCCCTTCATCGTCAACGACCCGGGCGAGGGCAGCCAGGCCAAGCGGCGCACGCAGGCCGTCATCATCGACCACCTGATGCCCGCGCTCACACGCGCCGAGACCTACGGCCCGCTGCAGCAGCTCGAACGCTCGATGGACGAGTACTACGAGGCCCTGTCGCTGGACCCGCGCCGCGCCCGGCTGCTGCGCCAGGGCATCCTCGACCAGGTGCTGCAGCACGGCCTGCACCAGGAGCTGGGCTTTGCCCCGCCGGCCGACGACGCCGGGCGCGAGGCGCTGCTGCAGCGGCTGGATGCCTACCTCTGCGAGATCAAGGAGTCGCAGATCCGCGATGGTCTGCATATCCTGGGCCGCTCGCCCGAGGGGCGCCAGCGCACCGACACGCTGGTAGCGCTGGCGCGCTTCCCCGGGGGCGTGGCGCCAGGGCAGGGCAGCCTGCTGGTGGCGCTGGCGCAGGACATGGGCCTGGTGGACTTCGACCCCCTCAACCCCGAATGGGCCGCGCCTTGGACGGGCCCGCGCCCCGCCGCGCTGCAGGCCCTGGGCGACGAGCCCTGGCGCCACACGGGCCACACGCGCGAGCGGCTGGAGCAACTGGCCGCGCAGTGCGTGGAGCGCCACCTGCTCGCCGACGCCGCTCCCCTCGACGCGGCGCAGTGGCCGCAGGCCGCCGAGGTGCTGGCGCGCATGCGCACGGTGCTCGCGCCCCGGCTCGATGCCTGCGGCCCGAGCGAGATGGGCCAGCTGCTGCGCGGCCTGGCGGGCCGATTCGTATCCCCGGGGCCGAGCGGTGCGCCCTCGCGCGGGCGGCCCGATGTGTTGCCCACGGGCCGCAACTTCTACTCGGTGGACACACGTGCCGTGCCCACACCCACGGCCTATGGCATGGGCGCGCTGGCGGCCGACCGCGTGGTGGAACGCCATCTGCAGGACCATGGCAGTTTTCCCACGGCAGTGGGCCTGTCCGTCTGGGGCACCAGCACCATGCGCACGGGCGGTGAAGACATCGGCCAGGCCTTTGCCCTGCTGGGCGTGCGCCCGAAATGGGCACCCGGCAGCCACCGCGTGGTGGACGTCGAGGTGCTGCCCATGGCGATCCGCAACCGCCCGCGCATCGACGTGACCTTGCGCGTCTCGGGCTTCTTCCGCGACGCCTTCCCGGGCGTGATCGACCTGTTCGATGCCGCCGTGCGTGCGGTCGCGGCCATCTCGCCCGAGGATGAGCCCGACGAGGTGAACCCGATCCGCGTGCGTGTGCAACGCGAGGCTGCCGAGGCCCAGGCCAAGGGCATGGATGCGCAGGAGGCCGAGCGCCGTGCCACCTGGCGCGTGTTCGGCCCGCGCCCGGGCGGCTATGGCGCCGGCCTGCAGGAGGTGATGGCCAGCGGCCGTTGGAGCACGGCCGACGACCTGGCCCAGGCCTATCTGCGTGCGGGGGCCTTTGCCTACGGCCAGGGCCAGCATGGCGAGGCGGCGCGCGCGGCCTTCGAGCAGCGCCTGGCGGCGGTGGACGCGGTGCTGCACAACCAGGACAACCGCGAGCACGACATCCTCGACTCCGACGACTACTACCAGTTCCAGGGCGGCATGGCCGCGGCCGTGCAGCAACTGGCCGGAGCGCCCGCAGCGCTGTACCACGGCGACTTCAGCGTGCCCGGTGCGCCGCGCATCCGCACGCTCGGTGAAGAGCTGGCGCGCGTGGTGCGCTCGCGCGCGGTCAACCCCAAGTGGATCGATGGCGTGAAACGCCACGGCTACAAGGGCGCGTTCGAGATCGCGGCCACGGTGGACTATTTGTTCGCCTTCGACGCCACCACGGGCGTGGTCGCCGACCACCAGTACGCGCTGGTGGCCGATGCCTACCTGCACGACGACGACACGCGCGCCTTTCTGCAGCAACACAACCCACTGGCCCTGCGCAGCGTGGGCGAGCGCCTGCTCGAAGCCATGCAGCGCGGCCTGTGGGCCGAGCCCGGTGAGCACCGCGAGCGCATCGAGCAGCACCTGCTGGCGCTCGAACACCGCCTGGAGACCCAAGGCGAAGGACCTCTGACATGACGACGACCATTTCTCTGGCCCCCGTGCCTTCCATCGTGTTCCCCTTCACCGCCTTGGTCGGCCACGACACGCTGCAACTGGCGCTGCTGCTGGCCGCTGTCGACCCCGGCATGGGCGGCGTGCTGATCAGCGGACCGCGCGGCACGGCCAAGTCCACCTCGGCGCGGGCGCTCGCCGCACTGTTGCCCGATGCTCCCTTCATCACCTTGCCGCTGGCCGCCAGCCTGGAGCAATTGGTGGGTACGCTCAGCCTCGAAGACGTGCTGCGCGACGGCCAGGTGCGCCTGGCGCCCGGCCTGGTGGCACGCGCGCATGGCGGTGTTCTCTATGTGGACGAGGTCAACCTGCTGCCCGATGCGCTGGTGGATGCGCTGCTCGACGTGGCCGCCAGCGGCGTGAACACCGTGGCGCGCGACGGTGTGTCGCACCAGCATGCGGCGCGCTTCGTGCTGGTGGGCACCATGAACCCCGAAGAGGGCGAACTGCGGCCGCAGCTGCTGGACCGCTTTGGCCTGTCGGTGGCGCTGGCCAACCCCACGGACCCTGCCGTGCGCCAGGCCATCGTGCGCGCGCGCCTGGCCTTCGAGATGGACCCAGAGGCCATGGTGGCGCAGCATGCCGCCGCGCAGGCCGGGCTGGCGGAATCGGTGGCGCGCGCCCGCGGGGCCCTGGCGGTTCTGGCGTGGACTGACGAGGTGGTGCAGTACGCCGCCCAGCGGGCGCTGGAGGCGGGTGTCGACGGCATTCGCGCCGACCTCGTGATGCTGCGCGCGGCGCGTGCGCTGGCCGCGCTGGAGCAACGCGGCAGCGTGCGCGTGCAGGATGTGGACGCTGTGGCCGAACTGGCGCTGGCGCACCGCCGCACCGAGAACGCCGCGGCGGGCTCGGTACCCCCTTCGGCCGCAGCGCAACCACCGTCGTCCGCCCGCAGCCCGGCACCCGCAGGTGGGCAGGGCGCTGCAGCATCGGGCCAGAATGCGCCCGAGGGCGACTGGGGTGCCTTGCCACCCGAGCCGCAGGCCATGGCGCGGGTGCGCAGCACGGGGGCATGGCCGCCAAAAAAAGCCTGAGCCACCCCGGCCCGCGCATTCCTGGTCCATCCACCAAGGCAAGCGCAGGCTGGCGGTGGCAAGCCCCCCGCAACGCCTGGCTGCGCACACCGCAGCCCGTGGCCCGGCCCGCCGATGACCAAGGCCTGGGCATCGACTGGCTGCGCACGCTGGCGGCCAAGGGCCCGGCGCGCCTGCAGGCGGCGCATGTGCGGCGCCGGCCCGCCAGTGCCGTGCAGCCCTGCCTGCACCTGATCGCGCTGGACACCTCGGGCTCCATGCGCCAGGGCGGGCGACTGGCCTGGGCCAAGGGTTATGCGGCGCGGCTGATCGAGCAGGCCGCACGGGCGGGGGACGAGGTGGCGCTTTTGTGCTTTGGTGGTCAGGGGGTGGAGCTGCTGCTGCCCCCGGGCCCCGCGCGCACGGCCGGTACGGCCCGTGTGCGGCCCCTGGGTGGCGGTGGGGGCACACCATTGGTGGCGGGTCTGGCCGAGGCCGAGCGCCTGCTGCGCACCGCACGGCGCCAGCGCGGCGCAGGCGCACGCTCGTGCCTGTGGCTGCTGACCGATGGCCGCACCTTGGAGCAGCCTGCTGCGCCGGCCGCGGCGACGCAGGTCGTGCTGGTGGACTTCGACGATCCGCTGCGCCCTGTGGGCCGTTGCGCGGCCTGGGCGGCGCGCTGGCAGGCTGAGCACCGTCTGCCCGAACCCCTTTCTTCCTGAAAAGAACAACGAGCCTTTCCCGATGTCCGACTCCATGACCACCGATGTGATCGTCTGCACCACCTGCCGCCCAGCCGGCGCTTCGCGCGAGCTGCCAGCCGATGGCGAGCTGTTGTTCGAGGCCGTGCAGATGGCCCAACTGGGTGACGATGCCAGCGCCTGGGCCCAGGTGCGCGTGCGCGGCGTGGCCTGCCTGAGCAGCTGCGGGCGTGCTTGCTCCGTGGCCTTCCAGGCGCCGGGCAAATACACCTTTGTGTTTGGCGACCTGAAGCCCGATGAAGAGACCGCCCGCCACGTGCTGGAGTGCGGCGCCATGCACGCGCGTGCCAGCGACGGCATGCTCCAGCGCAACGAACGGCCCGCGCGCCTCAAGAGCGGCATCGTGGCCCGGCTGCCGCCCTTGGGTGCGAACCCTACGGGCTGATCCAGGAACGCATCTGTCCCTCGTTCTCGCGTTTTCCTGTTTCTGCCTTTTGGAGTTTCCTTTCCCATGCACCGACATCTCACCCCCTTGTCCCTGGCCTTGCTGGCCTGCATCGCGCAAACGGCAGCCCATGCCCAGTCCACCACCGCCCAGTTGCCCGCCGTGCAGGTCACGGACACCCAGACTGCGTCTGGCAGCACCCTGTCGCTCGATGCTCCCAGCGCCACGGGCTCGCGCCTGGGCCTCACGGCGCGTGAAACCCCGGCCAGCGTGAGCAGTCTGGGCGCGGCCGACATCGCCGAGCGCAGCCTCACGCGCGCGCAGGACGTGGCCGTGCGCATGCCCGGCATTACCGAGGCGCCAGCCCCCGGCAACGGCGGCACCAGCCTGGTGGCGCGCGGCTTTGCCGGCCACAACTCGGTGGCACAGATGGTGGACGGTACGCGCCTCATCGTCGCCTCGGGCACCATCACCTACCCGTTCTCGACCTGGCCCATGGAGTCGGTCGAGGTGCTGCGCGGCCCGGCCTCGGTGCTGTACGGCGACGGCGCCATCGGTGCGGCCGTGAACTATGTGAGCAAGCGCCCCAGCTTCGACACCGCGCAGCGCGAGGCCTTCTTCTCCGTGGGCTCCTACGGCACGGCGCAGGGCGGCGTGGGCCTGCGCGGCCCCATCAACGATGTGCTGGCCTACTCGGTCTACCTCGACGCGGAAAAGAGCGATGGCTACCGCGCCCTCATGGACACGCAGCGCCACAACTACGCGCTGGCCCTGGCCGTGCGCCCGAGCCGCGATCTGAACATCACCCTCTCGGCCGATGGCGGCGTGAACGACGATGCACGCTACTTCGGCACGCCACTGCGCAATGGCGTGCTCGATGAACGCCTGCGCCGCACCAACTTCAACGTGGCCGATGCGGTGGTGAAGTACGATGACCGCGTCTGGCGCGCCAAGGTCGACTGGCAAGCCGCCGCCGGTGTGCGCCTGCGCAACGAGACCTACCACCTGACGACCGACCGCCACTGGCGCAATGCCGAAGCCTATGCCTTCAACGCCGCTGGCACGGCCGTGAACCGCAGCGATTACCTGGAGATCCTGCACGACCAGGAGCAGACCGGCAACCGCTTCGACGCGGCCTTCAACGGCCACCTGGGCGGCATGAAGAACCGTTTCATCGTGGGCCTGGACTGGTACCGCACCAAGCTCGTGCACACCAACAATTCGCCCTATGGCGGCGCGAGCACGGTGGACCCGTTCAACTTTGCGCCCGGCGGTTTCATCAGCCCCGTGCCCACCATTCCTGGCCGGGCGTCGGAGCTCAAGACCACGGCCTTGTTCGCCGAGAACGTGCTCGACCTCTCCAGGGAGTGGAAGCTGGTCGCCGGCCTGCGCAGCGACCACATGGAGCTCGACACCACCGACCTGCGCGGCGGCGTGCGCATGCTCAAGAAATACTCGCCCGTCACCGGCCGCCTGGGCGCCGTGTGGTCGCCCAGCGAGGCACTGTCGCTCTACGGCCAGTTCGGCACCGGCACCGATCCGCTGTCGGGTGCGCTCTCGCTGCCCGGTGGCGGCAACACTTTCGATCTGACCCGCGGCCGCCAGGTGGAAGTCGGCGCCAAGGGCGCCGTGCCCGCCCTGCGCGGCGAGTGGACGGTGGCGCTGTACAAGATCGAAAAGCGCAACCTGCTCTCGCGCGATGCCAGCAACCCCACCATCACGCAGCAGATCGGCCAGCAGTCCTCCACCGGCATCGAGCTGGCCTTTGCGGCCGAGCCCCTGCGCGGCTGGACCATCGATGCCAACGCCGCCTTCCTGCGTGCGCGCTACGATGACTTCAAGGAACTGGTCTCGGGCGCCCTGGTGTCGCGCGACGGCATGACGCCCACCGGCGTGCCCGAGCGCACGGCCAGCATCTGGACCGCGTACCGCTTCCTGCCGCAATGGCAGGCCGGCTTCGGTGCGCGCTATGTGGGTGAGCGCCAGGGCAACACGGCCAACACCACGAAGCTGCCGTCGTATGCGGTGTTCGATGCCTCGCTGGCGTATGACTACTCGCGCCACCTCAAGCTCGGCCTGTCGGTGAAGAACCTGGCCAGCCGCGACTACGCGCTCGCCGGCACGGCCAACACCCGCTGGCTGCTGGGCGCGCCGCGCACGGTGCAGCTCACGGCCCGCGCCACGTTCTGAGCCGGTTGGAGCGACTGGAGAACGGCGCATGCTGAAAAAGCTCGTCATCTTTGTGCACAAGTGGCTGGGCGTGGTGCTGGCGCTGTTTTTCCTCATGTGGGTCGCGAGCGGGGTGGTGCTGTACTACGTGCCTTTTCCCAGTCTCACGCAGGCCGAGCGGCTGGCGGCCTTGCCACCACTGGCGCTGCCGGCCGGCTGCTGCCTGCCCGCACCCGAGGCGGCAGAGCGTGCGGGCCTGCGCCCGGGGGCGGGCGAAGCGCGCCTGGGCATGCTCGGCGATGCCCCCGTGTGGCGCATGCAGGCTACGGCGGCCGTTGGCGGCGACGCTGCTGCGCCGCGCCCGCGCTGGCACACGGTGGATGCGCGCACGGGCGCGCTGGTGCCGCCGCTCGATGATGTGCAGGCCGCCGCCGTGGCCGAGGCCTTCAGTGGCCGGCGTGCCACGGGTACCGAGCGGCTGGAGCGCGACCAGTGGACCGTGCCCCAGGGTCTGGATGCGCACCGCCCGCTGGTCAAGGTGCTGCTCGATGGCGATGACGGGCTGGAGCTCTACGTATCGCCCGGCGCCGCCGAGGTGGTGCGCGACACGCGCCGTGCCGAGCGCTTCTGGAATTGGCTGGGCGCCGTGCCGCACTGGATCTACCCCACGGTGCTGCGCCAGTTCCCCAAGGCCTGGCACCACGTGGTGGTGTGGCTCTCCATCCCCGGTGTGCTGCTGGCGGCCACGGGCATCGCTCTGGGCATCTGGCAGCTGTTCCTGAACCAGCGGCGCTGGATTCCCTACCGAAAATTCTGGATGCGCTGGCACCATATCCTGGGCCTGGTGGCGGCGGTGTTCACGCTCACCTGGATGTTCTCGGGCCTGATGTCGATGAACCCGTTCGGCGTGTTCACCGGCCGTGCGGCCGATCCGCAGGCACGTACCCAGTGGGCCGGCGAGGCACCGCGCATGGCGCGCGGCCCGGCCGAGGCCGTGGCGCTGGCGGCGGCCGACGGCATCGTGCCGCTGGAGCTCGACACGCTGCGCATTGCCGGCCAGGCCTGGTACCGGGTGCGCGGGCAGGGTGAGGGCGCCGTGCAGCGCCTGGTGCGTGCCGACGGGCCCGAGGCCACGCTGGCCTGGGCCGTGCCCGATGCGGCCGTGCTCGCGGCCCTGCAGGGCCTGCGCCCCGGCAGCCCGCCGCCGGCCGTCGAACAGCTCACGCAGTACGACGGGCTGTACTATGCGCGCCACCATGATGCATCCACATCCTTCAACCGGCCCTTGCCCGTCTGGCGAGCCCACTGGGCGGGTGACGACGTGACCGTGTACGCCGACCCCGCCTCTGCCCGCATCGTGCTGCGCGCCGATGCCACCACGCCCTGGCAGCGCGTGCTCTACAACGGTCTGCACAGCCTGGACTTCGCGCCGCTGCTGGCGCGCCCGCTGCTGCGCACCGCTCTGGTGGTGGGGCTGTCGCTGCTGGGCATCGCGCTGTGCATCACCTCGTGCGTGATCGCCTGGCGCGTGTTCGTGCCGGCGCGACGCCGCCCTGTGCCCAGCGCGAAGCCGCGGCGCGTGGTGGGTGACTCTTCGGGGGGCGCATGGACGGTCTGAGCGATCTGCTGCTGCCCGGCACGCAATGGGATGCCCTGCGCGCGCTGATCTGGGCACCTTTCGTGGCCCTGGCCATCGACTGGTGGCGTGGCGAGCCGCCGGCCTCCATCCACCCCGTGGTGTGGATGGGCAAGGCCCTGGGCTGGTGCGGTGAGCGCTGGGCGCCCTTGTCGCCCGTGCCGAACGACTGGCGGGCCTTCTGGTCCATGGCCCTGGCCTGGTGCACCCTGGCGGCCACGGTGATGGCTGCGGCCTGGGGCCTGCAGTGGCTGGCGCTGCGCTTTCACGACGTGATCGCGGCCGCGCTGCTCGGGCTGCTGCTCAAGCCGCTCCTGTCCTGGCGCATGCTGCACGACGAGGTGCTGGCGGTGGAGGCGGCGCTGGCCCGCTCGCTTCCCGAGGGCCGCGAGCAGCTGGCACGCCTGGTGAGCCGCGATGTGAGCGCGCTCACGGCCGGCCAGGTGCGCGAGTCGGCCATCGAGTCGCTGGCCGAGAACCTCAACGACTCGGTGGTGGCACCGCTGTTCTGGTTCGTGCTGCTGGGCCTGCCCGGTGCTGCCCTCTACCGCCTGGCCAACACGGCCGATGCCATGTGGGGCTACCCGGGCATGCGCGGCGGGCGCTACTGGCAATGGGCCGGCAAGTGGGCGGCGCGTGCGGACGATGTGCTCTCGTGGCTGCCGGCGCGCATCAGCGCACTGCTGCTGGCCGTGCTGGGGCGCGGGGTGCAGCTGTCCACGGTGGCGCGCCTGGCGCGCCGCACCCCCTCGCCCAACAGCGGCTGGCCCATGGCGGCCATGGCGCTGGCGCTGGGCGTGCGCCTGGCCAAGCCCGGGGTGTATGTGCTCAACGCCGACGCGCGCGACCCCGGTCCGCTCGACACCCACCGGGCTGCCAAGTTGGGCACGCTGTTGGCGCTGGCGCTGATCCCCGTGGGCGTGGGCGCCCACATGCTGATCACCATCTTCACCACGTGGGTGGGCGCATGAGCGGGCAGACCGGCGCCTTGCACCACCACGGCGGCCCCGATGCGCAGGGGGCGCCGGCGCACGACTTCTCGACCAACAGCAATGCCTGCGGCCCCTGCCCCGATGCGCTGCAGGCCGTGCAGCAGGCCGATGCCGCGCGCTACCCCGACCCGCACTACACGGCGCTGCGCGAGGCGCTGGGCGCCTTCCACGGCGTGGCGGCCAGGCGCATCGTGCTGGCGGCCAGCTCCAGCGAGTTCATCCACCGCATCACCGCGCTCGCCGTGCAGCAGGGTGCCGTGCAGGCGCTGCTGCCGCTGCACAGCTATGGCGACTATGCCCAGGCCGCGCTGGCGCGCGGACTCACCCTGGCACGGCGCACCGACGTCGGGGACACGGCTGCGGGCCTGCAATGGGCCTGCGAGCCCTCCAGTCCCCTGGGCCGTGAAGACCTGGTGCTGCCCGCCTGGGTTGCCATGCCCGGGCGCGGCGATGCCGCGCTGCGCGTGCTCGATTGCGCCTATGCGCCGCTGCAGCTGGGCGGTGCCAGGCCCTGGGCCGGCCGGCCCGCGCTGCCCGACCTGCGGCATGCCTGGCAGCTGTGGACGCCCAACAAGGCCCTGGGCCTCACGGGCGTGCGCGCCGCCTATGCCGTGGCGCCCGAGGGGGCGGATGGCGATGTGCAGGCACTGCAGTCCCTGGCGCCATCCTGGGCCGTGGGCGCGCATGGTGTGGCCTTGCTGCAAGCCTGGGTGCAGCCCGGTGTGCAGCGCTGGCTGGTGCACAGCCTCGATGTGCTGCGCGACTGGAAGCAGCGCCAGATGACCCTGTGCCTGGACCTGGGCTGGCCCGTGCATGCGGGCAGCCTGGCCAATTACTTTTGCGCCCAGCCCGCGTGCGCCGATCTGCCGGCCGCGTTGGCGGCCCTGCGCGTGTCCGGCATCAAGCTGCGCGACACCACCTCGTTCGGCCTGCCCGGCGGGGTCCGCATGGGGGTGCTGGCACCCGAGGCGCAGGACGCCTTGTGCCAGGCCTGGTTGGCCGTACGATCTGGCGCACAACCCCAAGAAAGCGACACTCCCTGATGCGAACCATCACCGTCACCCGCTATGTCACGCCGCTGCGTGAAGGCGGCTCCATGCCCGCCGTGGTCGAAGGCGACGACCTGGGCCTGTACGTGCTCAAGTTCCGCGGCGCGGGGCAGGGCGTGCGCGCCCTGCTGGCCGAGATGATCTCGGGCGGCATCGCCCGGGCGCTCGGCCTGCCCGTGCCCGAGATCGTGCTGGCCGAGCTCGACCCGGCCCTGGCCCAGACCGAGCCCGACCCCGAGATCCAGGACCTGGTGCGCGCCAGCGGCGGCACCAACGTGGGGCTCGACTACCTCTCGGGCGCGCTCAACTTCGATCCCGCGGTGGACGAGGTCAGCGACGACTTCGCCTCGCGCCTGGTCTGGTTCGACGCCCTGGTGGCCAACGTGGACCGCACCGCGCGCAACACCAACCTGCTCATGTGGCACAGAAAGCCCTGGCTCATCGACCACGGCGCCTCGCTCACCTTCCACCACGCCTGGAACGGCGCGGTGGCGCAGCCGGCCAAGGCCTTCGCGCCGATTGCCGACCACGTGCTGCTGCACCGCGCCACGGCCATTGCCCAGGTCGATGCCGAGCTGGCCGCATTGCTCACGCGCGAGGTGCTCGCCGGCATCCTGGCCGACGTGCCCGACGAGTTCCTGGCCCTGGCCGGGGCCGAGCACACCGAGGGCCCGCTGTCGCAGCCGGCCAGCCACCGCCAGGCCTATGTGGGGCATTTCTGCGCACGCCTGGCCGGCCGTGAAGCCTGGGTGAAGGGAGCCATCGATGCCCGCGGCTGAGGTGCTGGTCTACGACTACGCGGTCGTGCGCGTGGTGCCGCGCGTGGAGCGCGAGGAGTTCATCAACGCGGGCGTGATCCTCTCGTGCCAGAGAAGCGGCTTTCTGCAGGCCGCCATCGCGCTCGATGAAGAGCGCCTGCTGGCCATGGACCCGCACGTGGACATCGACACCGTGCGCCGCCACCTGGCGGCCATCGTCGCCATCTGCGCGGGGGACGCGGGCTGCGGGCCGATCGCACAGCTGCCCTTCCGCCAGCGTTTCCACTGGCTCACGGCCAAGCGCAGCGCCATCATCCAGACCTCGCCGGCGCACACCGGGCGCTGCACCGATGCAGCGGCGGCGCTCGAACACATCATGGACCGCATGGTGCGGCCCCTGCCTTGACTGCACCGCCCTCTGCGAAGCTCGCCCACTGCGTGATGGTGCTGGGCACCACCAGCGGCGCCGGCAAGAGCTGGCTGGCCACGGCCCTGTGCCGCTGGTACGCCAACCAGGGCTACAAGGTGGCGCCCTTCAAGGCGCAGAACATGAGCAACAACGCGCGCGTGGTGGCCAGCGACCATGGCAACGGCGAAATCGGCAGCGCGCAATACTTCCAGGCGATAGCGGCGCGCACCGTGCCCGACGTGCGCATGAACCCGCTGCTGCTCAAGCCCGAGGCCGACACGAAGAGCCAGGTGGTGCTGCTCGGCCAGGTCAGCACCGAGCTGACAGCATTGCCCTGGCGCGGCCGCAGCGAACGCGTGTGGCCGCAGATTGCTGCCGCGCTCGATGCCCTGCGGGCCGAGAACGACGTGGTGGTGATCGAGGGCGCGGGCTCGCCCGCCGAAATCAACCTGCACGCCAGCGATGTGGTGAACATGCGCGTGGCGCGGCACAGTGGCGCGCGCTGCCTGCTGGTGACCGACATCGACCGCGGTGGTGCCTTTGCCCACCTCTACGGCACCTGGGCCCTGCTGCCCGAGGACGAGCGGGCGCTGATCCACGGTTTTGTGCTCAACCGCTTCCGCGGCGATGCCACGCTGCTGGCCCCGGCGCCGCAGATGCTGCAGGAGATGACGAGTGTGCCCACGGTGGCCACCATCCCCATGCAGTGGCACCACGGCCTGCCCGAGGAAGACGGCGTGTTCGACGACCGCAGCACCGCGGCCGGGGCCGTGCACACCACGGTGGCCGTCATCGCCTACCCGCGCATCAGCAACCTCGACGAATTCCAGCCGCTCAAGAACGTGCCCGGCGTGCGCCTTGTCTGGGCGCGCAGCCCGGCCGAGCTGGCGGGCCTGAAGCCCACGGATTGGGTCGTGTTGCCTGGCTCCAAGGCCACGGCGGCTGACCTGGCCTGGCTGCGCGCGCAGGGGCTCGATGAGGCCATTGCCGCGCATGCAGGGCAGGGCGGCACCGTGCTGGGCGTGTGCGGCGGCCTGCAGATGCTGGGCGAGGCGCTGATCGACACCGCCGGCATCGACGGCAACGCGCCCGGCCTGGGCCTGCTGCCGTTGGTGACCACCTTCGAGCCCGCCAAGACCGTGCGGCGCAGCACCGCGCAGTTCGGTGCGGTGCAGGGCGCCTGGGCGCCGCTGTCGGGCGTGCAGGCCAGCGGCTATGAGATCCACCATGGCCAGACCGCCCAGCACCCGGCCATGGCGGCCGGCGGCGATGTGGCGCGCGAAGTGGTGCCGGGCCTGGCCTGGCAGAACGGCGCGGGCAATGTGCTCGGGCTCTACCTGCACGGCCTCTTCGAAGACCCGGCCGCGCTTCAGGCCCTGTTCGGCCGCGAGGGCGCGGCCCCCGTGCCCACGCTCGACGCCGTGATGGAGGGCCTGGCCCGCGTCGTGGATGCGCACTTCGAGCCTGGCGTGCTGCAAGCCCTGGTGGCCTGATTCTTTTCACTTCTCCTTTTGACGATCCCCATGTCCTTTGCCATCCCCGCCATTGCCGACCTCACCGACGCCGCCCTCACCGCGCGCCTGCAGCACACCATCGATTTCAAGACCAAGCCCCTGGGCTCGCTCGGCCGCATCGAGGCCCTGGCCCTGCGCATCGGTCAGGTGCTGGGCACAGAGGCTCCCGCCCTCGTGCAGCCGCAGATGCTGGTCTGCGCGGGCGACCACGGCATTGCCGCGCGCGGCGTATCGGCCTTTCCGAGCGACGTGACCTGGCAGATGGTGGAGAACTTCCTGGCCGGCGGCGCGGCCGTGAGCGTGCTCGCGCGCCAGCACGGCCTGGCCCTCACCGTGGTGGACTGCGGCGTGGCCAAGCCCATTGCGCCGCGCGTGGCCACCGAGGGCGCGCCCCAGCTGCTGCTGCGCAAGGTGGCACCCGGCACGGCCGACGCCTCGGTGGGCCCGGCCATGACGGCCGAACAGTGCCAGCAGGCCATCGCCAACGGCATGGAGGTGGTGCGGGTGCTGCCGGGCAATGCGCTGCTGCTGGGCGAAATGGGCATTGCCAACACCTCGGTCGCATCGCTGCTGCTGGCGCGCCTGGCCGGCCTGCCGCTGGCCGAGGTGACGGGTGCCGGCACGGGGCTGGATGCCGCCGGCATCGAGCGCAAGCGCGCCGTGCTGCAGCAGGCACTGGACGTGAATGCCGAAGCCACCAGCCCGCTGGAGGCACTGGCCGCACTGGGCGGCTACGAGGTCGCGACCCTGGTGGGCGCCGTGCTGCAGGCCGCGGCCGAGCGCCGGATCATCGTGGTCGACGGCTTCATCACCTGCGCCGCCGTGCTGGTGGCCAGCCGCCTGCAGCCGGCTGTGCTGCAGCGCTGCGTGTTCGCCCACCGTTCGGGCGAGCGTGGCCACAGCCTCATGCTGGCGCAAATGCAGGCTGAACCCCTGCTGGATCTGGGCCTGCGCCTGGGTGAGGGCTCGGGCGCAGCGCTTGCCTGGCCGCTGCTGCAGTCGGCCTGCGCGGTGCTGGCGGAGATGGCGAGCTTCGAGTCAGCTGGCGTGGACAACAAGAGCTGAACGCAGCTCAGCGCTTGCGGCGCATGGGTTTTTCGGCCGGGGCCTGGTGGTGTGCGCGCAACAGGTCGATGAGCGCCTGCGCATACGCCGGTATGCGCCCCTCCTCGCGCACCAGGATATAGCGCTCGCGCACGCTCCAGGCGTCTTCCAGGTCGATCAGCACCAGGCCCATGGGATCGAGGTAGCGGCGCGCGGCGCTCTCGGGCACGATGCCGATGCCCACCCCGGCGCCGATCATGCGGCACATGGCGTCGAAGCTCGACAACTGCACGCGCAGTTTCTGCGGCTGGCCGAGCTGCTCGGTCACCTGGGCCAGAAAGGTCTGCAGCGTGCTGGCCGGGTGCATACCCACCATGGGTTCGTCCAGTGTCTGCGCAAAGGCCATGCGCTTGCGCCGCGCAAAACGGTGGCCGCGCGGCACGACCAGGGCCAGGCGGTCGGTGCTGAAGTGGATGGAATGCAGGCCCAGCGTGTCCACCTGGCCGGCGACGATGCCGATGTCGGCCCGCCCGTCGCGCACGCCGCGCGGGATCTCGGCGTTCGGTGTTTCCTGAAGCTCCACGTTCACGCGCGGGTTCGCGGCGAGGAAGGCGGGCAGGATATCGGGCATGAAGTCCGTCACCGCCGTGGTGTTGGCGAACACGCGCACATGGCCGCGCAGGCCGCCGCTGTACTCCTGCAGGTCGGCGCGCAACTGCTCGGTCTGGCGCAGCACGCCGCGCGCATGGTGCAGAAAGGCCTCGCCCGCGGGTGTGGTGCGCATGCCGCGCGCCTCGCGGTACAGCAGGGGCATGCCCGCCTGTTCCTCCAGGGCCTTGATGCGCGCACTGGCTGCTGCCAGTGACAGGTGGCGCGCAGCAGCGGCACGGGAGAGGGCGCCTTGCTCGGCCGTGAGCACGAACAGGCGCAGGTCTGTCAGGTCGAACTGCATGGCACCATGGTACCGCCCAGGGTCGCGAGGTTTCGTGAATTCCGAAGGCCCGGTTCCGAAATGCGTGATTGTGCGAAGCGGTCTGGCGGGCGAACATGCGCCTCTTTCCGAGAACACGCTGGAGACACACCGCATGAAGTTCACCGCCTCGCGCCGCACCGCCCTCGCTGCCCTGCTGGCCGCACCCTTGCTGGCCACCGCCCAGGCCAGCTACCCCAACCGCCCCATCACCCTGGTCGTGCCCCAGGCCGCCGGTGGCACCAACGACATCGTGGGCCGCCTGGTGGGCCAGAAGCTCGGCGAGGTGCTGGGCGGCGCCACCGTGGTGGAGAACCGGCCCGGCGCGGGCGGCAACATCGGCACGCAGCTCGTTGCCAAGGCGCCCAAGGACGGCTACACCCTGCTCATGACCATCAGCAGCAGCCAGGCCATCAACCCGGCGCTGTTCAAAAACCCGGGCTTCGATCCGGTCAAGGACTTCAAGCCCGTGGGCCTGATCGGCGCCGTGCCCAACGTGCTGCTGGTCAACCCATCGTTCCCTGCGCGCACCATGGCGGACCTGGTGGCCTTGGCGAAATCCAAGCCTGGCCACTACCAGTACGCATCGGCTGGCAACGGCACGCTCAACCACCTGCTCGGTGAAATGCTCAACAGCATGGCCGGCATCCAGCTGCAGCATGTGCCCTACAAGGGCGTGGCCCCGGCCATCAACGACGTGCTGGGCGGCCAGTTGCCCATCGTGTTCGCCAGCATGCCGTCGGCGCTTTCTCACATCAAGGCCGGCAAGCTGCGCGCCCTGGCCGTGAGCGGCGCCACGCGCTCGCCCGTGTTGCCCGACGTGCCCACCATCGCGGAGACCGTCGCCGGCTACAACGGCACGCTGTGGATTGGCCTGTTCGCTCCCGCGGGCTTGCCGGCCGACACCCAGTCCAAATTGCAGGATGGCATGGCCACCGCATTGGCGGCCAAGGACCTGCGCGACAAGCTGGAGCTGCAGGGCGTAGAGATCGCGCCCAAGACCACGCCTGATCAGTTTGCCGCCTTGCTGCAGGAAGACCTCACGAAGTGGGCCAAGGTGGTCAAGACCTCCGGCGCGACAGTTGATTGACTGAGTTGAAGAGCACTGCCATGACCCGCCCCCTGGACCACATCACCGTGGTGTCGCTCGAACATGCGATCGCCGCCCCGTTCTGCACCCGCCAGCTGGCCGACCTGGGTGCGCGCGTCATCAAGGTCGAGCGCCCGGGTGGCGGCGACTTTGCGCGCGACTACGACACGCGCGCCCAGGGCATGGCTTCGCACTTCGTCTGGGTCAACCGCTCCAAGGAAAGCCTCACGCTCGACCTCAAGCAGCCCGAGGCCCTGGCCGTGCTGTGGGAGCTGCTGGCCACGGCCGACGTGCTTGTGCAGAACCTTGCGCCCGGCGCGGCCGCGCGCATGGGCCTGTCGTGGGAGGCCTTGCAGGTGCACAACCCGCGCCTCATCGTCTGCGATATCTCAGGCTACGGCTGCGATGGACCCTACCGCGACAAGAAGGCCTATGACCTGCTGATCCAGAGCGAGGCGGGCTACCTCTCGGTGACGGGTACGCCCGAGGAGCCCTGCAAGTCGGGCAACTCGATTGCCGACATTGCGGCGGGCATGTATGCCTATACCAGCGTGCTGGCCGCGCTGATGCAGCGCGAGAAGACGGGGCAGGGCTCGCGCATCGACGTCTCCATGCTCGAATCGCTGGCCGAGTGGATGGGCTTTCCCATGTACTACGCCTATGGCGGCGCTACGCCGCCGCCGCGCAATGCGGCCTCGCACGCCACCATCTACCCCTATGGCCCCTTCGTGGCCGGCGACGGCGGCACGGTGATGCTGGGTCTGCAGAACGAGCGCGAGTGGAAGCTGTTCTGCGAGCATGTGCTGCTGCAGCCGGGACTGGCCGATGATCCACGCTTCGACAGCAATGCCCGGCGCAACGAGCACCGCGCCGAACTCAAGGCGCTGATCCTCGAGGTGTTCGGCACGCTCACCGCCGCCGGGGTCATCGAGCGGCTGGAGGCGGCGCGCATTGCCAACGCGCGCATGAACACCATGGCCGAGGTCTGGGCCCACCCGCAACTGCAGGCGCGCGGCCGGGTGCAGCAGGTGGAAACGCCCGAAGGTCCGCTGGACGCCCTGCTGCCCCCCGGTGCGCACAGCAGCTTTGACTACCGCATGGACCCGATTCCCGCCGTGGGCGAGCACACCGAGGCCATCCTGCGCGCCCTGGGGCGCAATGACGAACAAGTGGCCGCACTGCGCGCCAGCAAGGCCATCTGATGGGCGTGCCTTCAGTGCAAGGCGCCATTGCCCGCGCCACCACCTTCCTGTTCGTCCCCGCCACGCGGCCCGAGCGCATTGCCAAGGCCCTGGCCAGTGGTGCGGGCGCGGTGGTCGTGGACCTGGAGGATGCAGTCGCACCCGATGACAAGGCTGCGGCGCGCACCGCTTTGCTGTCCGCCGTGCAGGGCCTGGAGCCGGACGAGTGCGCTCGTCTGCTGGTGCGCACCAATGCCGCGGGCACCCCCTGGCATGCCGACGACGTGGCCGCGGTGGCCGCCTGCGTGGCCCAGGGCCTGGCGGGGGCCATGGTGGCCAAGGCCGAATCAGCCGCGGTGCTTCGGGCCGTGGCCAGCGGCCTCGGCCCAGAGGGGCTGCTGGTGCCGCTGGTCGAATCGAATGCCGGGCTGGATGCGCTTGACACCCTGGCCCGGGCCCCGCAAGTGGTGCGACTGGCCTTTGGCCACCTCGACTTCCAGGTCGATCTGGGCATGGAATGCGGCCCCGACGAGGCGGAGCTGCTGCCCGTGCGCCTGGCGCTGGTGCGCGCCTCGCGCCGCGCCGGGCTGGCCGCGCCGGTGGATGGCGTGACCACGGCCACGGACGACCTGGCGCGGCTGGCCGAAGACACGGCACGCAGCCGGCGCATGGGCTTTGGCGGCAAGCTGTGCATCCACCCCGCCCAGGTGGCGCCGGTGGAGGCGGCGTTTGCGCCCGGGCCGGACGAGTTGGCATGGGCCAGGCGCGTTTTGGAGGCAGCGCCCATCCATGGAGGTGCCGTGTTCCGGCTCGATGGCCGCATGGTCGATGCGCCCGTGCTGGCGTTGGCGGCACGCCTGGTGGAGCGGGCCTGAGGCGCTATCCGACCACGGTCTGGTTGCGGCCTTGCGCCTTGGCGCGGTACAGCGCCGCGTCCGCACGCGCGAGCATGGCATCCAGCGTGTCCTCGGGCCCGGTCCATTGCGTGAGGCCGATGCTCACCTTGCAGTCGAGCGCATGGCCCACGGCCAGCGTGGCGTGGATGCGCCGCGCCACGTTGAGTGCGGCCGCCGCGTCGGTACCGGGCAGCAGCACCATGAACTCCTCGCCGCCATAGCGGCCCATGCGGTCGGGCGTGCGCAGCACGGCCAGGGTGCGGCCCACGAAGTGCACCAGCACGGCGTCGCCGTGCTGGTGGCCGCAGCTGTCGTTCACGGCCTTGAAGTGGTCCAGGTCCAGCATCATCAGCGAGGGGCCGCCGCCGTAGCGGCGTGCGCGCTCGATCTCCTCCTCGCAGCGCTGCAGCAGCGCGCGCCGGTTGAGCGCCGGGGTCAGCGAGTCGTGCGTGGCCAGGTGCTCGAGCTCGGTGCGCAGCCGGTCGGTAGCCATCAGCAGCGCGCCGATGGAGAGCATGAGCACCGTGAGTGCGTAGGCGCCGATGTACAGGTTCTGGTAGATCGACGGCTCCATGAGGTTGGCGCCTGTATGCCCGGCAAAGATGGAGCCCAGGCGCATCAGCAGGGTTGCCAGGTGCAGCACCAGCACCACCTCCACCAGCCGCACCGGAAAGTTGCTGCCGCCAAAGCGCAGCAAAAAGCGCAGCTGTGCGCCGTAGATGCACGACATCACCAGCGTGAAGAAGGTCAGCCGGGCCTCGTAGTTGGGCCAGCCGTAAGACAGCCAGGTGAAGACGCCCAGGCACAGCAGCAGCACGCCACTCCAGATGCGCCAGGTGTGGCGGTGCCCCAGGAAGGCGCGCGTGCCCATGTAGTAGGTCATGGTGCCCAGCACCAGCAGGGTGTTGGCACCCACCAGGCCTAGCCAGTCGGGCACCAGGCCGCGCGAGCTGAACAGGGCGGTGGAGGCGAGCCAGAACACGGGGGCCGCCGCCCAGGCGCCGATGCCCCGGATGTGGGGTGGATAGTAGCGCCGCATGCAGGCCAGCACGATGGCCATCAGGGCGGACATGAACCCCGCCAGGGCGATCATGGAGCGAGGGTCGAGGTTCGTCATCCTGCGGGGAGGGTGGGGAACGCGGGGCGGGCGGACGTAAAGAAATGTTTCCGTGAACAGGCAGTATAGCCAGCGACCGGACCGGCAGGACACTTGTCCGAGGAACGGCGTTGGTGCCGAATGGCGTATGTGGTGCTTGCGCGACGGGCGCTGCGGTCGATTTTGGTGCCGCCTGCACCCGCTCCGGGCGGGCTTGCGCACAGCAACGGTGCATTTTGTATACAAACTGCACCAAACATTGTGCGCAAAACCTGGCACGTGGTTTGCGTATGCCCAGGCATGCAAGACACCACGCCTGCCCAGCCACCGGCCGCCATCGAGATCGTGGCGCTCACCAAGCGCTATGCCAGCGGCAAGCCCGCCGTGGATGCGATCAACCTGCGCATCGCCAGCGGCAGCTACTGCTGCCTGCTGGGCCCTTCGGGCTGCGGCAAGAGCACCACCTTGCGCATGATCGCGGGGCATGAGTCGGTGACCAGTGGCGACATATTGCTCGAGAACCGCAACATCACCGACCTGCCCGCCGCCGCGCGCGGCACGGCCATGATGTTCCAGAGCTTTGCGCTGTTCCCGCACCTGTCGGCGCTGGACAACGTGGCCTTCAGTCTCAAGATGAAGGGCGTGGCCAAGGCCGAGCGCCAGGCCAAGGCGCGTGACCTGCTGGAGCGCGTGGCCATGGGCCACCTGGCCGAGCGCAAGCCGGCCGAGCTCTCGGGCGGGCAGCAGCAGCGCGTGGCGCTGGCGCGCGCCCTCATCACCCAGCCGCGCGTGCTGCTGCTCGATGAGCCGCTGTCCGCGCTGGACCCGTTCCTGCGCATCCAGATGCGCGCCGAGCTGCGCCGCTGGCAGAAGGAGCTGGGCCTGACCTTCATCCACGTGACCCATTCACAGGAAGAGGCCATGGCCCTGGCCGACACCATGGTGGTGATGAACCACGGCGTGATCGAGCAGGTGGGCTCGCCCCATGAGGTCTACAACCGCCCGGCCAGCGAATTTGTGGCGCGCTTCATGGGCGGCCACAACGTGATCGACACGCCCGATGGCAAGGTCGGCGTGCGCACCGACCACCTGCAGGTGCTGCCGCAGGGCATGCCGCTGCCCTGGGGCGCCCAGCACATGCAGGCCGTGGTGACCGATGTGGAATACCAGGGCACCTATGTGCTGCTGGGCCTGCAAAAGCAGGGCGTGGCCCTGTCGGCCAATGCCACGGCCGCCTATTCGGTGATGGTGTCCGAGGCCGCTTTTGCCGCCCAGCCCTACGAAGTAGGACAGGGCGTGCAACTGCACTGGACGCCCGAGCAGGCCCACCCGCTGACCCGGCCCGCTGCGGCGCCAGCCGCTGCACCGGCGGTGGCCACCGCCACCGCGCAGGCGGTGCCTGCCTGACCTGTTTTCTTTGTCCGTTGTTGTTGTCTGTTTCCCAACCCTCCACCCGCAAACCCAAGGAGCTTTCCCATGTCCGACGACTCTCGTGCTGATTCCCCCGCTGTTGCCGCATCCGACACCACCGGCGGTGTGCAGCGCCGCTCGCTGCTCAAAGGCACGGCGGGTATCCTAGCCGCTGGCGTGTTTCCGGCCGTGCATGCGCAGGAAAAGATCGTGCTGCGCTACCTGGGCACGGCCGTGAACCAGGACAAGGCGATTGCCGAAAAGTTCAAGGCCGACACCGGCATCGAGATCCAGTACGTGGCCGTGACCACGGACGATGTGACCAAGCGCGCCGTGACCGCGCCCAACAGCTTCGATCTGATCGACACCGAGTACTTCTCGCTCAAGAAGATCGTGCCCACGGGCAACCTGAAGGGCATCGACACCAAGCGCATCAAGAACGCCGACAAGATCACCACGCTGTTCACCACCGGCATGGTGGGCGGCAAGCCCGTGGGCGACCAGGGCACCGCGCCCAAGAAGGTGATCTACCTGGAGGGCGAGAAGTCCAAGAAGTTCGCGACCGCGCCCACGCAGTTCATGTCGCTGATCCCCACCGTGTACAACGCCGACACGCTGGGCATCCGCCCCGACCTGATCAAGCGCCCCATCAACTCCTGGGCCGAGCTGCTCAACGCCGAGTTCAAGGGCAAGGCCGCGATCCTGAACATTCCTTCGATCGGCATCATGGACGCTGCCATGGTGGTCGAGTCCCTGGGCCTGTACAAGTACCCCGACAAGGGCAACATGACCAAGAAGGAGATCGATCTCACGATCAAGACCCTGATCGAGGCCAAGAAGCAGGGCCAGTTCCGCGCGCTGTGGAAGGACTTCAACGAGTCGGTCAACCTCATGGCGTCGGGCGAGGTGGTGATCCAGTCGATGTGGAGCCCCGCCGTCACGGCCGTGCGCACCAAGGGCATCGCCTGCAACTTCCAGCCGCTCAAGGAAGGCTACCGCGCCTGGGCCGCCGGCTTTGGCCTGCCGGCCACCCTGTCGGGCCGCAAGCTCGATGGCGCTTATGAGTTCATCAACTGGTTCCTGGACGGCTGGGCCGGCGCCTACCTGAACCGCCAGGGCTACTACAGCGCCGTGCTGGACACCGCCAAGTCCAAGATGGAAGCCTACGAGTGGGCCTACTGGATGGAAGGCAAGCCCGCGACGCAGGACATCAAGAGCCCCAACGGCGACGTGCTGGCCAAGTCCGGCGCGGTGCGCGACGGCGGCAGCTACGAGTCGCGCATGGGCGGCATTGCCTGCTGGAATGCGCTGATGGACGAGAACAACTACATGGTCCAGAAGTGGAACGAGTTCGTCGCGGCATAGAAGGCACCCCCTGAGGCGCTGCGCGCCTTCACCCCTCTCTCGAACCGCTGCGCGGTTCGGGAGGGGGACGCTCCCAGCGCGGCGGGGCGGCCCTTGCGCGGGAGCACTGGTCTTCGGCAGCGCCGGTTTCGACGGACGCCGCCCGAAGCGATGGATATCTGATTTGCAAACACCATGAGCACACCCAACACACCGACCTTGCCTGCCAGCGCCGTTCCGGGGCGCGGCATTGCCGCCTGGTGGCAGGCCGCGCCGTTCTCGCTGGTGTTTGCGCTGTTCTTCCTGGTGCCGCTGGCGCTGATCGTGATGGTCAGCTTCTGGGACTTCAATGAGTACGAGCTGCTGCCGGGCTTCACGTTCAAGAACTACATCTCCATTTTTGCGGGCTGTGGCGATGCGTCGGAAGGGCTGTGCGTCACGCTCAAGACCTACTGGTCCACGCTCAAGTTCAGTTTTCTTGTGTGGCTGATCACGCTGGTGATCGGCTTCACCGTGGCCTATTTCCTGGCCTTCCATGTGCGCTCTTCGGGCATGCAGACGCTGCTGTTCGTGCTGTGCACCATCCCGTTCTGGACCTCGAACGTGATCCGCATGATCTCGTGGGTGCCGCTGCTGGGGCGCAATGGCTTGGTCAACCAGGGCTTGATGGGTGCCGGCCTGGTGGACCAGCCGGTGGAGTGGCTGCTGTTCTCGGACTTCTCGGTGGTGCTGGCCTTCGTGCACCTGTACACCATGTTCATGATCGTGCCCATCTTCAACAGCATGATGCGCATCGACCGCAGCCTCATCGAGGCCGCCAGCGACAGCGGTGCCAGCGGCTGGCAGACGCTGTGGAACGTGATCGTGCCGCTGTCGCGCACCGGCATCATCATCGGGTCGATCTTCGTGATCACCATCGTCATGGGCGACTTCGTGACCATCGGGGTGATGGGTGGCCAGCAGATCGCCTCCATCGGCAAGATCATCCAGGTGCAGACCTCGTACCTGCAGTTCCCGCTGGCGGCGGCCAATGCCGTGATCCTGCTCGCGGTGGTGCTGATGATCATCTGGGGGCTGACGCGCCTGGTCGACATCCGCAAAGAGCTTTGAACCACGCTGCCAACACCGACAGGACAACCGCATGAAAGCCCGCATCCGCGAATCCCGCCCGGCCAGTTTCTGGATTCTGGCCATCGTGTTCAGCCTGTTCGTGCTGTTCATGTACGGGCCCATGTTCGTCATCTTCATCCTGAGCTTCCAGGGCCCCGAGGGCGGGCTGACCTTTCCCATGCGCGGCGTGTCGCTGCACTGGTTCGGCAAACTGGCCGAGGGCCTGGGCGTGGTGGACATCGGCGCGGCGCTGTGGCGCTCGCTCGGCCTGGGCGTGGCGGTGATGTTGTGCACGGTGGTGCTGTCGGTGCTGGCCGGCCTGGCCTTTCGCAAGCGGCTGGCGGGCGGCAACACGCTGTTCTTCATCGTCGTGGCCAGCCTCATCATGCCGTCCATCATCGTCTCGCTGGGCATCGGGCTGGAGTTCCGCCTGGTCGATACCGCCATCAAGTCTGCCCTTGAATGGCTGGGCATGGAAAGCACGCTGGAGGGTTATGGCACCTCCCTGGGCCTGTTCACCTCGGCCCTGGGCGCGCACCTGACCTGGACGCTGCCCTTCGGCCTGCTCATCATGTTCGCGGTGTTCAACCGTTTCAGCCCATCGTACGAAGAGGCCGCACGCGACCTGGGCGCCACGCCCTGGCAGGGCTTTGCCCACGTGGTGCTGCCGCTCATCGCGCCCTCGGTCGTGGGCATCGGCATGTTCGGCTTCACGCTCAGCTGGGACGAGATCGCCCGCACCTCGCAGGCCATTGGCGATGTGAACACCTTGCCGCTGGAGTTGCAGGGCCTGACCAGCACGGTGACCACGCCCTCGATCTACGCGCTGGGCACGCTGACCACCGTGGTCTCCTTCGTGGTCATGGGCATCACCCTAGCCCTGGTCTGGGCCCTGGGCCAGCGCAAGAAGGGGCGGGCCCACTAGCCGCCATGAGACAGCCTCCATGCGCCAGCGTACCGACGAACCCATGACTGCCGCCCCCACCCCTCGACGCCGCGCGCGCGCTGCCGTTGCTGCTGCGCCGGCAGAAGCCGAGCTGCCCTCCACTGGCCTGCTCAGCGACAACGACATGTACGAGCGCATGGTCTCGGCCATCCTCGACCACCGCCTGCCCCCGGGCACCAAGCTGGTGGAGGACAAGCTCGCGGCGGCCTTCGGTGTCTCGCGCACACGCGTGCGGCCGGTGCTGGTGCGCCTGGCCAACGAGCAGGTGGTCACGCTCACGCCCAACCGCGGCGCTTCCATCGCCCAGCCCACGCCCGAGGAGGCGCTGGAGGTCTTCGAGGCACGCCGCCTGATCGAGCCGCGCCTGGTGGAGCTGTTCATCGCCAACGCCACCGATGCGCACATCGCCGCGCTGCGCGCCTGCGTGGACGAAGAGGAGGCCGCCCGCGCCGGCGGCGACATGCGCCGCGCCATCCGCCTGTCGGGCGACTTCCACCTGCACATCGCGCAGGCGGCCGGGCACCAGACGCTGGGGCGCATCCTGCGCGAACTGGTGTCGCGCACCTCGCTGATCCTCATGACCTACAGCCCCAGCCACGCGCGCGAGCGCGAGGAGGCGACTGCCTGCGGCTGCCGCGAGCACCGCGCACTGATCGACGCCATCCGCCTGCGCGATCCCCAGGAGGCCGCGCGCCGTATGCTCGACCATCTGGCGCGCATCGAGACGCAGCTGGAATTCACCCCGCCCGCAAGCGAGGTGCCGGACCTGGCCACCTTGCTGGGGGCCTGAGTCCATGCGCCACCTGCTCGTCATCAACCCCAACACCTCGCCCAAGGTCAGCGCGCTGCTGCAGCAACATGTGCAGGCTGCCGCAGGCTCGCACGTGGCCGTGCGCACCGCCACCGCGCGCTTTGGTGCACCCTACATCGCCTGCGAGGCCAGCTACGCCGTGGCCGCGCATGCCGCGCTCGACGCCTGGGCGCTGGACGTCTCCACCGAGGCATCGCCGCCCAGCGCCGTGCTGATCGGCTGCTTCGGCGACCCGGGCCTGATGGCGCTGCGCGAGAGCAGCCCCGTGCCCGTCACCGGCCTGGCCGAGGCCTCCTTCATCGAGGCCGCGCGCCACGGCCGCTATGCCATCGTGACCGGCGGCGAGCGCTGGGGCCCCATGCTGCAGCGCCTGGCCCAGGCCTTGGGCCATGCCCATGCGCTGGCCGGCATCCACACCGTGGCGCCCACGGGCGCCCAGCTCGCGGCCGACCCTGTGGCCGCGCGCGCGTTGCTGGCCCAGGCCTGCCGCGACGTGGTGCGCCAGATGGGCGTGCAGTCCGTCATCCTGGGCGGCGCCGGCCTGGCCGGCATGGCCGCGGCCGTGCAGTCCCAGGTGGGCGTGCCCGTGATCGACAGCGTGGTCGCCGGCGCCCACTGGGCCTTGCGCGCCAACGCCGTGCCACCCGAGCGCAGCGCGCCGGCGTTCGATGTGGCGTGGGAGGGGGTGTCGGGCGAGATGGCGGCGCTGGGTCTGAAGGCCGTTTCGTAGCTATTTGACTCTATGCACGGCCTGTTTTAGTATTACATCTGTAATAACTGAAAGAACCGCCATGCACATGCTCAAGCTAACCCAGATCGGTAATTCCGTCGGGGTGGTGCTGCCCAAAGAGGCGCTGGCGAGGCTCAAGCTCAGCAAAGGCGAATCCATCTTTTTGACCGAGACTCCCGATGGATACGCTCTGACCCCCTACGACCCAACCCTGGAAGAGGAAATCAAGGCGGGGCGTGAGTTCATGCAGGACTTCAAGGACACCTTCCACCAGCTCGCCAAATGAATTGGCGCTGGGTTAGCAAACAGGCCTTGATGCTTCTGCACGGGGAAAGCCTTGCCACCCATGGTGGCCGGGAAGGTATGCGCAACGAGGGATTGCTGGAATCCGCCTTGATGCGCCCGCAGAACATCGTGGCTTATGCAGATGCAGCCGAGCCGCCCGACGCGGCGATGCTGGCGGCCAGTTACGGCGTGGGGCTGGCGAAGAACCACCCTTTCGTGGATGGAAACAAACGTGCAGCGTTTCTGGCCGTGGGTTTGTTTCTGTACCTGAACGGCCTGCGGCTGCAGGCCACCCAGGCCGAGGCCACAGTGGCCATGCTGGCCGTGGCCTCTGGGGAGTGGACTGAAGACGCCTTCGCAGCCTGGTTGCGTGTGCACACTGGTCCTCGCGCGACACGCTGAGGTCAACCGGTCAGCCCGGCGTAGCAACGCGCTCCATGCGCGTCAGCGGCAGCGCCTCATCCTCGTTGGCCGCCCTGGGCAGCACGAAGTTGAACACCGAACGCGTGAACGGCGCGGTGATGCCCAGCGACTCATAGCCCTTGGGCGCCACATTGCGCTCCAGCGCAACGATCAGCCCATCGCGCGTGGCAAACGCGAAGTCATCGTCGATGTAGCTGTCGCCCGGAATGTTCACCTGGGTGGTCAGCGTGCGCATGCCGGGTGCCGCCACCAGGAAGTGAATATGCGCCGGCCGCTGGCCATGGCGGCCCAGCAAGGCAAACAGCTCGTGCACTGGCCCCACGGGCGGGATCGCATAGCCCGGAGGCAAGAAGCTGCGAAAGCGGTAGAAGCCCTTGGCATCGGTCTCGATGCGCCGGCGCAGCTCATAGGGCTGCATGCCCGGCATGAAGTGCGAATAGCCGCCCTTCTCATTGGCATGCCAGACATCCACCATGGCATTGGGAACCGGCTTGCCATCGAGGTCCAGCACCTGGCCTTCCATGACGAAGATCTCGCCACGCGGCTCGCCCTCGTCCACGCGCACCTCCACCTTGGACGTGGGGGCACCGGCCACAAACAGCGGGCCCTCGATGGCGCGCGGCGTGCCGCCCGCGCGGCCGGCGCGGGCATCGGCCTCATCGGCGCGGATATCGATCAGGCGATCGAAGCCCAGGCCGGCGGTGATCAGGCCCGCCTGGCCGGCAGCGCCCAGTCGGTTGAGCCAGCCCGTGGCGGCCCAGAATTCGTCGGGGGTGACATCGAGTTCGTCGATGGTCTTGAACAGGTCGGTGACGATGCGCTCGGTGAGCTGGCGCACTCGGGCGTTGCCGGGGGCGATCTGGCGGGAGTTGACCTGCTCCAGCAGTTGCGATTGGGTGAATTCGGCCATGGGGTTGTCTCCTTGTGGTGGGGTAGAGAAATGAAATCGTTGGGTGTTCAGAGGCTCTTGAACAGCGGGCTACGGCGTGCGGGCGCGCCCGCGTCGGCTGCGGTGAAGAATTTCTCGGTGTAGATGTCGGGCTCGAACAGGCGGCCCTGCATCAGCGTGGCGATGCAGCCTTCGATCATGGGCGGCGGCCCGCACAGGTAGGCCTTGCTGCCCCGGAAGTCGTTGCCCAGGTGCTGCTGCAGCGCCTGATGCACATAGCCGGTGGCGCCGGTCCATGCAGCGTCGTCGTTGGCCGACAGCACGGGCACGTAGCGGAAGTTGGCGTGCGCTGTGGCCAGGGCCTCGAACAGCTCGGCAAAGTACAGCTCCTGCCGCGTGCGTGCGCCATGGAACAAGGTGATCGGGTAGTCCACGCCCTCGGCCAGCAGGTCCAGCACCATGGACTTGGGGCTGGACAGGCCCGAGCCGCCCGCCAGGAAGATCGCCTGGCGCGTGGCCGACTTGCGCACGAAAAAGCGGCCGAAGGGGCCCGAGAGGTCCAGGCGTTCGCCCACCACCGCATGCTCGTGCAGCCAGGTGGTCGCAGGCCCGCCGTCCACCTTGCGGATGTGCAGCTCGATCAGCGCATCGCCCGGCGCACTGGCGATGGAGAAGGCACGCGCGCCCTGCACCCCCGGCACCTGCAGCATCACGTACTGGCCGGCCTGGAACGCGATGGCCCGGTCCGGCTGCAGCCACAGGCCCAGGATGGTGGGCGTGAGCATCTCTCGGCGCACCACCTGGCCCAGGAAGTCCTGCAGGGGCAGGTAGCGGGCGTCGGGGTCTTCGTCCACCTCGGCCTCGATCACCAGGTCAGATTGCGGCGTGGCGCAGCAGGCCAGCACCTTGTTCTCGTCGCGCTCGAAGTCCATCAGTGCGAAGGGCGAGGCCTCGCCGTGCTCGAACTCGCCGTCCAGCACCTGCACCTTGCAGGTGGCGCACAGGCCGTGGCAGCAGGCGTGGGGGATCCACACGCCTGCGCGCAGGCAGGCGTCCAGT
The DNA here is from genome assembly GCF_058783375.1 of Acidovorax sp. FW305-C-20-28. Classification (NCBI taxonomy): domain Bacteria; kingdom Pseudomonadati; phylum Pseudomonadota; class Betaproteobacteria; order Burkholderiales; family Comamonadaceae; genus Acidovorax; species Acidovorax sp. FW305-C-20-28. The sequence goes on along the minus strand of NZ_JBYSYM010000041.1, from coordinate 10,692 downwards.
ACCGTCTGGCCCTCGGCGATCTCCACCGTCTGGCCCAGCGGCTCTATCGTGATCTGGTAGCCCATGGCCGCCTCACGAACCCGAGCCCGCGATGCCGGCCAGGCCCGGCGTGCGCAGCTGGATGAAGGACTTGTGCACCAGGCCGTTGTCGGCCAGCGAGCGCGCCGGGTCGGGCGTGAAGGGCTTGCCCGAGTCGCGCCATTCGGCCCGGCCCCAGTCGATGCGCGCAAAGTCCGGGTGGCTGCCGTAGACGCCGGGCAGCACCTCGCTCACCAGGGCCCCGAAGGGCATGGCCGCGGGCAGGGGCAGGCACACGGGCGAGCAGAACAGCAGGTGGTCTTCCCAGCCGATGTAGAGCAGGCGGTTGCCGTGGAACTTGTCTTCGGCGTCGGCGGCTGTGCCCTCGTAGCCGGGCTGCAGTGCGATGACAGGCATGTTGTATCTCCTTTCGTTCGTTCGGGGTCAGGCCGCCTTGGCAGGGGATGTCGGTGCGCCTTCTGCGGGCAGGTGGCTGCGGCCGGTCCAGCGTTCCCAGTTGGCGCGGTCGGGGCTGGCGTTGTATTCGCCGGTGTCGGCGCTGGTATCCAGGTGGTACCAGGCCAGCACTTCGGCCAGCGGGTTGAAGCCGGGCTGGGTGGGGTCGGTGCCTTCGCGGAAGCAGTTGCCCTGGTAGATCTGGTGCACGGGCAGCCAGGCCTGGCGGAACTTCTCGGGCTCGCCGTCGAACACGTCCTTGCAGCCGTCGGAGCAGAAGTGGTACTTCATGCCGTGGTAAGTGGACTTGCGCGCTGCGATCTGGGTCGGGTTGTCCATCTCGGTGAAGGCCATCGGGATCTGGCAGATCTGGCACAGCATGGGCAGGCTGTTGTTCACCCAGCGCTTGCCGGCCTGCTCCTGCTCGCGCAGGTGCACCAGGCGCGGGCGGTAGTACTTGTCGAAGGTGTTGGGGTACTTGGCAGACAGCCAGTCCATCTCTTCGTCGGTGGGGATCCAGGTGTGGATGCCCGCGGCGTGGGTGTAGTTGTAGAAGATGCCCCAGGCCTGGTGGGTGATGTGCTCCTTTTCGAGCTTTGCCACGTCGGCGTACTTGGGCAGCTTCACGCCGTAGCGCGCCAGGTCCTCGAACAGCGCGCCGCCGTTCTTCTCGAAGTACATCTCCCAGGCCTCGGCCCAGCTCATCACGCGCTTGGGCAGCATGTAGTCCATCATCATGCCTACCAGGGTCAGCAGGCGGTAGCCACGCCAGAACCACTTGTCCACCCACTTCTGGATGATGGGCAGGTTGTCCGGGTCCTGCTCCAGCATGAACTTCACCACCTCCAGGCCCAGCGTCATGTGGCGCGACTCGTCCGACTGGGCCGAGAAGCCGAAGGTCACGGTCGCCATGTCGCCGTTGTAGGCCGCGCCGCTCATGAAGGGCATGAACAGCAGGTTGGTGAGCACATACTCGAACGAGAACGAGATCGCGGTGATGAACTCGAAGGGCCCCGCCGTCATCGCGTCGTCGAAGTAGGACTTGGGCACCGACAGGTACCACAGCCGGTCGTGCATGTGGTGGAAGTCGTGCAGCCCGTTGAAATACTTGTTGTAGTGGCTGATGGTGTGCACCTGCGTCTGCGCGTGGCGCAGCTCGTCGATGGACTGCATCTGCGCGGCGATGCGCGCGCCCACGCCGCGCAGCGAGCGCCCGGCCATGGCGTAGCCGCGGTGCGCCGCGTACTCCAGCGGCGACACGCCCGTGAGGAACAGCTTCAGGGTGTTGACGTAGCGCGCATCGGTGACGTTGAACTGGCCATTGTTCTGCGCGAAGGCGTCGATGATCGCGTAGAGCTTTTTCTCCTTCTCGCCCTGGAACTTCCAGTACGCGTCCATCGTCAGGCGAAACGGGTCTTCCCATTTGTCCCAGTCGTGGATCTTGATGCCCTCGAATTGGTCGAAGGGGAACACATCGTCCATGGACTGGTAGGTGGTGTCCCAGCCCAGGCCGCGCGTCATCAGTGCGTACTTTTCCTTGATGCCCAGGCGGCGGGCGCTGGCGTTGTGGTTGTTGTTCTGGCTCATGGTGTCTCCTGGAAATAAATGGGGGCTGCGTCAGGCGGTCTCGCCGCGCGTGAGGCGAAAGGCGTCGTCCGTCTCGTCGATGTTTCCGGACAGCGAGATCAGGTTCAGGTGCAGCTCCTGCACGTCCCAGTCGCGGCCCATGCGGTCCTGCACCGATTCGCGGTGGATGACGATCTGGCCGGGCGCGTCGATCTTCACCATGGCCGGAAACTCCGCGGCCGTGGCCAGCGGGTTGTCGGCCAGGATGGCGTCGATGATGAAGCGCGTTTCGTCGTTGGCCTGCAGCGCGATGAAGACGCTGGGGCGGTCCTGCAGGGCGGTGTTGGTGGTGGTCATGAAGGTCTTTCGTCGGGAGGGTTCAGGCAGCGATGCCCAGCTTGGCCATGCGGGCGACCAGGGCGGCATCGGCCTGCGCCAGTGCCGCGGCGCCGGCTTCCGCACCCAGGCCGGCCGTGGCCAGCGGTGCCAGCGCGCGCAGGATCTCGCCACGCCAGGTGGCGGCCCAGGCGCTCAGTTGCTGCGCATTGGCGGGCGATTCCTCGACGGCGGTCTTCACGGTGGCGTCCACCCAGCGGGTGGTCTCGTCGTACCAGTCGTTCATGAAGCTGGTGAGCATGGACAGGGCATTGCCCGTGGCCGGGTTGAGGTCGGCCTCCAGGTGGCGGTAGACCAGTGGGTACAGCAGGCCGTCGAACACCAGGTTCTGCGCCACGAACACCTCGAACCAGTCCTTGGTGACGAACAGGTTTTCCAACAGGCGGCGCACGCCCTGCCAAGCCGGTGCGTGCAGCCAGTCCTCCTTGGCTTGCGCCAGCGCGGCGTCGCCGTTGGCATCGAGCATCAGGCCCACACGGGTCAGGTACTGGGCAATGCCCAGGCGGTCCATGGTGGCGAACATGGTGGCCTGGGTGATGGCCGCGCCCCAGCCGTAGGCGGTGATGGTGCAGTTGTTCATGTTGGCGCCCCACTCGTAGTGGCGCAGCGGCACCAGCGCGGCCTGGATGCGCTGGCGAGTGGCGGCGTCGAGCTGGCCGAGCAGCTGGCGCTTTTCCACGAACTCGTACTGCTTCTCGGTGGCGTCCTGCTGCTTGGCGCGGGCCATCACATACACGCCGTAGTAGAAGTGGCGCGGGTCCTTGAAGGCGTACCAGTCTTCCATCACGATGGCCGTGCGACGCTTGTCGTACAGCGCGCGCTCGGGCTCCCACAGCGGGCGGTAGTGGAAGTGGGCCTCGGGCTGCATGTCGATGGTGGCCTCCTGGTAGCGCGAGGCCGGTTTGTCCGCGCCCAGGCGGCGCGCTATGAACGAGAAGGTCTGCCGTATCGGCTTGACGCTGGTGGTCTGGATGTCGACATGCATCGTGTTGTCTCCTGGTCGTGGTGGGGTTGGGAAATCGGAAAGAAAGCAAATCTCAGTGGTCGATGCCGGGCGCGCCGAAGCGCCACTTCAGGCGTTCGTAGTCCAGCCGCGCACCTTCTTCGGCGTCGAGGTGGATGGCCTGGTGCTGGGCGCAGAACGCGTGGAACTGGGGGAACAGCAGAACCAGCTCCACCGCGAACTCGGGGTCGCCGATGGCGAACTCGAATTCGACGAAGCGCTGCTCCAGCGTGCCGGTCACGCGCACATAGCAGGGCAGGCCGGTCAGCGTGGTGGCCGATGCCGATGGAGTTGCACCGTGGGTGGGGTTCATTTGTTCACTACACCAATCGAGTAGGGGCCAAGGGCCCGGGCGGTGTAGAAAGGGCAAACGCTGTGCCAGCGCACGCAAGCCCTTGATTTGCATGGGATGGCCCCATGCCGTCACCCCGTTGCCAGGGTTTTCCTGAAGCCTCAAATCATCAAATGCTGCAGTGCAGCTTGATCAAATGGTGAAGTGGCGAACGGGCGTGGCTGCCCCTGCGCGGCAGGCGGCGCAGGCTGCGGGAGACAGGTGGGAAGGGGCGGGCGCCAGGCCCGGGAACGCCAGGGCCCGCGCGCGGATCAGGCCGCCGGCACGCCTTCTTTCTTGAGGCGATAGGCCAGCTGCGGCCGCGTGATGCCCAGAAGGCGCGCTGCCTGCGAGAGGTTGCCGCCCGCACGCTGCAAGGCCGTCTGCAAGAGGCGCTGCTCCAGCTGGGCCAGGTCCACGTTGCGGTCCAGCACCTCGGTGCAGATGCCGTCGATGGCATCGCTGGGCGCGCCGCGGGTTACCGCACCGCGCCCGTCGAGCTGCCCGCCCTGGGCGGGGGGCGCGACGCCCGACAGGTGCGATGCCTCGATGAAACCCTTGTCCGGCGCCAGCAGCACCGCGCGCTCCATCACGTTCTCCAGTTCGCGGATGTTGCCGGGCCAGGGGTGGCCCAGCACCGCGCGCATGGCCTTGTCGGTCAGGCCCAGCACCTTCTTGCGGTACAGCTCGCCGTAGCGCTCGACGAAGCGGTCCACCAGGGCCGGGATGTCGGCCGTGCGCTCGCGCAGCGGCGGTATGGTGATGGGAAAGGTGTTCAGGCGGTAGAACAGGTCGGCCCGAAAGCGCCCGGCCTGCATGGCCTGCTGCAGGTTCACGTTGGTGGCGGCGACGATGCGCACGTCGAAGGGCGTGCTGTTCTCGGCGCCCAGGCGCTCCAACTCGCCGGTCTGCAGGGCGCGCAGCAGTTTGACCTGGGCGGCCAGTGGCAGGTCGCCGATCTCGTCGAGGAACAGCGTGCCGCCGTGCGCCCGCTCGAAGCGCCCGGCCCGCGCCAGGTGGGCGCCGGTGTAGGCGCCTTTCTCCACGCCGAACAGCTCGGCCTCGATCAGCTCGTGCGGAATGGCCGCGCAGTTGACGGCGATGAACGGCCCTTTGGCGCGCGGCCCGTTCTCGTGCAGCCAGCGCGCAAAGACCTCCTTGCCCACGCCGGTCTCGCCCAGCAGCAGCACGGTGATGGCGTTGTCGGCCGCGCGGCTGAGCAGCTCGAAGGCCTCGCGGAACCCCGGCGACACGCCCACCAGCTTGCTGTCGTAGCGCCGGCGCGCCTGCACGCTGCGCAGCTGGTCCAGGCCGATCTGGTAGTCGATCAACTGCGCGGCGAAGGGCTGGGGCTGGAAGTAGGCCACGTAGGCATCGTCGTTCCAGCGCTCTGCCGGCTGGCCCACGATGCGGCACAGCGCATCGCCCTGGCTGCGGCATTCCACCTCCTTGTAGACCACGAGTTGGCCCATGAAGGTGCTGGTGTAGCCCGAGGCGTAGCCGATCTGCGTCCAGCAGGCCGGGTCGTCGCCAAAGCCGAAGTCACTGATGTTGACCTCGTCCTCCCAGGAGTTGGTCCACAGGAACTCGCCATAGAAGTGGCCCTGGGCCAGGTTGATGTCGAGCTGCACCTTCTCGACCGACACCACGCCTTCGATGGAGTGCAGCTGCGGCCCGAGCAGAAAGGCATCGTGCGTCTTGAGACCGGCGCGCCGCTGCTTGACGGCCAGCTCGCCATCGCGCTGGCCCGAGGCAAAGCCCATGCGGATGAGCAGGCCGCGCGCGCGTTCCACGCCCAGCGAGTCGAACAGTTCCTTGCGCAGCGCCGCCAGGGCGCGGGCATGGAGCAGCAGCATGCGCTGCTCATCGAGCCAGATATGGCCGGTGTCGGCATTGAAGCGCAGCAGCGAGAGGGGATTGGCCAAGGGAGTCTCCAGCATTCCGCTTTGCGGCAGCCGGGCTGCCTTTTGGCGGATGGTGCGGGTATGGTGCGCCATTGCGCCTGCCGGCGCCACGGGGTTTTTCCTGCAGCGGCGCGGGGCAGTTGAAGCCCAGCGCCAACGCCAAAAAAGCCGCCCCTTTTGGAGGCAGCTTGGCGTTGGGGCGCTGGCGTATCAGCCCGGCGTAGCCACCCGCTCCATGCGCGTCAGCGGCAGTGCCTCGTCTTCGCTGGCCGCCCTGGGCAGCACGAAGTTGAACACCGAGCGCGTGAACGGCGCGGTGACGCCCAGCGACTCATAGCCTGCAGGCGCCACGTTGCGCTCCAGCGCAACGATCAACCCGTCGCGCGTGGCAAAGGCGAAGTCATCATCGATATAGCTGTCGCCCGGAATGTTCACCTGCGTGGTCAACGTGCGCATGCCCGGTGCTGCCACCAGGAAGTGGATGTGCGCCGGGCGCTGGCCATGGCGGCCCAGGGCGGCGAACAGTTCGGCAACGGGGCCGGTCGGCGGAATCGCATAGCCCGGTGGCAGAAAGCTGCGAAAGCGGTAGAAGCCCTTGGCATCGGTCTCGATGCGCCGGCGCAGCTCGTAGGGCTGCATGCCTGGGAAGAAGTGCGAATAGCCGCCTTTCTCATTGGCATGCCATACATCCACCATGGCATGGGGCACAGGCTTGCCATCGAGGTCCAGCACCTGGCCCTCCATCACGAAGACTTCGCCCTTGGGCTCGCCCTCGTCCACGCGCACCTCGACCTTGGCCGTGGGGGCACCGGCCACGAACAGAGGGCCTTCGATGGCACGCGGCGTGCCGCCTTCGCGCCCGGCCTTCTGGTCGGCCTCGTCGGCGCGGATGTCGAGCAGGCGGTCAAAGCCCAGGCCCGCCGTGATCAAACCGGTCTGTCCGGCAGCGCCCAGGCGCGTGAGCCAGGCGGTGGCGGCCCAGAACTCGTCGGGGGTGACATCGAGCTCGTCGATGTTCTTGAACAGGTCGGTGACGATGCGCTCGGTGAGCTGGCGCACGCGCGGGTTGCCGGGGGCGATCTTCTTGGTGTTGACCAGTTCGAGCAACTGGGCCTGGGTGAGTTCTGCCATGTTCTTGTCTCCTCTGTGGGGTGGTTCGTGGGGAAGAAAAGGGGATGCCCGGTCAGTCGAGCTTGATGTGGCGCTCTGCAATCAGCTTCGCCCAGCGATCGGACTCCCTGGCCAGGTGCGTGGTCAGTTCGGCGGGCGTGGAGCCCACGGGCTCGGCGCCGATGGTCTCGAAGCGCGCCACCACGTCGGGCTGCTTCATCGCATCGCGCAGGGCGGCGTTGAGCTTGTTGACGATGGGCGCCGGCGTGCCCGCCGGCATGAACACCGCGAACCAGGGCGAGACCTCGTAGCCCGGCAGGCCGGCCTCGGCCAGCGTGGGCACATTGGGCAGGGTGGCCGAGCGCTTGGCCGTGGTCACGCCCAGCGCGCGCAGCTTGCCCGACTGCAGGTGCGGCCGCGCCGAGGTGATGCTGTCGAACATGTAGTGGATCTGCCCGCCCAGCAGGTCGGCCACGGCCGGGCCGCTGCCCTTGTAGGGGATGTGCAGCATGTCGGTCTGCGCGAGCGAGTTGAAAACCTCGCCCGCCAAATGGATCGAGGTGCCGTTGCCGGCCGAGCCATAGGTGAGCTTGCCCGGCGCCTTGCGTGCAGCGGCGATCACGTCGGCTGCGGTCTTCACATCGGGCTGGGTGGCATTGGTGACCAGCACGTTGGGCACCACGGCCAGCAGGCTCACGGGGGCGAAGTCCTTGATGGGGTCGTAGGCCAGCTTGCCGTACAGCGGCTTGTTGGTGGCCATGCCGATGGAGGTGATCATCAGCGTGTAGCCGTCGGCCGGCTGCTTGGACACGAACTCGGCGCCGATGTTGCCGCCCGCGCCGGCTTTGTTCTCCACCACGAAGGGCTGGCCCAGCGCCTGGCCGACCTTCTCGCCCAGGGTGCGGGCAATCGCGTCCATGGCGCCACCGGGCGGGAAGGGCACGACCCAGCGGATGGGCTTTTTCGGCCAGTTGGCGCCCGGGGCCTGGGCATGCGCTGTGGGCAGCACCGCCAGCGCGGTGGTAGCGGCCAGCAGGGCCAACAGGGTTTGTCGCTTCATTCGTCTTGTCTCCGGTACTCTTTTGGGGGATGGCGGTCAGATGGCCGAGGGGTGCTTTGCCAGTGGCGTCACGGAGATCTTCATGAATGGGAACAGTGGCAGACCCTGCAGCAGCTGGTGCAGCTCGTCGTTGGAGGCCACGTCGAAGATGCTGTAGTTGGCGTACTCGCCCACCACGCGCCAGATATGGGGCCAGCGGCCGTCGCGCTGCAGGTCCTGGGAGTAGGCCTTTTCGCGGGCCTTGATCTCGTTGGCCTGCTCGGCGGGCAGGTCGTGGGGAATGTGCACATCCATGCGGACGAGGAACAGCATGCGGGGGTCTCCTTGTTTGCTTGCTTAAACGGTGGTGGCCTGGCGGCCCAGGTCGATGTGCACGGGTGCCTTGCCTGCGTTTGCGCGGTCGAAGCGGTCGAGCTGCGCGAGCGAGACCTCCACGCCAAAGCCCGGGCCATCGGGCAACTGCAGCGCGAAGTCGGTGATAGGCATCTGGTTTTCCACGATGTCATCCACCAGCAGTTGCGGGCCGAACAGCTCGCAGCCATGGTGCTGGTGGCCCAGGGTGGAGAACACATGGGCCGATGCGGCGCTGCCCAGCGAGGTCTCCAGCATGGTGCCGCCGTACCAGCCGATGTCGGCCGCCTCGGCCACCGCCGCCACCTTGCGCGTGCGCAGCAGGCCGCCGTGCTTGGCGACCTTGAGCGAGAACACGTGGCAGGCCTGGCCACGCGCGAGGGCCATGGCGTCCTGCGGGGTGCACACGGTCTCGTCGGCCATGATGAGCGCATCGCGCCCCAGCGTGGCGGTCAAGCCCTTGAGGGCCTCCACGTTCCAGTGGGCCACCGGCTGCTCGATCAGCGTCACGCCGGCTTCCACCAGCTGCGGCAGGTAGCGGCGCGCGGTGTTGCCGTCCCAGGCCTGGTTCACGTCCACCGTCAGCGTGGCGCGGCCCGCCAGGCCCCGGGCGATCTGGGTCACATGGGCCACGTCGTCGGCCGGGGCATTGGCGCCGATCTTCATCTTGAAGATGTGGTGGCGGCGCTGCTCCAGGCGCAGCTGGGCCTCCTCCAGGTCGCGCTCCACGTTGCCGCTGGCCAGGGTCCAGGCCAGTGGCAGGCTGGCGTGCACCTTGCCGCCCAGCAGTTGCCAGGCCGGCAGGCTCAGCGTGCGGCTCACGGCGTCGACCAGGGCCATCTCCACGGCGCTCTTGGCGAAGGCATTGCCCTTGCAGGCCTTGTCCATGCGCGCCAGTGCCGCCTCGAAGCCACCCGCGCCTTGGCCGCGCAGGGCAGGTGCCAGGTACTGGGTGATGGCGTGGTGGATGCTCTCGGGCGATTCCTCGTTCCACGAGGGGCCGCCGATGGTGGCCGCCTCGCCGAAGCCGCAGGCGCCGTCGGCCAGCCACAGCTGCACGATGACCGGGCTCTGCCGGCTGATGGCGCCAAACGACAGCTTGTGCGGCCGGATGGTGGGGATGTCCAGGATGCGCGCTTCAATGCGCTCAATGGTGAAACCACCGGGGTGGTTGTGCATGGGGAAGGCCTTCGGTCGGTAAGCGGAAAACGGTACAGGCCAAAGGTTAGTTTCTGCCCGTCTGCAAATCCAATGATTCATTTGCAATGCATTGTTCGATACCATCGATGGATTCCTGTTCCGTCCCACGAAGGCCACCCCATGGAAATCCGCCAGCTCCGCTATTTCCTCGACATCGCGCGCACCGAGCACCTGACGCAGTCGGCGCAGAACCTGTTCGTCACGCAGTCCACGCTGTCGCACGGCCTGCGCCAACTGGAGCAAGAGCTGGGCGTGGCCCTGTTCGACCGCTTGGGCCGCGGACTCAAGCTATCGCAGGCCGGTTTGGCCTTTCGCACCTACGCCGCGCGCGCGTTGCAGGAGATCGAGGCCGGCCGCATGGCCCTGGCCGACATGGGGGCGCTGCAATCGGGCTCCCTGACCGTGGGGGTGATCCCCACCTTTCTGCACACCCTGGTACCGGCGGCCGTGGCGGCGTTCAGCAGCGCCTACCCCGGTGTCAACGTGGTGGTGCGCGACCTGCGTGCCGGGCCCATCGAGGAGCAACTGGTGGAGGGGCAGCTTGATGTGGGCATCGCCTTCTATCCCACCGAGCGTGAGGAGATCGAGACCGAGCCCTTGTTCGAGGAGCGGCTGCAGCTGGTGGTGAACCGGGCGCATCCCCTGGCGCGGCGCCGCACGCTGGCCTTGAAGGACCTGGCGGGGGTGCCGCTGGCCATGTTGCCGCGGGCGTTCACTACGCGGCGCCTGATCGATGAGAGCCTGCGTGCCGTTGGGGTGGTGCCGGTGGTGCGGGTGGAGATGGAGTCGGTGGAGGGGTTGCTCGATGTGTGCCGGTGGGGGGATCTGGCGAGCATCGCTCCGGAGCGCGCTGCCTTGCAGGCGGCGGATTTGCATGCCATCAATCTGCATTCGCCGGGGATGGTGCGGCATGCGGGGATTTTGTGGCGCAAGGGGGCTTCTCGGAGTCGGGCGGCTTTGGAGTTTGCTGCTTTGCTTCGGCCTTGAGTTTTTGGTCTTGGTCGTGGTTGCCGCGTGCCTTGGTTGAGGGCGGGAGCCGGGATGTCCGCCCGGCGGCGGAGTAACTTTCTCTTGGGCCGCCAAGAGAAAGTCACCAAAGAGAAGGCGGCCCCGCTGCCCGTGTCCCCCTCGCACTTCGTACGAGGGGGCAGCCTGCGATGCTCGGTCCTGGGGTGCACCGTGGAACTCTCTACGTTCCCCCTGCGGGTGAACTCCGCTCGAACATCCACGGTGAGTCAGACAACGATGCGCGTGTCCTTCGGCACGCGCTCACCCCAGGCCCTGCGCTTCTCGGCAC